>NZ_CM001857.1:4299210-4304411 GCF_000400505.1 Musicola paradisiaca NCPPB 2511 | reverse complement strand
TGACGGACAGAATATGCCTGGCGGCGATAGCGCGGTGGTTCCACCTGACCCCATGCCGAACTCAGAAGTGAAACGCCGTAGCGCCGATGGTAGTGTGGGGTCTCCCCATGTGAGAGTAGGGAACTGCCAGGTTTCAATTAGAGAAAAGCCCTGAACATAGGTTCAGGGCTTTTTTTTGTTTTTGATCCGTCCTTCGGTCGGGATAGCCTGTTCAGCCTGTTGAACATCCATTCTGTTTATTCACGATACCCCCTATGACGAGCCAGAAAGCGTGAACGGAAGTCTGGTTGCATTGCCTGATGATAAGTGTGCTCTGTTTAAGGAGCACACAGGCTCAATGCCCGTGTTCTGGAAGGAATGGATAACAAGATCTAATGGCAGAGGGATGCCGGGATAACGACGACTTCTTCCTGAAAATAAAAGCAGGGTTCCCCGGTAAAGTGCGATGAACCTTTCTTATGGTGGGCATAACGGGGACGGATTAACGGTAAGTGATAAAAATCCCATGTCGCGTCATCATCAGGTAGACTATGGCTCGAAACATAACGTCGAGTACCATGCGCCATGACTAACCTCACTTCATCATTGCACCTTTTTAATTCTTTCTCATTATCTGTTACCGCTGCAGACATGGAGATTGTGACGGAACCGTCGGAGCTTATTTCTGCCTGGGAAAAGGCGAAAAAGGCTGGTTTACCAGTATTGATACTGGGGGAAGGTAGCAATGTCCTTTTCCTGGAAGATTTTGCAGGTTCTGTATTGATTAACAGGATTAAAGGCATTGATATTCAGGAGACAGAAACATCCTGGGAGCTTCATATTGGGGCTGGAGAAAATTGGCATCAATTGGTGGCATGGACTTTGTCTCAAGGCATTCCGGGATTGGAAAATCTTGCGCTTATTCCTGGATGTGTAGGATCAGCGCCGATCCAAAATATTGGCGCTTATGGCATTGAATTGAAAAATGTATGTGCATATGTGGACGTATTGGCGCTGGACAGTGGTTCTGTATTACGTCTGAGTGCTGAGAAATGCCAGTTCGATTATCGCGAAAGCATTTTTAAGCATCAATACAGAAATGGATTCGCAATTATTGCCGTGGGACTGTCCTTAAAGAAAGCTTGGCAACCTGTTCTTACCTATGGGGAGCTCAGCCGTTTGGATGAACATTCAGTGACTGCGGGGCAGATATTTGACGCAGTGTGCGCTATGCGGCGGGCAAAGTTGCCGGATCCGGCTATTGAAGGAAATGCCGGTAGTTTTTTTAAGAATCCGATTATTTCGATGCATCAGGCAGACAAACTTTTGGAATTATATCCCGGGGCTCCTCATTATCTGCAACCAGATGGTAACGTTAAACTTGCAGCGGGATGGCTAATCGATAAGTGTGGGCTCAAGGGCTACCGTATTGGCGGCGCTGCCGTACATGATAGGCAGGCGCTGGTATTAATTAATCAGGCTGATGCAGTTAGTCGCGATATTATCGAGTTGGCAAAATATGTTCGGAATCAGGTTGCAGGTAAATTTGGTGTATGGCTAGAACCTGAAGTTCGTTTTATTTCTTCTATGGGTGAAGTTGATGCGGTCGGAGTTTTATCATGAAAGATTACACCATCCCATTAAAACTAATCTCTATTTTATCTGATGGGCAATTTTATTCCGGTGAGTATCTGGGTGGACTCATGGGAATGAGCAGAGCAGCAGTCAATAAACATATACAGACTATCAGAGACTGGGGACTGGATATTTTTACTGTGACAGGGAAGGGATATTCTCTGCCTACGCCAATAGAGCTACTTGATGCGGATAGAATAAAATCTATGACAGGGAGCGGTAATATATCGGTATTACCCGTTATTGATTCAACTAATCAGTATTTACTCGAGAATTTGGGAACACTCACCTCTGGAGATGCATGTGTTGCTGAATATCAACAGGCAGGTCGCGGACGTAGAGGGAGGCAATGGTTCTCTCCATTTGGCGCGAATTTATATTTATCATTATATTGGCGTTTAGAGCAGGGCCCTGCAGCAGCAGTTGGTGTAAGTCTGGTTATTGGTATAGTGATTGCTGAGGTATTACATTCACTAGGTGCCGAAGGTGTGCGGGTTAAATGGCCAAATGATTTATATTTGAATGATAGAAAACTGGCAGGCATCTTGGTTGAAGTGAATGGCCGTACAGGAGATGTTGCTCATTTAATCATTGGCGCCGGTGTTAATTTACGAATGCGAGAGCCTAATGTAGCTGTAGTAAATCAAGGATGGATTAATCTTCAGGAGGCTGGTATTTCTATTGATAGAAATACGTTAGCAGCAAGAATGATTACCGAGTTACGGGCCGCGTTAGCTGAATACGAGCAACAGGGTTTTTCATCATTTACATCACGATGGAATAGCCTGGATAATTTCTATAATCGACAGGTTAAATTGATCATTGGGGATCGTGAAATAATAGGTATTTCCAGAGGTATTGATGCTCAAGGCGCATTGCTCCTTGAGCAGGATGGATCAATCTCTTCCTATATCGGAGGGGAAATCTCTCTTCGTGGTGTATAAAAATAAAGGGGGATCCCCCTTTATTTTCTTAATCTCACACTTTCTACTGCATGATTAGCGCTTTTTCTTAATATTAAACTGGCCCGTTCGCGTGTCGGTAGGATGTTTTGTTTTAGATTTAGTCCATTAATTTCTTTCCATAATTGTGATGCAATACCGACGGCTTCTTTTTCGGTCAACTTCGCATAATTATGAAAATATGAATCTGGATTAGAGAATGCTCCTTGCCTGAACTTAAGAAAACGACTGATATACCAATTTTCAAGCAGGTTTTCCGGTGCATCTACATAAATAGAGAAGTCCACAAAATCAGATACAAACACACGATGAGGATCATGCGGATAGTCCATCCCACTTTGTAGAACATTCAGCCCTTCAAGTATAAGAATATCAGGTTGTGATATTACCTTATTGCATTCGGGCACAATATCATAAGTCAAATGGGAATATGTCGGTGCTGTAACGCTTGTAGCTCCTGATTTTATATCAGAAACGAATTTTACTAAGCGGTGCATATCATACGACTGTGGAAACCCTTTTTTCTTCATTAAGTCCTTTGCATGAAGGGTTTTATTTGGATGAAGAAATCCATCTGTAGTGATTAATTCCACTTTACGATGCTCGGGCCATCGACTAAGTAGTGCTTGCAATACTCTGGCTGTTGTGCTTTTACCAACGGCAACGCTACCGGCGATCCCAATAATATAAGGGATTTTTTGCCCATTCATTCCTAAAAATTGTTCAAGAACAGCCTGCCGACGCAGGTTGGAACTGATGTAAAAATTCAGCAGACGAGAAAGGGGCAAGTAAATTTCAGCGACCTCGTCTAACGATAGATCTTCATTGATACCCTTTAATTTAACGATTTCATCTTCTGTCAACATTAAAGGCACAGAGTCACGCAGGTTGGCCCATTGCTGACGGTTAAAATGTAGATAAGGCGTAGTGAAAGACTGCTCTCTGTTCTTCATAAAAATATATTTGCCCGACGCTACAGGTAAAAAGCATTAGCCTTGTGTACCTGGAAATGAGGGGGGACGGGTTGGGTAGGCTAAGGCCATCGCATCCTTTCCCGCAAAATTAATCGTCCAGCGGGCAGGTTACCACTATGAGGGCGTCGAAAAGAAGCAAAAAACTGTGTGGTCCCTGATGCCTGTGATCAATGCATCAAGTACGCTATTCGATTTTGCGGGTGAAGTAATACCGTTTGTTTCAGCTTGGTTGAAAGAATGTAAGGGGATGTTCTTATGGAAACTCTTGCCTCTTTGGCATCGTTATAGCTAACAGAAAGTGGCTATTCATCATAGCTGAATCTAAGTTGATTAGACTCGTCTTTCCAGGCGCATATCAGTTAAGGTAATTGTAATGAAATTACCTTTCAGGATGTTTTGTCGAATTAATAGGGGATAAGCTCTCTTTTGGTGCAATAATGCCTGCTGATATAGAAATACACGCTATTCC
Organism: Musicola paradisiaca NCPPB 2511; assembly: GCF_000400505.1. NCBI lineage: Bacteria > Pseudomonadati > Pseudomonadota > Gammaproteobacteria > Enterobacterales > Pectobacteriaceae > Musicola > Musicola paradisiaca. The sequence continues at coordinate 4,300,392 of NZ_CM001857.1, read as the reverse complement.
CGGGATAACTGCTGGGCAATCATGAGGTGGGTTTGCCTGATGATTTTGACGGTTATTTGTGCGGTAGATTATCAGTGCTGTGAAACCGTGTTCATATTTGAACAAAATCTAATCGGTAGTGCGATTTGAGCAATTTTTTTGTTGCATAGAGTGATATCTCTACCTAGAATGCGCAGCACTTGAGGCCGGCTTAGCTCAGTAGGTAGAGCAACTGACTTGTAATCAGTAGGTCGCCAGTTCGATTCCGGCAGCCGGCACCATCAAGTATATATAATTAGGTGGGGTTCCCGAGCGGCCAAAGGGAGCAGACTGTAAATCTGCCGTCACAGACTTCGAAGGTTCGAATCCTTCCCCCACCACCAGATTCTATCCTGGCAAAGGATGTTAACGGTACGGTTATAAGTATTAAGGCCGGATCGTAAAAGTGAATCATGCATACAAAATCCAATTCACTTTAAAATTCTACAGAAAAATCAGGTAGCCGAGTTCCAGGATGCGGGCATCGTATAATGGCTATTACCTCAGCCTTCCAAGCTGATGATGTGGGTTCGATTCCCACTGCCCGCTCCAAACAGATGTGCTGATATAGCTCAGTTGGTAGAGCGCACCCTTGGTAAGGGTGAGGTCGGCAGTTCGAATCTGCCTATCAGCACCACTTCTTTATTTTTCCTCCTGATTTTTATCTGTTAAAGGCTCAGCAAGTAATTGCTTGGTTGATGTGGTGATACCACCGATTTATCCGTGTCTTAGAGGGACAATCGATGTCTAAAGAAAAATTTGAACGTACAAAACCGCACGTTAACGTCGGTACTATCGGCCACGTTGACCATGGTAAAACAACGCTGACCGCTGCCATCACCACCGTTTTGGCTAAAACCTACGGTGGTCAGGCTCGCGCATTCGACCAGATCGACAACGCGCCGGAAGAAAAAGCGCGTGGTATCACCATCAACACCTCTCACGTTGAATACGATACCCCGACTCGTCACTACGCACACGTTGACTGCCCAGGGCACGCCGACTACGTGAAAAACATGATCACCGGTGCTGCCCAGATGGACGGCGCGATCCTGGTGGTGGCTGCAACTGACGGCCCGATGCCGCAGACCCGTGAGCACATCCTGCTGGGTCGCCAGGTAGGTGTTCCGTACATCATCGTGTTCCTGAACAAATGCGACATGG
>NZ_CM001857.1:4264167-4299110 GCF_000400505.1 Musicola paradisiaca NCPPB 2511 | reverse complement strand
GGTCAGGTACTGGCTAAACCGGGCTCAATCAAGCCGCACACTCAGTTCGAATCTGAAGTGTATATTCTGAGCAAAGATGAAGGTGGCCGTCATACGCCGTTCTTTAAAGGCTACCGTCCGCAGTTCTACTTCCGTACCACTGACGTGACAGGCACCATCGAACTGCCGGAAGGCGTGGAAATGGTGATGCCGGGCGACAACATCAAGATGGTCGTAAACCTTATCGCGCCGATCGCGATGGACGACGGTCTGCGTTTCGCTATCCGTGAAGGCGGCCGTACAGTAGGCGCTGGCGTGGTTGCTAAAGTTATCGCTTAATTGCTGATAAAAGTTTGACGCAATACGCGGGAAAAGGGCATCATTTGATGCCCTTTTTCTGCTCTGCCATAGTAGAACCTATCTCATCAGCGATTGTGCAGTATAATCATTGGTGAGATAGGCTCTGTTGAGATGGCGTAAATCCCGAATTGTTCCGGTTATCAAGAACAGCTTTCGGTTTGGTTGCCCTCATCGTACAGGGCAAATTATTTTGTCTGAATTATTGTGACAGGTTGGTTTATGAGTGCGAATACCGAAGCTCAAGGAAACGGGCGTGGCCTTGAAACGCTTAAGTGGCTGATCGTTGCCGTTTTACTGATAATTGCGATTGTTGGCAACTACTATTACCGCGATTTTAGTCTGCCGTTGCGTGCATTAGCCGTAGTGATTCTGATTGCCGCTGCCGGAGGCGTTGCTTTGCTGACGAGTAAAGGCAAATCCACTGTTTTGTTTGCGCGCGAAGCCCGTACAGAAGTACGTAAAGTCATATGGCCTACCCGTCAGGAAACTCTGCACACAACACTGATTGTCGCAGCGGTCACTGCGGTGATGTCGCTGATTCTGTGGGGGCTGGATGGCATTCTGGTCCGTCTTGTGTCCTTTATTACTGGCCTGAGGTTCTAAGATGTCCGAAGCTCCAAAGAAACGTTGGTACGTCGTTCAGGCATTTTCTGGTTTTGAGGGTCGAGTCGCTCAGTCTTTGCGTGAACATATCAAGCTTCACAATATGGAAGATCACTTTGGTGAAGTGATGGTTCCTACTGAAGAAGTGGTCGAAATCCGTGGTGGTCAGCGTCGTAAAAGCGAGCGCAAATTCTTCCCCGGTTACGTGCTGGTTCAAATGGTAATGGATGACGCCAGTTGGCATCTGGTGCGCAGCGTTCCGCGCGTGATGGGTTTCATTGGCGGTACGTCTGATCGTCCTGCGCCTATTAGCGATAAAGAAGTCGACGCAATCATGAATCGCTTGCAACAGGTGGGTGATAAACCGCGTCCAAAAACGCTGTTTGAGCCGGGTGAAATGGTTCGGGTCAATGATGGGCCGTTTGCTGACTTCAATGGCGTGGTTGAAGAAGTGGATTATGAGAAGAGCCGTTTGAAGGTTTCTGTTTCCATTTTTGGACGCGCCACTCCGGTAGAACTGGATTTCTCTCAGGTTGAGAAAGGCTGATCCCAAGGATTTTAATACTTGTCTAAGGCGCGAAATTGACCTACAATTTGGCGCCTTTGTTTTATGTGTCATTAAGACGCATAACATGTTTATAGATCGCGGGGAGCTTCTTCGTGAAGCGTTATTACCCATTAGAGGAAAGCTAAATGGCCAAGAAAGTACAAGCCTATGTCAAGTTGCAGGTTGCAGCTGGTATGGCTAACCCGAGTCCGCCAGTTGGTCCGGCTCTGGGTCAGCAGGGTGTTAACATCATGGAATTCTGTAAGGCATTCAACGCCAAAACAGAAAGCCTGGAAAAAGGTCTGCCGATTCCGGTTGTTATCACTGTTTACTCCGACCGTTCCTTCACCTTCGTTACCAAAACTCCGCCGGCATCCGTACTGCTGAAAAAAGCGGCTGGTATCAAGTCTGGTTCCGGTAAGCCGAACAAAGACAAAGTGGGTAAAGTGACCCGTGCTCAGGTTCTGGAAATTGCCCAGACCAAAGCGGCGGACATGACGGGTGCTGACGTGGAAGCCATGGCGCGTTCCATTGAAGGTACTGCTCGTTCCATGGGCCTGGTAGTGGAGGACTAAGAAATGGCTAAGCTGACCAAGCGCATGCGCGTGATCCGTGAAAAAGTTGATGTAACCAAACAGTATGACATCAACGAAGCCGTTGCCCTGCTGAAAGAGCTGGCCACTGCTAAATTTGTTGAAAGTGTTGACGTTGCCGTAAACCTCGGCATCGACGCACGTAAATCTGACCAGAACGTCCGTGGCGCGACTGTACTGCCGCACGGTACTGGCCGTACTGTTCGCGTTGCTGTATTTACTCAGGGTGCCAACGCTGAAGCTGCTAAAGCTGCCGGCGCTGACCTGGTAGGTATGGATGACCTGGCTGAGCAGATCAAGAAAGGCGAGATGAACTTCGACGTAGTTATTGCTTCTCCGGATGCAATGCGCGTTGTTGGTCAACTGGGCCAGATTCTGGGCCCGCGCGGCCTGATGCCGAACCCGAAAGTGGGTACTGTAACCCCGAACGTTGCTGAAGCTGTGAAAAACGCTAAAGCCGGTCAGGTGCGTTACCGTAACGACAAGAACGGTATCATCCATACCACTATCGGTAAGGTTGATTTCGACGCTGACAAACTGAAAGAAAACCTGGAAGCTCTGCTGGTTGCGCTGAAAAAAGCCAAACCGGCTCAGGCTAAAGGCGTGTATATCAAGAAAGTCAGCCTGTCCACCACCATGGGTGCAGGCGTTGCCGTTGATCAGAGCGGTTTGAACGCTGCTGCGCTCTGATAGCTTTTGTTCCTCTTTACGTGGGTGGGGGATGTACGTATAATCCTACGCCCATTGTTCTATAAGTGAACAAATACGGATTTTCGGTTGGAGCCTGGCCTAATCCAGGCCTCCGTCCAAGACCGCAGGTGTTTCGCTTACCGGAAGGTAGCGAAACTTAATTCTCCTGCGTAGACGGTGACAGAGCCTAAAGAAAATTTTCTTTTACTGGATTCTGCTCACCGTGTTTTAACGCCTGCCTTCCATGTGGTTGCAGGTGAAGTGAGTTCCGGAAATTTTTCCGGCTAAATCCAGGAGCAAAAGCTAATGGCATTAAATCTTCAAGACAAACAAGCGATTGTTGCTGAAGTCAGCGAAGTAGCCAAAGGTGCGCTGTCTGCGGTTGTTGCGGATTCTCGTGGCGTTACCGTGGATAAAATGACTGAACTGCGTAAAGCAGGTCGTGAAGCTGGCGTATACATGCGTGTTGTTCGTAACACCCTGCTGCGTCGCGTCGTTGAAGGCACTCAGTTCGAATGCCTGAAAGACACGTTTGTTGGTCCGACCTTGATTGCATACTCTATGGAACACCCGGGCGCTGCCGCTCGTTTGTTCAAAGAGTTCGCTAAAGCGAATGCAAAGTTCGAGGTTAAAGCTGCGGCCTTTGAAGGTGAGTTGATTCCGGCGGCTCAAATTGACCGTCTGGCAACGCTGCCGACTTACGAAGAAGCAATTGCACGCCTGATGGCGACCATGAAAGAAGCCTCTGCAGGCAAACTGGTCCGCACTCTGGCTGCTGTCCGCGATCAGAAAGAAGCTGCGTAATCGCGCTTTTCCTGTTATCGCATTTGCTAACGTATAAACTTTTTCTGATTGTTAGGAACAATTGTCATGTCTATCACTAAAGATCAAATCATTGAAGCAGTAGCGGCTATGTCTGTAATGGACGTTGTTGAGCTGATCTCTGCAATGGAAGAAAAATTCGGCGTTTCTGCTGCTGCCGCTGTAGCTGTTGCTGCTGCTGGTCCGGCTGAAGCTGCTGAAGAGAAAACCGAATTCGACGTTATCCTGAAAGCTGTTGGCGCTAACAAAGTTGCTGTTATCAAAGCCGTTCGTGGCGCAACGGGTCTGGGCCTGAAAGAAGCGAAAGATCTGGTTGAATCTGCTCCGGCTGCTCTGAAAGAAGCAGTGAGCAAAGATGACGCTGAAGCTCTGAAAAAATCTCTGGAAGAAGCTGGCGCTGAAGTTGAAGTTAAATAAGCCAACCCTTCCGGTTGCAGTCTGAGAAATCAGGCTGATGGCTGGTGACTTTTTAGTCACCAGCCTTTTTGCGCTGTAGGGCGCCAGTAGTATTTCACGCTGTTTGACTACTGGTTTCCCATCAATGTTTGTTTCTATCGACGACTTAATATACTGCACCAGAGCCAGCTGCTCTGTGTAAAGCGCAATGAAATGATTTAAGAGTGATAGAAACAGGTATTGCGGAAAGCGTTCCACTTTCCGATCGACATAAACGGTGTTGCATGAACTGTCCTTTATCAGGACATACAGATTGGGTCACTGATCAGCGAGCTGAGGAACCCTATGGTTTACTCCTATACCGAGAAAAAACGTATTCGTAAGGATTTTGGTAAGCGTCCGCAAGTGTTGGACATACCTTATCTCCTTTCTATCCAGCTTGACTCGTTCCAGAAGTTTATCGAGCAAGATCCGGAAGGTCAGTACGGACTGGAAGCTGCGTTCCGTTCTGTTTTCCCCATCCAGAGCTATAGCGGCAGTGCAGAACTGCAATACGTAAGCTATCGTCTGGGCGAGCCGGTATTTGACGTTAAAGAATGTCAAATTCGCGGCGTAACCTTTTCTGCGCCGTTGCGCGTTAAGCTGCGTCTGGTGATCTACGAGCGCGAAGCGCCGGAAGGCACCGTAAAAGACATCAAAGAACAAGAAGTGTACATGGGCGAAATCCCGCTCATGACCGACAACGGTACCTTCGTGATCAACGGTACCGAGCGCGTTATCGTTTCCCAGTTGCACCGTAGTCCGGGCGTGTTCTTCGACAGCGACAAGGGCAAAACCCACTCTTCCGGTAAAGTGCTGTATAACGCACGCATTATTCCTTACCGTGGTTCTTGGCTGGACTTCGAGTTCGATCCGAAAGACAACCTGTTTGTGCGTATCGACCGCCGTCGTAAATTGCCGGCGACTATCATTCTGCGTGCACTGAATTACTCCACTGAAGACATTCTGGGGCTGTTTTTCGACAAGATTGTTTACGAAATCAACAATAACAAGCTGCAAATGGAGCTTGTTCCCGAACGTCTGCGCGGTGAAACCGCCTCTTTTGATATTGAGGCTGACGGCAAGGTTTACGTCGAAAAAGGTCGCCGCATCACGGCGCGCCATATCCGTCAGTTGGAAAAAGACGGCATCGAACGTATTGAAGTGCCGGTGGAATACATCGCGGGCAAAGTGTTGGCCAAAGATTATGTCGATACCAGCACTGGCGAAGTTATCGCTATGGCGAACATGGAACTGTCGCTGGATCTGTTGGCTCGTCTGAGCCAGGCCGGGCACAAGCGCATCGAAACTCTGTTCACCAACGATCTGGATCACGGTCCATACATGTCCGAAACGGTGCGTGTTGATCCGACTAATGATCGTCTGAGCGCGTTGGTTGAAATCTACCGCATGATGCGTCCGGGCGAGCCGCCGACACGCGAAGCGGCGGAAAGCCTGTTCGAAAACCTGTTCTTCTCCGAAGACCGCTACGATCTGTCTGCGGTTGGCCGCATGAAGTTTAACCGCTCCCTGTTGCGCGACGCGATCGAAGGATCCGGCATCCTGAGCAAAGAAGACATCATTGATGTCATGAAAAAGCTCATCGATATCCGTAACGGTAAAGGCGAGGTCGATGATATCGACCACCTGGGCAACCGTCGTATCCGCTCCGTGGGCGAAATGGCGGAAAACCAGTTCCGCGTCGGTCTGGTGCGCGTAGAACGTGCGGTGAAAGAGCGTCTGTCTCTGGGCGATTTGGACACCCTGATGCCGCAGGACATGATCAACGCCAAGCCGATTTCCGCGGCGGTGAAAGAGTTCTTCGGTTCCAGCCAGCTGTCCCAGTTTATGGATCAGAACAACCCGCTGTCCGAAATTACGCATAAACGCCGTATTTCCGCATTGGGCCCCGGCGGTCTGACCCGTGAGCGTGCCGGCTTCGAAGTGCGAGACGTTCACCCGACCCACTATGGTCGTGTATGTCCGATCGAAACGCCGGAAGGTCCGAACATCGGTCTGATCAACTCGCTGTCTGTGTACGCACAGACCAACGAATACGGTTTCCTGGAAACCCCGTATCGCCGTGTACGCGATGGCGTGGTGACTGACGAAATTCATTACCTGTCTGCGATTGAAGAAGGCAACTACGTTATTGCTCAGGCGAACACCAACCTGGATGACGAAGGTCACTTCATCGACGAACTGGTGACTTGCCGTAGCAAGGGCGAGTCCAGCTTGTTCAGCCGCGATCAGGTTGACTACATGGACGTTTCCACTCAGCAGGTGGTCTCTGTGGGGGCGTCCCTGATCCCGTTCCTGGAACACGATGACGCCAACCGCGCCCTGATGGGTGCGAACATGCAACGTCAGGCGGTTCCGACCCTGCGCGCCGACAAGCCGCTGGTGGGCACCGGTATGGAACGTGCTGTTGCGGTTGACTCCGGTGTTACCGCGGTCGCTAAACGTGGCGGTACCGTACAGTATGTCGACGCATCCCGTATTGTTATCAAGGTGAATGAAGACGAGATGTATCCGGGTGAAGCGGGCATCGACATCTACAACCTGACCAAATACACCCGTTCCAACCAGAACACCTGCATCAACCAGATGCCGTGTGTGTCGCTGGGCGAGCCGGTTGAGCGCGGAGACGTATTGGCCGACGGCCCGTCTACCGATCTCGGTGAGCTGGCGCTGGGTCAGAACATGCGCGTCGCGTTCATGCCCTGGAACGGCTACAACTTCGAAGACTCCATCCTCGTTTCCGAGCGTGTAGTGCAGGAAGATCGTTTCACCACCATCCACATTCAGGAATTGGCGTGCGTGTCCCGCGACACCAAGCTGGGGCCTGAAGAGATTACGGCCGATATCCCGAACGTGGGTGAGGCTGCGCTCTCCAAACTGGATGAATCCGGCATCGTTTACATCGGTGCGGAAGTGACCGGCGGCGATATCCTGGTCGGTAAAGTGACGCCGAAAGGCGAAACCCAGCTGACGCCGGAAGAAAAACTGCTGCGCGCCATCTTTGGTGAAAAAGCGTCTGACGTTAAAGATTCTTCTCTGCGCGTGCCGAACGGCGTTTCCGGTACGGTTATCGACGTGCAGGTCTTTACCCGCGATGGTGTGGAAAAAGACAAACGTGCGCTGGAAATCGAAGAAATGCAGTTGAAGCAGGCCAAAAAAGACCTGACTGAAGAGCTGCAGATTCTGGAAGCCGGCCTGTTTGCGCGTATCCATGACGTGCTGGTCGCCGGCGGCGTTGAAGCCGAGAAACTGGGCAAGCTGCCGCGCGAGCGTTGGCTGGAACTGGGGCTGACCGACGAAGATAAACAGAATCAGCTGGAACAGTTGGCTGAGCAGTATGACGAGTTGAAACACGAATTCGAGAAAAAACTCGAAGCCAAACGTCGCAAAATCACCCAGGGTGATGATCTGGCGCCGGGCGTGTTGAAGATCGTCAAGGTGTATCTGGCGGTTAAACGTCAGATTCAGCCGGGTGACAAGATGGCGGGCCGTCACGGTAACAAGGGTGTTATCTCCAAGATCAACCCGATCGAAGATATGCCTTATGACGAAAACGGTACCCCGGTCGACATCGTGCTGAACCCGCTGGGCGTTCCATCGCGTATGAACATCGGTCAGATTCTGGAAACCCACCTGGGTATGGCGGCGAAAGGCATCGGCGACAAGATCAACGCCATGCTCAAGCAGCAGCAGGAAGTGGCCAAGCTGCGTGAATTCATTCAGCGTGCTTACGACCTGGGCAGCGGCGTGCGTCAGAAGGTGGATCTGAACACCTTCTCCGACGAAGAAGTGCTGCGTCTGGCCGACAACCTGAAAAAAGGGATGCCGATCGCCACGCCGGTGTTCGATGGCGCGAAAGAAGCGGAAATCAAAGAACTGCTGAAGCTGGGCGATCTGCCGACTTCCGGTCAGATCCGGCTGTACGACGGTCGTACCGGCGAACAGTTCGAACGTCCGGTTACTGTGGGCTACATGTACATGCTGAAGTTGAACCACCTGGTCGACGACAAGATGCATGCCCGTTCCACCGGTTCGTACAGCCTGGTTACTCAACAGCCGTTGGGTGGTAAGGCGCAGTTCGGTGGTCAGCGCTTCGGTGAGATGGAAGTGTGGGCGCTGGAAGCTTACGGCGCAGCCTATACCCTGCAGGAAATGCTGACGGTGAAATCCGATGACGTGAATGGTCGTACCAAGATGTACAAAAACATCGTGGACGGCGATCACCGGATGGAGCCGGGCATGCCGGAATCTTTCAACGTACTGCTGAAAGAAATCCGCTCCTTGGGCATCAACATCGAGCTGGAAGACGAGTAATTCAGCCCGAACGCGCTGCGAGCATTCGTTACAGGGGCATCTGAACTGTGTGTATTAAGGCATGGTTCAGGTGCCTGACAGGTCTAACTCCGACAGGAGCCAATCCGTGAAAGACTTATTAAAGTTTCTGAAAGCGCAAACTAAAACCGAAGAGTTTGATGCGATCAAAATTGCTCTGGCTTCGCCAGACATGATCCGTTCCTGGTCTTTTGGTGAAGTTAAAAAGCCGGAAACCATCAACTACCGCACGTTCAAGCCGGAACGTGACGGTCTGTTCTGCGCCCGTATCTTCGGGCCGGTAAAAGACTATGAGTGCTTGTGCGGCAAGTACAAGCGCCTGAAACACCGCGGCGTCATTTGTGAGAAGTGCGGTGTTGAAGTCACCCAGACCAAAGTGCGTCGTGAGCGCATGGGCCACATCGAACTGGCGTCGCCGACTGCGCACATCTGGTTTTTGAAATCGCTGCCGTCCCGCATCGGTCTGCTGCTGGATATGCCGCTGCGCGATATCGAGCGCGTGCTGTACTTCGAATCCTATGTGGTGGTCGAAGGCGGTATGACCAACCTGGAACGTCGTCAGATCCTGACCGAAGAGCAGTATCTGGATGCGCTGGAAGAGTTCGGCGATGAATTCGACGCCAAGATGGGCGCCGAGGCTATCCAGGCTCTGCTGAAGAACATGGATCTGGAGCAGGAATGCGAGCAGCTGCGCGAAGAACTGAACGAAACCAGTTCTGAAACCAAACGCAAAAAGCTGACCAAGCGCATCAAGCTGTTGGAAGCGTTCGTGCAGTCCGGCAACAAGCCGGAATGGATGATCCTGACTGTGCTGCCGGTGCTGCCGCCGGATCTGCGCCCGCTGGTGCCGCTGGACGGCGGTCGTTTCGCGACTTCCGATCTGAACGATCTGTACCGTCGCGTGATCAACCGTAACAACCGTTTGAAACGTCTGCTGGATCTGGCTGCGCCGGATATCATCGTTCGTAACGAAAAACGTATGCTGCAGGAAGCGGTTGACGCCTTGCTGGATAACGGTCGTCGCGGTCGTGCGATCACTGGCTCCAACAAGCGTCCGCTGAAATCTTTGGCCGACATGATCAAAGGTAAGCAGGGTCGCTTCCGTCAGAACCTGCTGGGTAAGCGCGTGGACTACTCCGGTCGTTCCGTGATTACCGTTGGTCCGTACCTGCGTCTGCATCAGTGCGGTCTGCCGAAGAAAATGGCGCTGGAACTGTTCAAACCGTTCATCTACGGCAAGCTGGAACTGCGTGGCCTCGCGACCACCATCAAAGCCGCCAAGAAAATGGTGGAACGCGAAGAAGCCGTGGTATGGGACATCCTGGATGAAGTCATCCGCGAACACCCGGTACTGCTGAACCGTGCGCCGACACTGCACCGTCTGGGTATTCAGGCGTTTGAACCGGTGTTGATCGAAGGTAAAGCCATTCAGTTGCACCCGTTGGTGTGTGCGGCGTATAACGCCGACTTCGACGGCGACCAGATGGCCGTTCACGTACCGCTGACGCTGGAAGCCCAGTTGGAAGCGCGCGCGCTGATGATGTCCACCAACAACATTCTGTCCCCGGCGAACGGCGAACCGATCATCGTTCCGTCTCAGGACGTGGTGTTGGGTCTGTACTACATGACTCGCGACAAGGTGAACGCTAAAGGCGAAGGCATGGTGCTGACCGGGCCGAAAGAAGCGGAGCGTATTTACCGCGCCGGCCTGGCTGAACTGCATGCGCGTGTGAAAGTTCGTATCACCGAATACGAAAAAGACCCGCAGGGCGAATGGAAAGCGAAAACCAGCCTGATCGATACCACTGTAGGCCGTTCCATTCTATGGATGATCGTACCGAAGGGTTTGCCTTACACCATCGTTAACCAGGCGTTGGGTAAGAAAGCGATCTCCAAGATGCTGAACACCTGTTATCGCGTGCTGGGTTTGAAACCGACGGTTATTTTTGCCGACCAGATCATGTACACCGGTTTTGCTTACGCGGCGCGTTCCGGTTCTTCCGTTGGTATCGACGATATGGTGATCCCGGCGAAGAAAGTGGAAATCATCAGTGAAGCCGAAGCCGAAGTGGCCGAGATTCAGGAACAGTTCCAGTCTGGTCTGGTAACGGCGGGCGAGCGCTATAACAAAGTCATCGATATTTGGGCTGCGGCGAACGAGCGTGTGGCCAAAGCGATGATGGAAAACCTTTCTACCGAAACGGTGATCAACCGTAACGGTGAAGAGGAGCGTCAGGTTTCCTTTAACAGCATCTTTATGATGGCTGACTCCGGTGCGCGTGGTTCTGCGGCTCAGATTCGTCAGCTGGCGGGGATGCGTGGTCTGATGGCGAAGCCGGACGGCTCCATCATCGAAACGCCGATCACTGCGAACTTCCGTGAAGGTCTGAACGTACTCCAGTACTTCATCTCCACGCACGGTGCGCGTAAAGGTCTGGCGGATACCGCACTGAAAACCGCGAACTCCGGTTATCTGACCCGTCGTCTGGTCGATGTGGCGCAGGATCTGGTCGTGACCGAAGACGATTGCGGTACGCACGAAGGCATCATGATGACCCCGGTCATCGAAGGTGGCGACGTGAAAGAGCCGCTGCGTGAGCGCGTACTGGGCCGTGTGACGGCGGAAGACGTGCTGAAGCCGGGTACTGCCGACATTCTGGTTCCGCGCAACACGCTGCTGAACGAGAAATGGTGTGACCTGCTGGAAGAAAACTCGGTCGACGCGGTGAAAGTACGCTCCGTGGTAGGTTGTGAAACCGACTTCGGCGTGTGCGCCAAGTGCTACGGTCGCGATCTGGCGCGTGGTCACATCATCAACAAAGGTGAGGCCATCGGCGTTATCGCGGCACAGTCCATCGGTGAACCGGGTACCCAGCTGACCATGCGTACCTTCCACATCGGTGGTGCGGCATCGCGTGCGGCAGCCGAGTCCAGCATTCAGGTGAAAAACAAAGGTAGCCTGAAACTGAACAACGCCAAATTCGTGATGAACAACGCCGGTAAGCTGGTTATCACCTCGCGTAACACCGAGCTGAAACTGATCGACGAATTCGGTCGTACCAAAGAAAGCTACAAAGTGCCTTACGGTGCGGTGATGGCGAAAGGCGACGGCGATCAGGTCAGCGGCGGCGAAACCGTGGCGAACTGGGATCCGCATACCATGCCGGTGATTACCGAAGTGAGCGGTAACATTCGCTTCACCGACATGATCGACGGCCAGACGATTACCCGTCAGACCGACGAACTGACCGGTCTGTCTTCTATCGTGGTGCTGGATAGCGCCGAGCGTACCGGCGGTGGTAAAGAATTGCGTCCGGCGCTGAAGATTGTCGATGCCAACGGCAACGATGTACTGATTCCAGGCACCGATATGCCGGCCCAGTATTTCCTGCCGGGCAAAGCCATCGTTCAATTGGAAGACGGTACTCAGATCGGCGCGGGCGATACCCTGGCGCGTATTCCGCAGGAATCCGGCGGTACGAAAGATATTACCGGTGGTCTGCCGCGCGTTGCGGATCTGTTCGAAGCGCGTCGTCCGAAAGAGCCGGCGATCCTGGCTGAAATCAGCGGCGTAGTGTCCTTCGGTAAAGAAACCAAAGGCAAACGCCGTCTGGTGATTACGCCGATGGATAATGGCGACCCATACGAAGAGATGATTCCGAAATGGCGTCAGCTCAACGTATTTGAAGGCGAACGTGTAGAGCGCGGCGACGTGATCTCCGACGGCCCGGAATCTCCGCACGACATTCTGCGCTTGCGTGGCGTTCATGCGGTAACTCGTTACATCGTGAACGAAGTGCAGGAAGTTTACCGGCTGCAGGGCGTTAAGATTAACGATAAACACATTGAAGTTATCGTTCGTCAGATGCTGCGTAAAGGCACCATCGTCAATTCGGGCAGCTCCGAGTTCCTGGAAGGCGAGCAGGTGGAAGTTTCGCGCGTCAAGATCGCCAACCGTCAGTTGGAAACAGACGGCAAGATCCCGGCTACTTATGCGCGTGATCTGTTGGGTATCACCAAAGCATCTCTGGCGACGGAATCCTTCATTTCCGCGGCATCGTTCCAGGAAACCACGCGCGTGCTGACTGAAGCTGCCGTGGCGGGTAAACGCGATGAACTGCGCGGTTTGAAAGAGAACGTCATTGTGGGTCGTCTGATCCCGGCCGGTACGGGTTATGCCTACCATCAGGATCGTATGCGTCGCCGTCAGGCGAACGAACCGCAGTCTGCCCCGCAGGTGAGTGCTGAAGAAGCTTCTGCGAATCTGGCTGAACTGCTGAATGCGGGCCTGGGCGGTAGCGACGACGAATAACCGTCAGTTTCACCGATAATAAAAAACCGTACCTTAGCGATAAGGTGCGGTTTTTTTTATTGTCAGCGTTAAACCACCTCCTCGGGAGGTGGTGATTGTTTCGTTCCGTCTGATGGACGGAACTCACCCGATGGGCCGTCGCAAGCGACGTTAAAACGCTTTCAGCGTTTTGATTCGTTCCGTCTGATGGACGGAACTCACCCGAATGGGCCGTCGCAAGCGACGTTAAAACGCTTTCAGCGTTTTTATGCGTAGATCCCTGCGAAATTGCGCTATAACATCAGCATAGAAATTTCAAAAGGAACGTCCAATGCGATTAAAAACAATGCTTTCAGGCATGGGCCTTGGGCTGTTATCCGTCGGCATTGTTCAGGCTGGCGATATCCCTTCAGGTTATCCGGTGCCGGTACAGAAAGTGTTCAGACACTGGCAGATAACCTGCAATAACCTGAATGATTGCGATATCAGAAACTCTGATCCTTATCTGCGCGTGACACTCAAGCGTGAAGCCGGGGCTCAGGGCAAAATCTCGTTGGACTTCGATCTGGCGGATCGGCGTCAGGCGTTTTTTCTCGACGGTGCGCGTTTCCCTCTGACTCAGCCAGCCTGGCAGGTAGATGAGGAAGAAGGCGCTTTTTATGTTCATACCGAGCAACTGGATGTTATCCAACAGTTTTTTCAGGCAGCAAAAAACGCAAAGCATCTGACTTTATCGGAGCGTGGCACCAATCAGGAAGAGTCTATTTCGTTGAATGGTCTGAATGCCGCTCTGTTGTTGATGGATGAACGGCAAGGGCGGCTTGATAATCTCAGCGCACTGCTGAAGGTCGGCGAGAAGGACGTCTCGTTGGTGCCGTCAGTGCCGGTTGGGCAGGAGATTCGCCCGGCCTATACCCAACCCCCGGCATTGACCAATGCCATCACGTTGATTAATGGCGTGACTGCCGCCAAAAAAGCGCTGTTGGAAGAAGAAGGCTGCGGGCTGAGCAAGGAAGCGCATAAGCTCAGCGAAGCCAGACCGCTGACCAACGAGCTGGCGCTGGTGATGCTGAATTGCGGCGTGGGGGCGTATCAGTCCTCCAGTATGTTGTTTATTACGCCGCGCAATAATCCGCAAAACGCCCAGCTTCTGGAACTCTCCCGGCCGATTCGCATCGCTGATAGCCGGGAAGAAAAGATTCGCTGGTTTACCGAAGTGGACTATGACCCCGAAACCGGCATGCTGTATCACTCTGCCAAGGGGCGAGGAATTGCGGATTGCGGCGAAAGCGGCCAGTGGGTCTTCGATGGCAAAGGGTTTCAACTGGTGGCATATAACTATCAGCCTGAATGCAATGGCGGGCAGCCGGGCGACTGGCCGTCGGTGTGGGCCACGCCGGGTTATCCCACCGAATAGGAAGGGCCGATACCTGTCGGCATCGGCGACGTGGCGAGCGCAGCGGCGGGAGAGGGTGCCGCTCCGGCCGGCTCCTTTGCCGGCGCTGTCACCATAATCTTCTCCGGTTGCATTGACGATCCCTGATGCGCCGCTTTGCGCAGCGTCACGCCGTAAAATGGTTCCGGAGGGCAACAGTTGCTTACCACTGCAAGACGGCTCGCAATTTTTTTCCCGTTCTCCGCGACAACTACCACCGCATCCGATCGACATCCTGTCGGGTCAGCCCGATATCTTCCAGACGATCATTGCTGAGGTTGTTTAAGGTGCGAAGCGCCGCCCGGCGTTCCCGCCATGCTCGCCAGCGTCGCCGCAGCGACGGCCAAACCGGTATTTTCCACTGCGCCATGGTTGTTCCCCCCATCATCACGTATGGCAATAGGATGAAAAAAATAACGTTGATAATACAGACTCAGAAAATAGCGAGTTTGGTAATACAGAATCGCTTACCAGACGATCTGAATAGCGTTTTTTCAGCCAATCTGTACCTGTTCGGGTGCTTGAGCCGTGTGTAAAAAGAGGCGATATGACACGCTATCAACACTTGGCCGACCTGCTGGCTCAACGTATCGAAGCAGGGCTGTATCAGAGCGGAGAACGGTTGCCGTCGGTGCGGACGCTGAGCCATGGGCATGGCGTCCGCATCGGTACGGTACAAACGACAAGATGGGAAGCGTCGTTCACCACGACTGTCCGGCAGGTAGAACAGCGGCTGTCCGAGGCTAGCGGTGTCTGAGCGTGTCATCACGGTAGTCTGAGGTGTACAGCCGTTTGATGTCGCCACGGGTCAGCCCAATATCTTTTAGCCGCTCGTCGCTCATGCTCCACAACAGTTCGCGGGTGGCGGACTGTGCCCGATGACGCAACCACGCCTGACATAGCGCTGACAGCCAGTTGCGTGGTGGGGGAATCAGGCGGGTGCGACGCAGTATGCTCATGATGAATCTCCTCAGGTTGTGCTGTGCCTTTATCATGCGTCTGTCCGTGATTTGGATACAGATTCAGAAAATCTATTTCTCTTTGATACAGAATGGATGCTATACCGTCTGAATGGTGAAGTTGTTCGACTATCTGTACTGGTTTTTGTTTTTTATGAAGTAATGGAGGATACAGGTGACGCGCTATCAACATCTGGCAACGCTGCTAGCCCAGCGTATCGAACAAGGGCTGTATCAGGGCGGGGAGCGGCTGCCGTCGGTACGGGCGCTCAGCCAGGAACATGGCGTCAGCATCAGTACCGTGCAACAGGCCTACTACCTGCTGGAGCAGCAGCAATTGATCGTGCCGTATCCTCGCTCCGGTTATTTTGTGCGTACCCGCAAAGCGTCGCCGCCCATTCCGGCGATGTCGCGGCCGGTACAGCGTCCGGTTGAGGTGAAAAAATGGGGGGCGGTACTGGAGTTGGTACAGGCCCGGCAGGATCCCAATCTGATTTCTTTAGGAAGCAGCCAGCCGGATTTGACGCAGAACACGCTGAAACCATTATGGAAACAGTTGCAGCGCGTGGGGCAGCGGCAGGATCCGTCCTCGTTCATGTATGACCAGCTGGCGGGAACGCCGCTGTTACGCGAACAGATCGCCCGATTAATGGTGGACAGCGGTTGCCAGCTGTCGGCGGAAGATATTGTCGTGACCAGCGGCGCGACGGAGGCGCTGGCGGTGGCGATTCGCGCGGTGGCGAACCCAGGGGATATCGTTGCCGTCGAGTCCCCTGTTTTTCACGGTATTTTGCAAATACTGTGTGGTTTGGATATCAAAGTCATTGAGATTCCTACCGATTTCACCAATGGCATTAGCCTGGAAGCACTGGAACTGGTTCTGGAACAGTGGCCGATTAAAGCGGTGCTGGTGGTGCCGCATTGCAATAACCCGCTGGGTTTTATTATGCCGCCGCACCGTAAACGGGCGCTGATGACGCTGGCACAGCGTTATGACATCGCCATCATTGAAGACGATGTGTATGGCGAATTGGCCTACGAATACCCGCGGCCGACCACCCTAAAATCGATGGATATCGATGGCCGGGTTTTGTTGTGCAGCTCGTTTTCGAAAACACTGGCGCCGGGGCTGAGGGTCGGTTGGGTGGTATCCGGGCGCTATTTTGATCGCGTTATGCACGCCAAATACACCAATACCGGCACCACGGCCATCTGTACGCAACTGGCGATCGCCGAGTTTATTCGTCAGGGGTATTACCAGCCGCATGTGCGCCGGATGCGCAGTCTTTATCAGCGTAATCTGGAAACGTTCGCGTGTTGGCTCCGTTACTACTTTCCGGAAGAGATTTGCGTGAGCAGGCCGCAAGGGGGATTTGTGCTATGGGTGGAAATGCCGGAGTACATGGACGGCGTACAGCTACGTGAACATTTGCGAGCCACGGCCAATATCCACATCGCTGAAGGCTCGCTGTTTTCTGCGTCGGGCAAATATCGCCACTGCCTGCGCATGAGTTGTTCGCAACCCTGGAGCAACGACATGGAGAAAACGATAGCGACTATCGGCGCAGCGATCAAAGGCATGTTACTGACGTATCAGAAAAATGTTCCCGTCTGACCGCGCTCCTCGCCGGCTAAAACCACAGCCGGCGTGAGCTTAAGCCGGATAGCGCGCTTCTTTCAGGTCAAATACCACTAAACCAGTTATATCCCTGATCTTCCCAGTAACCGCCTGGGTTGGTGTCGCTGACAAACAGGGCCGCGATGTGTTTGGCATTCTTGAACCCCAATTTGGTAGGAAGGCGTAGCCGCAGTGGATAGCCGTAGTCGGCGGGCAGCGCCTGGTTGCCGAATTCCAGCGCCAGCAGGGTTTGCGGGTGCAGCGCGCTAGCCATATCGATACTGGAGTAATAGCGATCGGCGCATTTGAAACCGACGTAGCGCGCCGTCAGATCGGCGCCGACGTGTTGCAGAAATTGACGCAACGGAATACCGCGCCACTGGCCGATGGCGCTCCAACCCTCAATGCAAATCAGCCGGGTAATCTGGGTTTCCTGCGGCAGCCGACGCAGCTGCTCCAGCGTCCAGACGCCTTTTTTCTCTACTTTGCCTGCCACTTCCAGACGGTAGCTGCCCAGATCGATGTCCGGCACGTTGTACTCCGGATAAAACGCATTGAACGGGAAAGGTTGCGTAATCTGATCCGGGCGATAACTAGGCGCCAACCGTTGCCCGCTGAACAACCAGGCCTGCACCCGATCGTTCCAGCGCGACATGGCCCACAGCACTTTGTCGACGCTGTCGCCGTCCTGCATATTGCAGCCGGTGAGCATCGCTACGGCGCCAAGCGTCAGCCCGGAACGTAACATCAGGCGGCGCTCCAGATTCACCAACTGTTTTTTCTGATCCGGCGCCAGTACCAGCGGGGGGCGGCGTTGCGGTTTATCGCTCATGGTTGCCTCCGGTCAGCATTGCCCACAGGGTGCGCGGTACCACCAACACCATCAGCACATGGATCGCCACAAACAGACCGATGCCGCTCATGGCGAAGAAATGAACGTAGCGGGCGTTGGCGAAACCGCCCAGCAGATCGGTCAGCCAGTACAACTGCACCGGTTTCCAAATCGCAAGTCCCGAGAGCACCAGCAATACGCCCAGCACGATAACACCGATGTACATCAGCTTTTGGATCGCGTTGTACCGGTGCCCGTCGTGCCGCAGGCGTAGCGTCAGCGCCCGTTGGATATCCTGTTGCAGCGCCGCCGGGCTGAGCGGCAGCCAGCGTCTTCGCCAGTGGCCGCTGCCGAGACTCCACAGCACATACAGCGCACCGTTGCCTGCCAACAGCCACATCACCGCCAGATGCCAGCCGATAGCGCCGCCCAGCCAGCCGCCCAGCGTGACGGCAGAAGGAAAATGAAAATCGAACAGCGGCGCGGCGTTGTAGATTTCCCACCCGCTCATGAACATACCCGTCATGGCCAGCGGGTTGATCCAGTGAGTAAGCCTAACGGGCCAGGCGTGTATCGGGCGGCGAGATGACGGCATAACGTCTCCGGTTACATCGGGGGCACGGTGCCGTCTTTGCCGGCGGAAACCGCAAGCGCGACGCGCTTGCCCTGGTCGTCAAGCCGGGAGAACAGCACGATGTGCGCGCCCGGTTTCAGCAGGCTGCGATCGCCAGGCGCGATCGTGACGATGGGGACGTCGTCCGGCACGATGACGGTCTTCTGGCCGCCGTTATAGGTCACGGTCAGGGTTCGGCCATTGCTGTTGACCAGTTTGCCGACGGTGCCGTTGGTCATGGTGCCGCTTTTGCCGTCGGCGGATTCCCACGGCCGGAAACCTTCGCCGGTGCCGCGCAGGCTGGCGTCGAACACATGCACTTCCAACGCTTTCAGCGTTCCGTCCGGTTGGGGAATGGCGGCGGTGCCGATGAAACTGTCCGGTTTAATATCGCCCGGATTGGCTTTGGCTATGCTCATGACGCGGGTCTGGGCGGTCAGCATCGCGTCGATATTCTGCCCTGAGCGGTCGGTCAGTTGTAGCTGGCTGTCGGTGACGGCAGTGATCGTGCCGCGTACCGGCGGTTGCGGTTTAGCAGGCGCATCGGCGGCGCTGGACCACTGGCTGCACAGCAGCAGGGAGGAAAGTAATAAACCGGTAAAACGAGACGTTGTCATGGTGCTGTTCTCCTGGGCTGGACGTGGTTTTTTCCCTGGTTGGCGTGTGTTTATCATGGTGAGGCGTTTGGGTCGTCAGGATGACGGTTTGATGACATTAATGTCATCAAGTCGCCGGCGCGAAGTTGTTATGATGGCGTCACCGGCAGTGGTGCCGTCAGGCGGCGGGAGTAGCGACGATGCGTATTCTGGTGGTTGAGGACGATGTCAGTACCGGCGATTACCTGAAAAAAGGGCTGACCGAAGCCGGATATGCGGTCGATCTGGCGCGCAGCGGCACTGAAGGATTGTTCAACGCGCTGGAGCATGGCTACGACGCCATCATTTTGGACGTCATGTTGCCGGGGTTGAGCGGCTGGCAGCTTATCGAAATGCTGCGTAAGAAAAGCGATGTGCCGGTACTGTTTCTGACCGCGCGCGACCAGTTGCACGACCGTATTCGCGGGCTGGAACTGGGGGCCGACGACTATCTGATCAAACCTTTTTCGTTTACTGAATTGGTGTTGCGCATACGTACCTTGCTGCGTCGCGGCGTGGTGCGCGAGGCGGATCACTACGCAGTGGCGGATTTGCGCCTGGATGTGCTGCGGCGCAAGGCCACGCGGCAGGAGGTGGTTATCCCTCTGACCAACAAGGAGTTTATGCTGTTGCATCTGCTGGTGCGACGCGAGGGTGAAGTGCTCTCGCGCACCCTGATCGCCTCGCAGGTGTGGGACATGAATTTCGATAGCGACACCAATGTGGTGGATGTGGCGGTGAAACGTCTGCGTGCCAAGATTGATAAACCTTTCGATATCAAGCTGATCCATACCGTGCGCGGTATCGGTTATGTGTGCGAGCCGCGCGCATGAACGGCTGGCTCCAACGTTGGCGCGCCACCTCGCTGACGGTGCGTTGCAGCCTGCTGTTTGCATTGGTCGCTACGCTGGTGGTGAGCCTGGTCGGCGGTTATCTGTATGGCGCGCTGCGCCACGACATGTACCGACGCAGCGATCTGCAAGTCACCGGGCGGGTGGAATATTACCGCCATCTGCTGGGCCGGAATTTCACGCTGCCGGTGCTGGCCGGCAATACCGGTCTGTTTGAGAACATGCTGGGCAGCGAACAGGACGTGCTGCTGTTTTCGCTGCCGGGACAAAAACCGCTGATTAACGTAAACCCGGCGCGTATCGTGTTGCCGCTGATGACGCCGACAGCGGTGAATGCCGCATTGTCGGTCGACCAGGTTCGCAGTGGCGCAACAGAACAAGGCGTGCCGTTGCGCGCCGTGTCTGCGCTGGTACGGCTTGATGACGGACAGATACTGCAGATCGCCGCCGCCCATGTCATGGTCAACGAACAGAAGATGCTGGAACGTTACCTGTGGCGGGTGTTGAGTGCGGTGGCCGCGGCCTTCGCGTTGATCGGCGGGCTGGGCTATCTGGTGCTGCGGCGGGGGTTGAAACCGCTGTGGCGGATGACGGCGCAGGCCGCGGCGATTGCGCCGCATACCCTTTCCACCCGCGTAAGCGAGGCGGACGCGCCGCAGGAGGTGAGGCAACTGATTCGCGCCTTCAATGCCATGCTGGATCGCCTGACCGAGGGTTATCAACGGTTGACCCAGTTTTCCGCCGATTTGGCGCATGAGATCCGCACGCCCATCGGCGCGCTGATGGGGCACTGTCAGGTAGCGCTGTACCAGCCGCGCAACGTCGAGGAATACGAGACGCTGCTGTCGGACAATATCGTCGAACTGGAACGCATTTCGCGCATGGTGGAGAACATCCTGTTTCTGGCGCGGGCCAGCCATGAGCAGCCGGTGCTGAACCTTGTACGGCTTGATGTCGCCAGCGAGCTGCGGCGGGTGGCGGACTATTTCGACATGCTGGCGGAGGAACGCGGCATCACGCTGCGTTGCGATGGACAAGCCGCGCTGACGGCGGACGCCTTGCTGTTCCAGCGGGCGTTGAGCAATCTGGTGGCGAATGCGGTGCGTTATGCGAGCGCGGACAGTCAAGTACGCTTGACGGTGGAAACCCTGCCCGGGCGGGTGGTGGTGGCGGTGAGCAATCTGGCGCCGGTATTGCCGCAAGACCAGCTGGCGCGCTTGTTCGACCGTTTCTACCGGGGGGATGCCACCCGCAGCGCGGGCAGCGATTCCAGTGGCCTGGGGTTGTCGATCGTGCGGGCGATCATGACGCTGCACGGCGGCGAGGTCACGGCCCGTTGCGATCCGCTCGACGGGGAGATCGGCCGGATCGTATTCAGCCTGATCTTCCCCGACGAGCGGGGCGATCGCCTCGGCGCGCGGTGATCGGGATCGCGTCCGTCAGTTTGCGATCGTCCGGCCCAGATATCCCTCCCAGTCTTTCCAGACCGGCTGCAGGCCGGCGCGCGTCAAGACATCGGCCACTGCTTCCGGCCGGCGGTCGTCGTGCGGGGAGAACTGCTCCAATTCCGCATGGCCGTCGGCGTAGCCGCCCGGCTGGGTTTTTGGAGAAAGCGCTGACGTTGTTGATGGCGATCGGGATCATGTGGTCGCGAAAATGGGGCGATTCCCGGGTCGACAGCGACAGTTCTACATCGGGCGCCAGCAGCCGGAAGGCGCAGATCGTCTGCATCAGTTGCGCTTCATCCATCAGCGAAGCGGGTTCGATGCCGCCGGCGCACGGGCGCAGGCGCGGAAACGACAACGAGTAGCGGCTTTGCCAATAGTGGCGTTGCAGATGGCGCAAGTGTTCCGCCACCATATAGCAGTCGGTGCGCCAACTGTCGGACAGGCCGATCAACGCGCCCAGCCCGATCTTGTCGATCCCGGCGCGGCCCAGCCGATCCGGGGTGTTCAGCCGCCAGGCGAAATCCTGTTTTTTCCCGTGCAGGTGGTGGCGGGCGTAAGTCGCCTGATGGTAGGTTTCCTGATACACCATCACCCCGTCCAGCCCCAGCGTTTTCAGCTCCGCGTACTCTTCCTGCGCCAGCGGCTGCACTTCCATCATCAGCGCGCTGAAGTGCGGGCGAATCAGTGGAAATACGCGCCGGAAATAGTCCATCCCCACCTTACGTTGGTGCTCGCCCGTCACTAGCAGCAGGTGGTCGAACCCCAATTCCTTGATGGCACCGCATTCCCGCCGAATTTCCTCGTCGTTCAAGGTTTTGCGCTTGAGGTGGTTGCTCATGGAGAAGCCGCAGTAGGTGCAGTCGTTGGCGCAGAGATTGGAGAGATAGAGCGGCACGTAAAAGCCGACGGTATTGCCGAAGCGCTGCCGGGTCAGCTGTTGGGCGCGTTGGGCCAGCGGTTCCAGATAAGAGGCGGCGGCCGGAGACAGCAGCGCCATGAAATCCTCCATGTCGGGGTGTTCGGCGTTCAGCGCCTGTTCGACGTCGGCGCGGGTTTTACCGTTGATGCGCAGCGTCAGGTCGTCCCAGTCCAGCTGTCGCCAGCGTTGTGCAAACGAGTTATCCATCAGTTTGTCGCCTCCGTCGTCAGGAACCCGGTCAACGGGCTGGTGGCGCTGGCCTGCAACTGGCGTCGTCCCAGGCCGGACTGACGGGCGATCTCCCCGGCTTCCACCGCCAGCCGGAAGGCGGTCGCCATCCGTACCGGATCCCGCGCCACCGCGATGGCGGTATTGACCAGCACCGCGTCGGCGCCCAGCTCCAGCGCTTCGGCGGCGTGGCTCGGCGCGCCGATACCGGCGTCCACCACCACCGGCACTTGCGCCTGTTCGATGATGATGCGCAGGAAGTCGCGGGTTTGCAGCCCGTGGTTGGAACCGATGGGGGCGCCCAGCGGCATCACCGCCGCACAGCCGACGTCTTCCAGCCGTTTGCACAGCACCGGATCGGCGCCGCAGTACGGCAGCACCACGAACCCGTCTTTCACCAGCCGTTCGGCGGCGTTCAGCGTTTCGATCGGGTCGGGCAGCAGGTAGCGCATGTCCGGGTGGATTTCCAGCTTAATCCACGGCGTGCCGAGCGCTTCGCGCGCCAGACGGGCGGCGAACACCGCTTCGTCGGCGGTGCGGGCGCCGGAGGTGTTGGGCAATAACCGGACACCCAGCGCCTGCAACGGCGCCAGAATCGCATCACTGCCGCCTTTCAGATCCACGCGCTTCATCGCCATGGTGACGAGCTGCGACCCGGCGGCCTGAATCGCCGCGCTCATCAATTCCGCGCTGGCGAATTTCCCGGTACCAGTAAGCAACCGGGAGTTGAACAACGTATCTGCAATCTTCAGCATCTCATCCTCCTGCGATGGCCTGAAACAGCAAAATGTCGTCCCCGTCCTGCACCGGGTGTTGCTCCCAGGCGGCACGGGGAATGAGGGTCTGGTTGATCGCCAACGCCGTACCGGGTTGGCGCCGGTTGAGGCGGTCGAGCAATTGGGCCACGGTGAGCGCGTCGTCCAGTTCGACGACATCGTCATTGACGCGAATCTTCATGCGTGGCCTCCGCACACGGTGCAGCCTGGGGCCGGGCTGAGTTGCAGCGTAGTCCACTGCTGCTGACGCGCATCGAACAGGCGTAGCTTGCCGTCCAGCGGCGAGGCGTGACCGCACAGCAGCCTGATGGCCTCCAGCGCCTGTAACGTCCCCATCACACCGACCACCGGGCCGAGCACCCCGGCGGTACGGCAGTTGCGCTGCGGTTCGGCGTCATCTGGGTAGAGACAGGCATAGCAGCCGTGACGGTACGGCGGCGTCAGCACCAGCAACTGGCCGCTGAAGCCGACCGCGCTGGCGCTGACCAGCGGTTTGCCGGCGGCGATGCAGACCGCGTTAACGGCATGGCGGGTGGCCATGTTGTCGCTACAGTCGAGCACCAGATCGACATCGTCCACCGCGTGATGCAGCGCATCGCCTTCCAGACGAGCCGCCAGCGCTTCGACCCGGATTGACGGATTGAGCGCCGTCAGCTGCTGACGCGCCAGTTCCGCCTTGGCGCGATCCAGATCCGCGGTGCGGTAGAGGATCTGACGCTGCAAATTGGAGATATGCAGCCGATCGTCGTCCGCCAGCCGCAGCATGCCGACGCCCGCCGCCGCCAGATAGAGCGCCGCCGGCGAGCCGAGCCCGCCCATGCCGACCAGCAGTACGCGGGCCTGCGCCAGCCGCTGTTGCCCTTCGGGGCCGACTTCCTCCAGCAGCAATTGGCGGCTGTAGCGCATAAAATCATTATCGCTCAGCATGTTACGCCTCCCGGTTTTCTATCAGCCTCAGCAACGCGGCGGTGGCCTGGCGCCAGTCCGGCGCCTGGGTGATGGCGCTGACCACCGCGATGCTGCCGACGCCGGTTGCCAGCACCGCCGGGGCCCGGTCAATGCTGATGCCGCCGATGGCGACGGTGGGGACACGGTCGTCCAGCGCATTGATGTGACGGGCCAGTTCATCCAGACCTTGCGGCGCGGACGGCATGTCCTTGGTTTGCGTCGGGAAAATATGCCCCAGCGCGATGTAGGACGGCTGGATCGCCACCGCGCGCGCCAGTTCGGCGTCATCATGGGTAGAAACACCCAGCCGCAGCCCGGCCTGCCGGATCGCGGCCAGATCGGCGAGATCCAGATCCTCCTGACCGAGATGGACGCCGTAGGCTCGGTGTGTGATCGCCAGCCGCCAGTAGTCGTTGATGAACAGCCGGGCCTGATAGCGGCGACCCAGCGCGACGGCCTGCATCACCGCCGGTTCGACCTGATCGTCCGGCAGGTCTTTGATCCGCAACTGAATCGTGCGCACGCCGGCCTCAAGCAAACGCGCGATCCACTCGACGCTATCCACGACCGGATAGAGCCCCAGGCGTTTTTCCGTGGCGGGAAACGCGGCGTTCATCGGTTTTCCTCCTGCGGCAGGCTGGCGGCGGAGTGATAGAGTTCGCTGCCGCGGGCGCGGAATTCGGCGGACATCTGTGCCATACCGACGTCGATCGGCTGCGCCTGCGCTTCCTGCCGGGCGGCGTAGTCTCTGACTTCCTGGGTTATTTTCATCGAACAGAATTTCGGCCCGCACATTGAGCAAAAATGCGCGATTTTGCCGGATTCCTGCGGCAGGGTTTCGTCGTGGTAGGCGCGGGCGGTTTCCGGGTCGAGCGCCAGATTGAACTGGTCTTCCCAGCGAAATTCGAATCGCGCCTTGGACATGGCGTTATCGCGGATCTGCGCGCCGGGGTGGCCTTTCGCCAGATCGGCGGCATGAGCGGCGATCTTGTAGGTAATAAGCCCTTGTTTAACGTCGTTTTTGTTGGGTAGACCCAGGTGTTCTTTCGGCGTGACGTAGCACAGCATGGCGCAGCCGAACCAGCCGATCATCGCCGCGCCGATGCCGGAGGTGAAGTGGTCGTAACCCGGCGCGATGTCGGTGGTGAGCGGGCCTAACGTATAGAACGGCGCTTCGTGGCAGTGCTCCAGCTCCTCGGTCATGTTGCGGCGGATCATCTGCATCGGCACATGGCCGGGGCCTTCGATCATCACCTGTACGTCGTATTCCCAGGCGATTTTGGTCAGTTCGCCCAGCGTGTGCAGTTCGGCGAACTGGGCTTCGTCGTTGGCGTCTTGAATCGAGCCGGGGCGCAGGCCGTCGCCCAGCGACAGCGCGACGTCATAGGCGCTACAGATTTCGCAAATTTCACGGAAATGCTGGTAGAGGAAGTTTTCCTGATGGTGCGACAGGCACCATTTGGCCATGATCGAGCCGCCGCGCGAGACGATGCCGGTCAGACGTTTGGCGGTCATCGGCACGTAGCGCAGCAGTACGCCGGCGTGGATGGTGAAATAGTCCACCCCCTGTTCGGCTTGCTCCAGCAGGGTGTCGCGGAAGATCTCCCAATTGAGGTTTTCCGCGATGCCGTTCACTTTTTCCAGCGCTTGATAGATGGGCACCGTGCCGATCGGCACTGGGCTGTTGCGCAGGATCCATTCGCGGGTTTCGTGGATGTAGCGGCCGGTGGACAGATCCATCACGGTGTCTGCGCCCCAGCGGGTCGACCACACCAGTTTTTCCACTTCCTCTTCAATGGAGGAGGAGACGGACGAGTTGCCGATGTTGGCGTTCACTTTGACCAGAAAATTACGGCCGATGATCATCGGCTCCGATTCCGGGTGATTGATGTTGGCCGGAATGATGGCGCGGCCGGCGGCCACTTCCTGACGCACGAACTCCGGGGTGATGTTCTCCGGCAGATGCGCGCCAAAGCTGTGTCCGGGATGCTGTTGGCGCAGCACCTCGCCGCGAATGCGCTCGCGCCCCATGTTTTCACGGATGGCGATGAACTCCATTTCCGGGGTGATGACGCCACGGCGAGCGTAGTGCAGTTGGGTGACGCACCGCCCGGCTTGGGCGCGCTTGGGGGACGGCAGGTGCTCAAAGCGCAGATGGTCGAGGCCGGCGTCCGCCAGCCGCTGTTGGGTGAAGCGGGAACTGCGTTCGTGCAGCGGTTCGGTATCCTGCCGTTGGTCGATCCAGGCGGCGCGCGTTTTCGCCAGCCCTTGACGGACATCCAGCCGGGCGGCCGGGTCGCCGTAGGGGCCCGAGGTATCGTAAACCGGCACCGGTTCGTTGGGTTCGTACTGCGGATTGTCGCGGTTGCCGCCGACCAGCGTCGGGCTGAGCTGGATTTCGCGCATCGGTACCTGTAAGTCCGGACGCGAACCGGTCAGATAGATGCGTTGCGATTGGGGGAAGGCGGTGCCTTGCAGCGAGTCGATAAACTGTTGCGCCGCTTCACGTTGCGCACGACGGCTGGCGTGGTTTTGCCCGGCGGCGGGTTTCTGTTCTGTAGACATAGCAAATTCCTTAACGGTGTAGGGAAAGGTTGCTTGTCTGGAGCTCGGAGGGAGTAATGGCTGGATGTGAACCGATTGAAGCAGGCTGCATCAACAGGTTCTGGCAGTGAGATTACTCTTGTTCCCTTCGCAGGTTTTAACCTGATCAGGTTCCGCGGATCCCGAATTAACGGTCTCAGCCCGCCTGCGTTTTTTACAGGCTGGGCACTCCGACAAGATTTCTGGCTGCGCCTGATAAATCACGTTCAGGGGCGCCGCCTCACCCCGCTTCGGGGGTGGTAGCCCCACACTTTATGCCGGGTTCCGACGGCTGTCAAAAGCCAAATCATGACGCCGTGTTACGACGGGGCCAATCGTTTGCGTCGTCGCGGCATTCAGGGAAAGCGCATTGCCAAGGCCGCACACGCGCCGGATAATGCGCCCAGAGCCGTCACATGCCGTCCGGCGACAAAAAAGAGGCGATAGAAATATGGAACTGACGCTGAAAGGGGATGAGTCCGGCTGGTGGGTGGTCTGCCACCGACAGCAAGTTTGGCAACCCCAGGGAGAACTGCCGTATGGGCGTGCGGCGCAGTGGCATCTGCAACAGCGCGCAGCGCGACAGATTGGTGAATGGCAGGGCGAGGCGGTATGGCTGGTGCAGCACGAGATGGCGCAGGATATGGGTTCGGTGCGTCAGTTGCTGAGCCATGACGCCGTATTGTTCCAACTGGCTGGCCGGGCTGTGCAGTTGGAGGCGTTCTATCGCTCACACCGTTTTTGCGGTTATTGCGGCCATGACATGGTTCACAGCACGACCGAACTGGCCTGCCTCTGCCCGCATTGCCGGGAACGTTACTATCCGCAGATTGCGCCTTGCGTTATCGTTGCCATCCGCCATGAAGAGAAAATCCTGCTTGCTCAGCATTTGCGCCATCGCGGCAATATGTACACCGCGCTGGCCGGCTTCGTCGAAGTCGGCGAAACGCTGGAGCAGGCGGTTGCCAGAGAAGTCATGGAAGAGAGCAATGTGCGTATTAAGAATCTGCGTTATGTCTGCTCACAGCCTTGGCCGTTTCCGCATTCGCTGATGATGGCGTATACGGCGGAGTATGCCGGTGGCGAACTGCGGCACGACCCTTCGGAACTGCGCGACGCCGCCTGGTTTCGTTATGATCGCCTGCCTGAGTTGCCGCCGCCCGGCACGGTCGCCCGCCGCCTGATCGAAGATACCGTGGTGCTGTGCCGCGAAGCGGATAGTTAAGCGGCGTGTTAACCCGAGATAACGAACGATGCCTGTCTGCAGGCCTAAAAGGAAAAAACATGACTGACCTGAAAAATGATCGCTATCTGCGAGCTTTATTGCGCCAGCCAGTGGATGTGACGCCGGTATGGATGATGCGTCAGGCCGGGCGCTATTTGCCGGAGTATCGCGCGACGCGCGCGCAGGCGGGCGATTTTATGTCGCTATGCCGCAATGCGGAACTGGCCTGCGAAGTCACCTTACAGCCGTTGCGTCGTTACCATCTTGATGCCGCCATTCTGTTCTCGGATATCCTCACGGTGCCCGATGCCATGGGGTTGGGGCTCTATTTTGAAGCCGGCGAGGGGCCGCGTTTCACCTCTCCCGTGACGTCGCATGCCGATGTGGTGAAGCTGCCGATCCCCGATCCGGAACTGGAACTGGGGTATGTCATGAACGCCGTGCGGACTATTCGGCGGAATCTGGCGGGCGCCGTGCCGCTGATCGGCTTTTCCGGCAGCCCCTGGACGCTGGCGACCTACATGGTGGAAGGCGGCAGCAGTAAAGCATTCACTGTGATCAAGAAGATGATGTTTACCGCGCCGGAGACTCTGCACTTGCTGTTGGACAAGCTGGCGGACAGCGTCACGCTGTATCTGAACGCGCAAATTCGCGCCGGCGCCCAGTCCGTAATGATTTTTGATACCTGGGGCGGCGCGCTGAGCGGTGCTGATTATCGTGAATTCTCGCTGCATTACATGCACAAGATTGTCGATGGTTTGCTGCGCGAAAACGACGGGCGTCGCGTGCCGGTGACGCTGTTTACCAAGGGCGGCGGCCAGTGGCTGGAGGCGATGGCGGATACCGGCTGTGATGCGCTGGGGCTGGACTGGACCACCGATATCGCCGACGCCCGTCGGCGCGTCGGCGATCGGGTGGCGCTGCAGGGCAATATGGATCCCTCGCTGCTGTATGCGCAGCCGGCCCGTATCGAACAGGAAGTCGCGTCGATTCTGGCGGGATACGGCGCCGGCGCCGGCCATGTGTTCAATCTGGGACATGGTATCCATCAGGACGTGCCGCCGGAGCACGCCGGCGCGTTTGTCGAGGCGGTGCACCGGTTGTCTGAACCGTATCATCAGAGAAAAACTGATGGATATTAATGCATTGCGCGAGGAGCAGATCGACAAGGCATCCCAGGTGGTGCGTCATGACGATATGCCGTTTGAGCAACCTGCTTTTATTGCCGGCGCGGATGTGGGATTCGAGCAGGGCGGCGACGTCACGCGCGCTGCGTTGGTGGTGTTGGCGTACCCTTCGCTAGAGCTGGTGGAGTACCGGGTTGCGCGCATTCCCACCGTGATGCCTTATATCCCCGGTTTTTTGTCGTTCCGCGAGTCGCCCGCGTTGCTGGCGGCTTGGGAAATGCTGAGCCATCGTCCCGAATTGCTGTTTGTGGATGGGCACGGCGTGTCCCATCCTCGTCGTCTTGGCGTTGCCAGCCATTTCGGCCTGTTGGTGAATGTGCCGACCATCGGCGTGGCGAAGAAACGGCTTTGCGGACAGGTCGCGCCGCTGGCGGCAGAGGTGGGCAGCCAACAACCGCTGATGGATCGGAGCGAACAGATAGGCTGGGTGTGGCGTAGCAAGGCGCGTTGTAATCCGCTGTTTGTCTCCACTGGGCATCGTGTAGCAATAGATAGCGCGTTGCTGTGGGTGATGCGTTGCATGCGCGGGTATCGTCTGCCGGAGCCGACACGCTGGGCCGATGCGGTAGCGTCCAACCGTCCGGCGTTTCAGCGCTGGCAACGTCAGCATCGGCTGTAGGATAATGCCGCGCGGAAAACTTTAGGAATTCGGGCATATGGCAGTGTCGCCGTTTTTTATTACACTGCGGCCATCATTTATCGGGAACAATCATGTTACGTAACCCCATTCATTTACGTCTGGAGAAACTGGCAAGCTGGCAGCATGTCACCTTCATGGCCTGTCTTTGTGAACGTATGTACCCCAATTATCATGCGTTTTGCCAGGAGACCGGTTTTTTTTGATGCGCAGCTTTATCGGAGGATTCTCGATCTGGTGTGGGAGACGCTGGTAGTCAAAGACGCCAGGGTGAACTTCGATAGCCAGCTTGAAAAACTGGAAGAAGCGATCCCCGCTGCGGATGATTACGATATTTATGGCGTGTACCCGGCGATTGACGCATGTATTGCGTTGAGCGAATTACTGCACTCGCAGTTGAGCGGTGAAACGTTAGCGCATGCGATAGCGATCAGCGAGGCGTCTATTCGTACCGTCGCCATGCTGGAAATGACTCAAGCCGGTCGTGAAATGACCGATGATGAACTGAAGGTTTTACCCGCCATTGAAGAAGAATGGGATATCCAGTGGGAGATTTTTCGCCTGCTGGCAGGCTGCGAGGAGCGGGACATTGAGCTGATCAAGGGACTGCGCGCCGACCTGCGTGAAGCAGGAATCAGCAACATTGGGATAAATTTGTATCAATAGCGCGATAAAACGTGATTTAAGGCCTGAAATGGCGGGTCTAAAGGCTTCACACCGCACCCTGTCTGGTCTACATTTGGGGGGCGTAATAAAAGTGGCTGTCGGTGCGTGTATGCAGGAGGGTGCTACTACACCCTAAATACTTCGAATTGCAGGAAGGCCAACGCGCCTGCTGCTCTAAGTATGATGGGAGATGGCATATCCGTCGCACTCGATGCTTAGCAAGCGATAAACACACTGTAAGGATAACTTATGAATAAGACTCAACTGATTGATGTAATTGCTGACAAGGCTGACCTTTCCAAGACCCAGGCTAAAGCTGCGCTGGAAGCAACGTTGGCGGCAATTACTGAGTCGCTGAAAGAAGGTGATGCAGTACAATTAGTTGGTTTTGGCACGTTTAAAGTCAATCATCGTAACGAGCGCACTGGCCGCAACCCGCAGACTGGCAAAGAAATCAAAATCGCTGCCGCTAACGTGCCTGCCTTCGTTGCTGGTAAAGCACTGAAAGACGCCGTTAAATAAGCGCATGTCGAAAACAGGTTTAAGCAGAGGGGCGTTTTCGCCCCTTTTGCTTTTTCTCAGGCGGAGTCTGTTCGCGTTGGTGATAGCGCTGGCGACCGCCTGTAGCAGCCATTCTCCGCCGCCGGCGTTGTATGCGGGTGGTTATCTTGCTGATCGCGGTGTGGTGCGGTTATGGCGCATGGATGACGAGCAACAGCACACGACGACCCTGATGACGGTATTCAGTCCGCTTCAGGGGCAGGATACCCAGATTACCCGTTATCAGTTCCAGCAGGGCGTCCTGCGGGATGTTCAGCAGCGTCATGGAGCATCAGCGAGTCAGGATCAGGTCAGGCTGCGTTTTGATCAGGACGGTGCGGTAAATTTTATGCAGCGTCAACTGCCCGATCGGCGGGAATCGTTGTCGGAAGATGAGATCGCGCTGTATCAGTTTGATGCCCGGCGCATGCTGGAAATGAGTGACGTCATGCGCGCAGGGAATGTGCGTTTGCTGCAAGGCGTGTGGCAGGAAGGTCGTGTCGTCGCTTGCGACGGGAAGGTACTGAAACCGGCATTGGACGGTTCATCGTTGGCCTGGATCCGGCAGCGTCAGCAGAATGCGCGAGCGCCGGTCAGCATTGCCTGGCTGGTGTCCAACGCGGGTACGCAATTGCTGCTGGTGGCGAATGCCGATCTTTGTCGTTGGGAGCCGACAGCGGAGACGCTGTAACGATGATTCCCGCGACGATGCGCGGGAATGGTTGCGCTGGGTGAGAACTGAGGCCCACCCGCTAGCTGTTGTCAGGCTTTTTCCCGGTCGATAGCGCGGTAGCCAATATCGGTTCGACAGAAGCTGCCTTGCCACTTGATGGGGTTCGCCAGTTCATAAGCGCGTTGTTGCGCTTGCGCCACACTGTTACCGAGCGCAGTCACGCACAGTACACGTCCACCATTGGTCACGACATCGTCGCCGTTCAGTCTAGTACCGGCATGGAACACTTTACCGTCTGCCATATCCTGTGTCGGCAGCCCAGAGATCACATCACCGGTACGATATTCAGCCGGATACCCTCCAGCAGCCAACACAATGCCAAGGGACGGGCGTTCATCCCAATCAGAGGTTTTTTCGTCCAGTTTACCGTCGCAGGCCGCCAGACAGAGTTCAACCAGATCGGAACGTAGGCGCAACATGATGGGCTGGGTTTCCGGATCGCCAAAGCGGCAGTTAAATTCAATCACCTTGGGCTGCCCTTCCGCCGAAATCATCAACCCGGCGTAGAGAAAACCGGTATAGATGTTGCCTTCGGATGCCATGCCGCGCACGGTCGGCCAAATGATTTGTTCCATGACGCGCTGGTGGATGTCATCAGTAACGACGGGGGCTGGCGAGTAGGCTCCCATACCGCCGGTATTCGGGCCGGTATCGTTGTCGCCGACGCGCTTGTGATCCTGGCTGGTTGCCATCGGCAGGACGTGCTCGCCATCCACCATCACAATAAAGCTGGCTTCTTCGCCATCCAAAAACTCTTCCACTACGATACGGTGCCCGGCATCACCGAATGCGTTGCCCGCCAGCATATCAGTCGCGGCGTTTTCCGCTTCTTCCAGGGTCATCGCGACAATAACGCCTTTACCTGCGGCGAGTCCGTCGGCCTTGATGACGATGGGGGCCCCTTTGCGGCGGATATAGGCCAGCGCAGGTTCTATTTCAGTGAAATTCTGGTATTCCGCAGTGGGGATCTGATGCCGGGCCAGAAAATCTTTGGTGAAGGCTTTGGAACCTTCTAATTGTGCGGCCGCCTGCGTTGGGCCAAAAATTTTAAGTCCTGCTGCACGGAATGCATCGACGACGCCTATCACCAGCGGTGCTTCCGGGCCGACAATAGTCAGGCCGATGTCGTTCTGGAGCGCAAAATTCAGCAGCGCCGGAATATCGGTGGCCGGAATATGAATGTTTTCCAGCGCAGGTTCCAATGCCGTACCGGCATTGCCCGGCGCAACGTAGACTTTATCAGCCAGAGGCGACTGAGCTGCTTTCCAGGCCAGCGCGTGTTCACGCCCACCGTTACCAATAATCAAAATATTCATCAAAGTAGTCCCGGATTAATGACGGAAATGGCGCATGTCGGTGAACAGCATGGCAATGCCGTGTTCGTTAGCGGCGGCGATGACTTCATCATCGCGGATGGAGCCGCCGGGTTGAATAACACAGGTGATGCCGACTGCTGCCGCAGCGTCGATGCCGTCACGGAATGGGAAGAAAGCATCGGATGCCATAACGGAGCCTTTGACTTCCAATCCTTCGTCGCCAGCCTTGATCCCGGCGATCTTGGCGGAATAGACTCGGCTCATCTGGCCGGCGCCGATACCGATGGTCATGTTGTCGCGAGCATAAACGATGGCGTTGGATTTAACGAATTTCGCCACTTTCCAGCAGAAGAGCGCGTCACGCAGCTCTGCCGCTGTCGGTTGACGCTCGGTGACTACCCGCAGTTGGGCGGCATCCACCATACCCAGATCGCGTTCCTGAACCAACAAGCCGCCGTTGACGCGTTTGAAATCCAAGCCGGAAAGACGCTGTTGCCACTGGCCGCAAGTCAAAACACGTACATTCTGTTTGGCTGATGTCGCTTTCAGTGCTGCTTCGCTGGCGGACGGCGCGATGATCACCTCGACAAACTGGCGGCTGATGATGGCATTGGCTGTGTCTTCGTCGAGTTCGCGGTTGAACGCGATGATGCCGCCAAACGCAGAGGTTGGGTCGGTTTTGTAAGCGCGTTCGTAGGCATCCAAAATCGATGAACCGATAGCCACGCCGCAAGGATTGGCGTGTTTGACGATGACGCAGGCGGGCTCGGCGAATTCTTTAACACACTCCAATGCGGCGTCGGTATCGGCAATGTTGTTGTATGACAATGCTTTGCCCTGGTGCTGGCTGGCTGTGGCGACCGAGGCTTCGGCGAGCGCTTCTTCTATATAGAACGCGGCCTGCTGGTGGCTGTTCTCGCCATAACGCATATCCTGCTTTTTAATAAAGTTCAGGTTTAAGGTCCGCGGGAAACGGCCGGAAGGCTGGGTGGTATCACCATGATAAGGCGGAACTTTACTGCCAAAATAGTTGGCGATCATGCTGTCGTAAGCAGCGGTATGCTCAAATGCCTTAATCGCCAGATTGAAGCGGGTTTCGTAAGTCAGAGATCCTTCATTGGCATCGATTTCCGCAATGATGGCAGTATAGTCGCCGCTTTTTACGACTATAGCGACATCATTATGGTTCTTGGCCGCAGAGCGAACCATGGTCGGGCCGCCGATATCAATGTTTTCCACGGCATCTTCCAGCGTGCAATTCTCTTTAGCCACGGTTTGGGCGAATGGATATAGGTTCACCACTACCATATCGATCGGTTTGATATCGTGCTGTGCCATGACGTTGTCGTCTTTTCCACGGCGGCCCAAAATACCACCGTGTACTTTGGGATGTAGTGTCTTGACTCGTCCATCCATCATTTCCGGGAACCCGGTGTAATCTGAAACCTCAGTAACTGGCAATCCGGCATCTGCCAGTAGACGAGCGGTACCGCCGGTGGAAAGCAGTTCGACGCCGCGCTGCGACAGCGCCTGGGCGAATTCAACAATACCTGCTTTATCAGAAACACTGAGCAAAGCACGACGGATAGGACGACGTTGTTGCATGATGGTTTGATCCCTTGACTAGGTTCTTGCTTAGAAGCGCGTTATATGAATATTGCCTTTGATAAACAAAACGATGGTTGATAAAGCAGCATTCAGGTAACGACTGGTGCGGTATTGCCCGCTTTATTTCGGGGGGAGATTGTAGCGAAAACGTTTGCGTGGCGCTCGAGAAATTTCAAAAAATGGAGTTGATGTGGATAACTCTGTGGGCAATCAGGTATAAGTGGCGCTTTTGCTGTGGAATTCAGCGAACGGTCATTTTTCTGAAAAATACCGGTTGCGGCCTGCGGGGAAGTCCCTATAATGCGCCACCACTGAGACGCGCTGATGCACAGCACAACGCGGTTCAGGACGGAGAAAGACGAAAAAAGTCGTTGACTCCAAATGAGGAAGGCGTAGTATACGCCACCTCGCGACAGCAGGCTGAGGCCGGTCGCACTGCTCTTTAACAATTAATCAGACAATCTGTGTGGGCACTCGCAGGACACTTCGGAACAAGAACTGAAAGTCTTCGTA
>NZ_CM001857.1:4088373-4264067 GCF_000400505.1 Musicola paradisiaca NCPPB 2511 | reverse complement strand
CGTAGCGCCGATGGTAGTGTGGGGTCTCCCCATGTGAGAGTAGGGAACTGCCAGGTTTCAATTAGAGAAAAGCCCTGAACATAGGTTCAGGGCTTTTTTTTGTTTTTGATCCGTCCTGAATAGCGTTGACACGTTCCTGGCTTAAATCCGGAGAGCGTGATGATGACTGAGTTCAAACGTACCCAACGTGATTATCCTCTATCCTTTAAAATAGCCGTCGTTGAGCAAGTCGAAAAAGGCGAAATGGGCTATCCAGGCCCCGCAGCGATATGACATTCATCAACGACATGCACACCATAGTAAGGTTCTAGATGTTATTGCCCGGCTCCGGTGCCGCCAGCCGAAGATAGGCACACGTAAACTGCACCATCTATTGAACAGTCACCCAGACAAGACAATGAATATCGGTCGGGATAGCCTGTTCAGCCTGCTGGGTGAGCACCGGCTTCTGGTGCCAGTAAAACGGGAATACCACAAAACCACCAACAGCCATCACGGCCCCCGAACCTGCTGAAACCGGGTCCTGGACAGGTTACCGCTCTTGAGCCGGAACAGATATGGGTGGCAGATATTACTTACCTGCCGATACGCAACGGCACGGTTTATCTGAGTCTGGTCACTGATGCCTGCTCAAGAAAAATCATGGGTTATCATGTAGATGAAACCCTGCACACTGAAAATGTAGTAAAAGCATTCAAACAGGCAGTGCGGCAAAGGCAAACAGAAGGCCCTCTGATACATCACTCAGACAGGGGGATACAATACTGTTCAGCACTTTATCAGTCAGTGCATAAAGAATACGGAATAACCTGTTCAATGACAGAGGGTTACGACTGCAACCAGAATGCACTGGCGGAACGAATAAACGGGATCCTGAAGAGTGAATTTTTACTCTCACGCCCGGCCGAGCTGGCACAGGCAAGGAAAATGGTGAAAGAGTCTGTAGCAATTTATAACCATGAACGGCCACATCTGGCCCTGAAATACAAAACGCCTGATGAAGTTCATCAGGCGTTTTACGGGCAAACAACTGTCAACCTATATCAGGACTAGTCACAGTCATCATCACGCTCTCCGGATTTAAGCCAGGAACGTGTCAACGCTATTCAGGACGGATCACTGTATAAAAAGAAGCCCATTCATTGAGAGCGGGCTTTTTCTTAGTATTAGAACTCTTCCCCTCGGGGTGGAAAGAGTTTGGTCGATTATTAGTGCAGAATTTGCGCCAAAAATGTTTGAGTACGCTCGGATCGCGGGCTGGTAAAGAAGATATCCGGTGGCGCTTGCTCAACGATTTCGCCCTGATCCATAAAGATCACCCTGTTGGCTACGGTACGGGCGAAGCCCATTTCATGGGTCACGCATAGCATCGTCATACCGTCTTCTGCCAACCCGAGCATGGTATCCAGAACCTCCTTGACCATTTCGGGGTCAAGTGCGGAAGTTGGTTCATCGAACAGCATGATTTTGGGCTTCATACACAGAGAGCGAGCGATAGCCACACGCTGCTGTTGCCCGCCGGAAAGTTGCCCAGGATATTTATGAGCGTGGGCGGCGATACGGACGCGCTCCAGATAATGCATCGCCAGTTCTTCCGCCTCTTTTTTCGGCATACGGCGAACCCAACTCGGCGCCAGCGTACAGTTTTGCAGAACAGTTAAGTGTGGAAACAGATTGAAGTGCTGGAATACCATGCCGACTTCCGTCCGAATTTTTTCGATATTACGGCTATCGTGATTCAGCTCAATACCATCGACTACGATACGGCCTTGCTGATGTTCTTCAAGATGATTGATGCAGCGGATAGTCGTTGATTTACCGGAACCCGATGGCCCGCACAGTACAATACGTTCGCCTTGTTTTACTTGCAGATTGATATCTTTCAGTACATGGAATTGTCCGTACCACTTGTTCACATTTTCCAGCGAAATCATGTGGTCGGCAGATGATGTTAACGTGTCCTGGTTCATGGATAACCTCAATGGGACTTGTGTCCGGTATCAAAACGTTTTTCTAAATGCTGGCTGTAGCGGGACATGCTGAAGCAGAAAATCCAGTACAGAATGGCGGCGAAGACATAACCTTCCGTTGACATCCCTAACCATGTCGGGTCAACGGTTGCCTGCTGGATGCTGCTGAACAAATCAAAAAGCCCAATGATGATCACCAGACTGGTGTCCTTGAACAGCGCGATAATGGTATTGACCAGACCGGGTATCACCAGTTTCAGCGCCTGAGGCAGGATAACCAGACCCTGCATGCGCCAGTAACCAAGTGCCAGCGCTTGGGCTGCTTCATATTGCCCTTTCGGCAATGCCTGCAAACCGCCACGCACCACTTCGGCGACATAAGCCGACTGAAAAAGGATAACCCCGACTAACGCACGCAGTAACTTGTCGATATTGGTGCCTTCCGTCAGAAACAGCGGCAGCATTACGGATGACATGAACAACACGGTGATCAGGGGTACGCCGCGCCAGAACTCGATGAAAATAACGCACAACGAACGCAGGATCGGCATGTTGGAGCGGCGCCCCAACGCCAGCAATATGCCTAGCGGCAACGCACCCGCGATACCAATAGCGGCGATGATAATCGTCAGCGTCAACCCGCCCCACTGGCGTGTTTCCACACGGGGAAGCCCGCCGAATCCGCCGAATAGCAGCCACCAGGCCAGCAATGGATAAACCACGCACCAGACGGCGATATAACGGCCGCGGTGAGGTAATGCTCGCCAAAACATCGGTAGGATGCTGATTAACGCCAGTACCAGTGCAAAATTGATGCGCCAAATTTCTTCCCGCGGATACAACCCATACATGAATTGGCTGAATCGGGCATGGATGAAGACCCAGCAGGCGCCATCCGGCGTACAGTCTCCGCGTGAATCGCCGATCCAACTGGCCTTGAAAATCGCCCAGTTAAGCAAGGGGGGGAGCAGCTCCCACAGCAGCCACAAACAGACCAGCGTCAGTATGCTGTTGGTCACGCTGGAGAACAGATTACGCCGCGCCCAGGCAATAGCGTTGTTGACGGGCGTCGGGTTGGATGTAGTACGTGTCGTCATGATAACCCTGTCCCTTTAGCGCTCAATTAACGCGATCTTCCGGTTGTAGACGTTCATCACCAATGAAATCAACAGGCTGATGATCAGGTATACCGACATGGTGATGGCGATAGTTTCAATCGCCTGACCGGTCTGGTTAAGCACTGTCCCGGCAAACAGCGACACCATGTCTGGATAACCGATAGCTGCCGCCAGCGACGAGTTCTTCACAATGTTCAGATACTGGCTGGTTAATGGCGGAATAATGACGCGCAGCGCCTGCGGCAGAATGACTTTTTTCAGCGTCACTGACTTGGGTAGCCCCAGCGACAGCGCCGCTTCGTGCTGGCCGTGCGAAACGGATTGGATCCCTGAACGGATGATTTCTGCGATAAACGATGACGTATAGATCGATAATGCCAGCGCCAGCGCCGCCAGTTCGGGAATCAGCACCATACCGCCACGGAAGTTGAAGCCTTTCAATTCCGGCACATCCCAATGCAACGCAGGGCCGAACACCAGATGGGATAACCCCATTAATACGATTAGCATCGTCAGCGGTATCGGCCAGGTTTTGCGCTGCTGACCCGTCAGCGCCTGATAACGTTTACTGCGGCGGGAAATCAGTATGGCGACCATCAACGTCGCAACCAATGACAGCACAGCGGAAAGCGCGCCGCTTCCCAGTTCCGCCGACGGGATGTACAAACCACGGTTGCTCAGAAAGAATGTATCCAGCGCATTCACCGCCTGACGTGGCCCCGGTAGGTTGCGCAGTACGGCAAAATACCAGAAGAAAATCTGCAGCAGCGGCGGAATATTTCGGAAAGTTTCGATATAGAACGTGGAGAGTTTACGCAACAGCCAGTTATCCGACAGACGCGCAAGCCCGACGACGAATCCCAGCAAAGAAGCGCAGACGATACAAATAGCTGAAACCAGCAACGTATTGAGTAACCCGACAACGAACACACGCGCATAGGTATCCCCCTGCTGGTAATCAATCAGGTGCTGGATAATGCCGAAGCCGGCGCTGTTGTTGAGAAAGGCGAAACCTGACGTAATGCCGCGCTGTGCAAGGTTCGTCACCGTATTGCTTACCAGATAGCCGGCGAAGGCCAATACGGCGATGACAAGAATGATTTGATACAACCAGGCGCGCACCGCTGGATTAGTCAGTGAAAGATCACTTTTCACGGTTGGGCGTTGAAGCATGTTGGAGCCTCTGTAACGGTAAAGCAAGGGCACGCCTGATTACGCAGAACGTGCCCGAATTGTGCGGAGGATAGATTAGCGAACGGCAGGAGCGTACTGGATGCCGCCCTTGTTCCACAGTTCGTTCAGACCGCGCTTGATTTTCAGCTCACTGCCCTGACCAACGTTGCGTTCAAACACTTCGCCATAGTTACCGACTTGTTTGACGATTTTGTAGGCCCAATCGTTCGGCAGTTTCAGGTCTTTGCCGAAGTTGCCTTCTTTACCCAACAAGTGCGCCATATCCGGGGTAGTC
Organism: Musicola paradisiaca NCPPB 2511; assembly: GCF_000400505.1. Lineage (NCBI taxonomy): Bacteria > Pseudomonadati > Pseudomonadota > Gammaproteobacteria > Enterobacterales > Pectobacteriaceae > Musicola > Musicola paradisiaca. Next base: position 4,259,511 of record NZ_CM001857.1, on the reverse strand, counting down.
GGTTTGGCCGCCAGCGCGTCGACGTTTTTGGACGTAATGCCCATTTCTTCGGCGTTCAGCATGGCGAACAGCGTCCAGCGGACGATGGCAAACCAGTCTTCGTCGCCGCGACGGACAACCGGGCCCAGCGGTTCTTTGGAGATGACTTCAGGCAGAACGACGAACTCGGTCGGTTTGCCCAGTTTAATGCGCAGCGCGTACAGCTGGGATTGGTCGGAAGCCAGCGTATCGCAGCGACCGGAATCCAGCGCCTTGGCGCTTTCGTCGGAACGATCAAAAGTGACCGGGGTGTACTTCATGTTGTTGGTTTTGAAGTAGTCCGCTACGTTCAGCTCGGTATCGGTACCGGCCTGGATACAAACGGTTGCGCCATCCAGCTCTTTAGCGCTTTTCAGGCCCGCTTTGTTGTGGGTCAGGAAGCCGATGCCGTCATAGTAGGTTACGCCGGTAAACAGCAGGCCCATGCCGCCGTCGCGTGAGGAAGTCCAGGTAGTATTGCGGGAAAGGATGTCAACTTCGCCGGACTGCAGGGCGGTGAAACGCTCTTTTGCCGTCAGCGGGGTGTATTTCACCTTGTTGGCATCGCCGAATACGGCTGCTGCTACGCCACGGCAGACGTCAACGTCAATACCTGTGTATTTGCCACCGGCGTCAGCATACGAGAAACCGGGAAGTCCATCACTGATACCGCACTGTACAAATCCTTTCTTCTGAATGGCATCCAGAGTTGCGCCAGCATGAGCCTGGTTAGCAAGGGCGAACAGTGAAGCGCCGGCAACCAGCGTAGACATAATCACTTTTTTCATCATCATCGTGTGCCTAATTAATAGTTATGCTGTTGTGTTTTGGCGCCCGTTACGTGCGCCTTTCCTGTCTGTTGGCTCTGTGCTCCGTCGACATCGAGCCGTATTTGTATAAAGCAAAAATAATGCCAGGTTGGTAATTGGTGCCCGGCAGGCTGAAAATCAAAATGCATCAGCAGGGGATGAGTAATAAACAGGCGGTATGAGGGGATAAATAAAAGGCATGGATTGCACCAAGGTGGATGCTGTAGCGCAAAATTGCGCTGGCATAGTGCAATCCATGCCGGGTGAAACGTTTCTAGCGTTGGACGGCGGCCCGCAACAGCGCGATAACCAGCGGCGGCGCTATCTCTTTTAGTGCAGCGCGCTCAGGTTGGAATAGCGTGCCGACAAAAAACGGATGGTCTGAAAGTTCGATCGCCCGGATATCGCCGTTGTCGTCGGTGCCGGTCACATTGACGGTCGCCGCAGTAAAATCGCGGCGAAAATCCTCATTGATGCCATATCGGCAGCGATAGCCTTCGGTAATATCCAGTGTGCTGTATGCACGGGCGACATGGCTGTCTGGCGCTAAATGGATATCGCCTTGCTTTTCCACCATCTCGCATTGTAATGGTGCAATGACGCAACGCCCTTGCTGGGTGACTTCCGCATTGCTGGCGTCCTGCCATTGCAACACGTGACGGGCATATTCCAGCAAGGCATATTGGCAACCGCCGCAGGTGCCGAGAAACGGCGTGCCGGATTCGCGGGCATAGCGGATGGCTTGCAGGATGTTTTCGTCATTACTGTAAGGGCTGGCGGGTACGCACCATACGGCATCAGCCTCTGCAAGCTGCCGGGGCGATAACTGTTCGCTGTGTATCCATTGAAATTCCGTGGATATTCCGAGGTGGCGAGCTGCCAGGGTTATGGCGGGGGGGATGGCCTGATGGGCGATGACGGCGGGATTGTAGTCACCTATCAGCACGATTCCGGCATTTTGTTTCATGACATTCTCCGGCTGGTAAAAACAGAGGCTACGGCAAACCGGAAATAATGTCGAGATATGGAAACGCGAATAATTAGGCGGCGCCACGCAGGGTGACGGGGCACCGCCCAATCCGCCTGTTTCCCGTGGCATCAATGCACGGTGTGCCGCTGGTAATATTTTTCCAGCCGAACCTGAATCTTGCCGAGAAACGTACTGAACAACAGGTAAATCAGGGCCGCTTCAACATAGAGAATCAGCGGTTCATAGGTGACGGAGACAATGCGCTGCGCCGCCAGAAACATTTCGGGTACGGTAATGACTGCCGCCAATGATGTATCTTTGATCAGCGAAATAAAGGTATTGGAGAGCGGCGGCAGGGAAACGAAAACCGATTGCGGCACGATCACCCAGCGAATCGCCTGTGCGCCGTTCATGCCCAGCGAATACGCTGCGTTCCATTGTCCTTTAGGGACTGACAAGATCGCTCCGCGAACAATTTCCGAAGTATAGGCACCGACATTGAGGGTGAACCCAATCAGTGCTGCCGGAAAGGCATCCAACGTAATCCCCGCGTTGGGCAAACCGTAAAAAATCAGAAACAGCTGGACGAGCAGCGGCGTGCCGCGGATCACCCACACGTAAAAAATCGCAGAACCATTTTAAGGGTTTCGGGCCATACAGACGCAGCAACGCGACGATGACGCCGACCGCCAGACCAAGAATGAAAGAGAGGATTGCGAGGGGAACCGTAAATTGAATTCCGGCGGACAGCAGACTCCAGAAGGAGTCTGCCATGAGTTGCAGCCATGATGGCATCTGGAATAACTCCGATATCAATGCAGATTATTGGGAAACGTCTTGCCCAAAGTATCGCACAGAAATCGTTTTGTAGGTGCCGTCGGCTTTGATCTGGTCCAGCGCACTATTCAGTGCTTCAACCAGTTGCGGCTGGTTTTTCCGCACCAGAATCGCTGAGGGATCGCCGCTTTCCGCCGTTGCGACCACTTTCACGTTGGCGTCAGGCTTATGTTTCTTGAAATCGAGGAAAGACAGGTTGTCGTTCAGCGTGGCGTCGGCGCGGCCGCTAAGCACGAGCTCCAGCGACTGGTTGAAACCATCGGTAGGCACGATATTGGCGCCATAGCTGGTGGCCAGCTTTGAATAGTTGCTGGTCAGGCTTTGGGCTGACTTACGGCCTTTCAGTTCGTCGAAATTCTTGATGGTAGTGTTATCGCCGCGGACGATCAGTACGGAGCGGGCGTCGATATAGGGTTTGGAGAAGTCGAATTTTGCCTGACGTTCCTTGGTGACGCCGACCTGATTGATCACCGCGTCGTAGCGTTTTGCATCCACGCCGGCAATCAAGCCATCCCAACGTCCTTCAACAAATTCTGCTTTTACGCCAAGCTTTTCAGCCACAGCGCGGCCGATTTCCACATCGAAGCCAACCAGTTTGCCGGACTGGTCGTGATAGGTATAGGGCGCATAGGTTCCTTCCGTACCGAATTTGATGACGCCTGCCGCTTTGATGGCGCTGAGATCGTCCTGTGCATGGCTGGCGAATGCTGTGGTCAATAATGCAACAGAGAGCAGGGCGGAGCTTACTTTTTTCATAACGGATTCCTATCAGTAAATGACGTCACGGATTATGTCGCGGCATATAGTGGGATGCACGGACTAAATGGTCGCGGCGTGATGAAGAAATGTTATTTTTTATAACCAAAAAAGATAAATGTGACTGTTTATAGTCTGATAACCCATAAGATGCCGACGAGTTGCGGCGCAACACCGGTCGATCGGATGTTTAAGGTCGATGTATGTAGGCAGGAGAAATCATCGGCAGAAGCCTTCCTTGGCGTTTTCCCGTCCAGCCAACCGATTGGATTGTTGCGGCTGGGATGTCGGATGCCGTCCTCGTGAGTGGCAAAGCGTCTTACAGAAAGTTGACGGTTTTTTTCGGGCGTTCATCCACACTGAGGGAAAATACGTCAGGACGGGAATAGTGGCCGACCACGTCGAAGTCGTAACGTGCCCGTACCAGTTCCTTCGTATCCACCTGCGTGGTCAGCAAGCCTTCTTGTCCGCGCAGCGGCCCTGCCAGCACATCGCCCAAGGGGCCGATAATGACGCTGCCGCCCTGAATTAACGGCCGGTCCGGCTCCCACCCGGGAATACTGATCCCCAGGGATGCAGGCGACGGCTGCACCTGACAGGCGCTGATAACAAAACAGCGCCCTTCATGGGCAATATGCCGCATGGATGCCTGCCAGATATCGCGTTCGTCCACGGTGGGTGCGCACCAGATGTCGATATTTTTGGCGTACATCGCGGTACGTAGCAGCGGCATGTGGTTTTCCCAGCAAATGGCGCAGCCGATGCGGCCGGCGGCCGTTTCCACCGCTGGTAGGGTCGATCCGTCTCCTTGTCCCCAGATGAGTCGTTCGGTGCCGGTCGGCATCAGTTTACGGTGCTTGGCGACCAACCCCTGTTGGGGATCGAAGAACAGTGCGCTGCAATACAACGTGCTGCCGTCTCGCTCGATCACGCCGACCACCAGGCTGGCATTGGTTCGTTGCGACAACCCCGCCAGTGCTTCGGTTTCCTGGCCGGGAACATCAATGGCGTTGGCGAAATAGCGGGCAAAGGCTTCCCGACCTTCCGGTAAGCGGTAGCCTAATTGCGTACCGAAAGTTTCCCCTTTGGGGTAGCCGCCCAGTACCGCTTCCGGCATAACCACCAGCCGGGCGCCGCTGGCGATGATTTCGTTTTCGTAGGCCAGAATGCCAGCGAGCGTGGCCTCTTTTCCTTCGGGCGATGAACCCAGTTGCAGTGCGGCGACGGTCGTTAGAGACATAACGGTTTTCCTGTTGATGTGGGTGGTGATGAACGGTATACCTGCCTCAACCGTTATCAATCAACGCGCCATGCCATATAGATGAAATGAATAAAATTAATATCGAGACGATGGATCTGAACCTCTTCAAGGTATTTGAAGCTTTGTATGAAGAGGGCGGCGCTGGTCGTGCGGCATTACGGCTGGGCGTCACCCAGTCGGCGATCAGCGCTGCGCTGGGGCGTATGAGGAATATCTACGGCGATCGTCTGTTTGAGCGCACAGGGCGGGGGTTACGTCCGACGCGGCGCGCAGATGAACTCCATCCCATCATCAGCGATGCGCTCAACAAGTGTCGCCAGAGCTTGTCGATGGCGAATTCGGTGGGGGATGAATTTCAGGGGCGCACGGTGACGATGGGATGGTCCGACGATTATGAGATTGCGCTGGCCAGGACGCTGACCAATCAGGTCGCTGCGGAATATCCCGGTATTCGGCTGATCTTCCGGCAGACCCACAGCCGAGTAGCTGCGGATATGCTGATGGAGCGAGCGGTGGATCTGGCTATTTCCACGGAGGGGTTTTCGTCAAGTATTCTGGGTCGGCAAGTGCTGGGCGGCGGGAGTTATGCCTGCCTGCTGGACAACCGGCCAGATGCGCCGGATGCGCTGACGTTGGAAGAGTACATCCGTCGTCGACATATTTTGGTTTCATCGGGCGGATTTATCGGCATCGTGGATGAAGCGCTGGCGGCACTCGGGTTGCAGCGTCGGATTGAAGTATCCACTACCCATTTTGCAGCCGTTCCTTATCTGCTTAAGGGGTCAGAATCGCTGGTGACGCTGCCGGCCCATGCCGCCTACCCGATTGCGGCAATCGCCGATCTGCGCGTGCTGCCTTGTCCGCTGGTTTTGCCTGGTTACGCCATTGAACTGGGGTGGCGGCTCGACGCATTACGCGATCCGGCGGTCGTCGCCGTCAGGCAAGCGGTTCAATGCGTGTTTGCCGAACGGCGATCTGACGACGAATACGGCCTGATCTCCGGAAGATTGAACAAAAAAGAGCCGCCCGATGGCCGTTCTTAGGAGGCCGTATTATCGGTACAACTCGGCTACGCCGCGCAGCTGATCTTGGCCGCCTGCGGAGATGATGCGGAAAGACGTGGCACCGGCGGCGCTGGCTTTTTCCGACAACGATGCCTGTAGGCCGTCCAGTGTACTGGCGCGGGCGGAAACGGTGCCGATGGCTTGGCCTTGCGTATGTTGAATTTCGGTAGCGGCAAAGGAACCACAGGAAACGGTAGCAAGAGTGATGATTGAAACAAAATTTTTGATGTATTTCATGGTCAATATCCTTCACGTGTATATTCGGTTAGATTGCGATTTCAGGCGAGTCTTCCTTCGATGGAGGTAACGATATGCCGGCTTACGGGGTGTTGAAATCAGGTTTATTTGTTATTTTTATTTAAAATAATTGATTTTCGGTGTTGAAGGTATTTCGGCGGGTGATGGCGCAGACCGAGCAATCCGGTCTGCGGCTGGCAAGGCGTAAGCCGTTAGCGAGGGAGCGCCAGTTGTTCGTTGATATGGTCTGGCGGCATCGGTGGCGCGAGCAGGAATCCCTGCAAGGAATAGCAGCCGAGGCGGGTGAGCAATTCCTGTTGCTCCGGTGTTTCCACGCCTTCCGCAACCACTTCCAGGTTCATGGAACGGGCCATCTCGATGATAGTAGTGACTACCACGGCGTTTTTATTATGGAGCAGTAAGTCCTTAACGAACGTCCTGTCGATCTTCAACTCTCTGGCCGGCAGCCGGCGCAGGGAAAGCAGATTGGAGTAACCGGTGCCAAAGTCGTCGATCGAGACTTTGACCCCCAGTCGATCCAGCTCGTGGAGGATATTCAGGCTTTTTTCCAGATTGCGCATGGCGACGCTTTCGGTGATTTCCAGCGTCAGCATGTACGGCGGAATCTGGTATTTCGCCAGTGCGTCGGAAATCACGCTGACCAGATTATGCTGGTCGAATTGGACGGGAGAAATGTTAATGGCTACGGTCCAGTGAACCTGACCTTGCTGGTGCCAGACCTGCAATTGTCGACAGGCCTCGTTGATGACCCATTCGCCGATGGCGATAATCAGACCGGTTTTTTCCGCCATGGGCAGAAACTTATCGGGCAGTAGCAGGCCCTTTTGCGGATGCTGCCAGCGAATCAGTGCTTCAAAGCCGTGGATGGGGCCATTCGGCGGCCGATATTTGGGTTGATACCATAAACGGAATTGGTTGAGCGCCAACGCTTTTGGCAACGCTTGCAACAGCTCCGGCTGGTGGTTGCCATGGTGGCTGAACGACGGGCTGTAGAATATCCAGCCGTTGCGCCCGGTCTGTTTGATGCTGTACATCGCGGTGTCGGCGTTGAGCCTGAGGTCATGGGATGTTGCACCGTCTCGCGGAAACAGACTGATGCCGACGCTGAGCGTGACCCGCAGCGTATAGCCCGACTGGTGGAATGGCTGCTCAATCGCCTGTACCAGTTTGTCGGCCAGCGCCGCAGCCTGCTCTTCGCCGCAGTCTCGCATCAGCAGCACGAATTCGTCCCCGCCAATCCGTGCCAGGGTCATGCCTGGCCCCAGATACTCGCGCAGGCGCGTCGTCACGCCAGCCAGTAACTGATCGCCGAGGTAGTGCCCCCAGGCATCATTGACGATTTTGAAACCGTCGAGATCCATATACATCAACGCAAAGGTTTGCCGGTGCTGGCGGGCGTGATGAAGGCAGGATTCCAGTTCCCTTTCCAGTTGCATGCGGTTGGGCAACCCGGTCAGCGCATCGTGCATGGCGAGCCGTGCCAACTGGTCGTTGGCCTGCCTCAAACTGTCGGTTAAGCGGGACGCCCGCCACTGGGCGTCAAGCATAGAAATCACCAGCATGGCGCCGAGGATCAACAACGATATTGCCGATACCCAGACGGAAAGCTCGCGTTGATTGACGCTGTCTCCGTGATAGTGCGCCAGCGGCGAGAAGCCGATGTACTGTATGGCGGCGATCGCAGCGCCTATCACCAGCGCTGCGGCAAGGCGGGCAAATAACCGTTGCCGTAGACGCAGAGAAAACGCCAGCCACATCGCTATGCCGGAAGCGACAAAGGCTACCGGTATGGATACCGCTACCCACCAACCGTTCCAGTGTATGCCGTCGGCAACCGCGATTGCCGCCACGCCGGTGTAATGCATGCAGACTACGCCGCCGCCGAAAGTCTGCGCGGCAAGCACCAGTCTGGCGCGTGTGAGTTGGGGGGCTGAAGCCGTGAGATGCAGTGAAATCAGAGAGGAAAATATGGCGACCAGTAAGGACACCGCGGTGAGGTTGAGGTTATGGCTCACCGTTATCGGTAGGTGCATTGCCAACATGCCGATAAAATGCATCGCCCAGATACCCATGCCCATGGCGGTACCAGCCGCTGTCAGCCAGAACAAGGCAACACGTTTTTCGCAATAGGCAACCTTGCCAGCCATATCCAGTGCGACAAAAGAGGCGATAAACGCCACTAACCAGGATATGGCAATCATCAGTGTGTCCCACGAAACGATTAACATCATATTTTCCGTCGTGCGGTACGTTGTAGGCGTATGGAATTATCACGTTTTTAAGAATCTGGATATCGACTTAGTGATATTTCTTCTAATTTGCGAATGATGGCGTCTCCCGATGACCTGATACCAAACATCACTTTTAGTGATGAACCGCGCGACGTCAGCCCATGCTGTGATATCGGATTACCCGCCAGAATCCAGCCGACATCATGAGTGAGCCTGGATATAACACGCAATAGCTGTGCCATAACCCATGATTGGGAAGCTTTTTTCCGTTAATGGGAAACGTGAGGCCGTACCGTCGGATCTTCTTCGCGGGGGAGGGGCCGGGAATACGATGCGGAAATCCAGCCACTAGTGTTCTGAAGGTTTTTCGGCCATGAGAGATCATGCCGTGTCAGTATGAGCTGTCAGCGTCAGTAGAGCACCAGCATGATTTTTGCCATTGTATGTTGTTGCCCCTTTATGAGTTGTGGCTGTTCCGGCACAGTGTGCTGGAAAATGCCAGCAGTTTTGTCCGTTACGCAAGAATGCTGACGACGACGGCCCAATGATTGAGCTGGAACTACCCTTGGGACTAGATAAAATCTCGAACGGCTATGTCTGTAAGAAATTCACTATTCTTGTGTGGTTGTCTTTATAGCTATACGTTTTCTTGAGGGGGGGTGTGATTGATAGATAGAATTATCACTAGGAAAGTAAAACAATATTGAACCCAACGTCTCATGCGAGAAGCATGGGATAAACCAGAAATTGGAGAGTTGTACTGATGCTGACTTCTTTACACATCAAAAATTTCAAGGCTTGGAAAGATACAGGTTCTATAAGGCTTGCTCCACTGACAGTAATCTTTGGTGCCAACAGTGCAGGCAAAAGTAGCTTGGGGCATTTGCTACTGGCGCTAAAACAAACGGCTTTATCAGCAGACCGAAAGCGTCCTCTACATTTGGGTGATGACAATTCCTTGATCGATTTGGGAACATTTGCAGAATGCCTGCATAACCATGACTTAGAGAAGGCTTTGGAATTTGAGCTAGGGTGGAAAATTCTTGGTAAAGATCTGGAGGCGCGCGATCCGCTCAGCAAGAAAAAATTTGCTGGTGATGAATTAACGCTTTCGGTCACACTTGCTGCAGATGCCAAAGAACAGCCAAGGGTGGATAAGCTGATTTATCAACTTTTACGCCATAGCACCGGTACCAGTCAACTTGCAGTTGAATACAATAGAGACGAAAAAGGTAAACTTGAAATAACCTCAAGTGAATACAAATTTGTGCGCAATACAGGTAGAAGTTGGCCGCTGGATGAGCCAGACAAGTTTTATCGTATTTCTGATCAAAGTCGTGCTCGGTTTCAAAATGCGGAGTTTTTGTCGGATTTTGCCCTAAATACGGAAGCTGCGCTTAATAGCGTGTACTACCTAGGGCCTCTGCGTGAGCACCCAAAACGTATCTATTCATGGTCGGGGGAAACACCAGAAAGTGCTGGGCAAAAAGGCGAATTTGCGATTGCTGCTATCTTGGCTGCCAGCGCCCAAGAACGAAAACTCAATCGTGGTTCTGGACAACGCCTGACCCGCTTTGATGAATTCATCGCGAAATGGCTTAAAGATTTGGGAGTTATTGATAGCTTTGCTGTAAAGCCTGTAGCAGAAGGTCGGAAAGAATATGAAGTCGTAGTCAAAACCCATGTAACAGCCAGTGAAGTCAAAATTACTGATGTTGGTTTTGGCGTATCACAGGTGTTACCTGCGCTAGTTCAGGCTTTCTATTGTCCACCAAATTCGACTATTTGGATGGAACAACCAGAGATCCATTTACACCCTCAGGTTCAGGCTGAGCTTGCTGACGTGTTTATTTCCGCCACACAGGCTCGCGAAAATGGCAAAGAGCGCCATGTTCAGTTAATTGTTGAAAGTCATTCCGAACATTTTCTCAATCGCCTACAACGGCGTGTCGCTGAGGGGTCTGTAGCACCAGAAAATGTCGCCGTATATTTCTGCCGTCGCGCGGGTGCTGCTGCTGAACTAGAACCGCTACGCCTTAATATGTTTGGTGAAATCGAAAACTGGCCGGAAAAATTTTTTGGTGATGAGATGGCTGATATTGCTGGTCGCACTTTGGCAGCCATGAGGCGCAAGCAGGAACTAGCTAAGGAGAAGGTTAAATGATGAGGGCTGTCATTGATACCAACGTTCTGCTAGTTGCCAATGGTATGCATGCAGATGTATCGACAGAGTGTGTCATCAAATGTGTGCAGTGCTTGCAGGCTATGGAGCAGTCTGGTGTAACAGTCATCGACAATGGCTTTCGGATTCTCAGTGAGTATCAACATAAAACCAAAACCAATCCACCAAAGGGAGTTGGCGATGTATACCTTAAGTGGTTACTCCGAGAAGCAGGAAATTCAGCACGAGTGGAGCAAGTTAGTCTGACGGAGTCTGCTGAGAATGAATTTGCTGAATTCCCTGATGCAACTTTACAGCCACAGTTTGATGCACCAGATCGAAAATTTGCAGCAGTAGCTAATGCTCATCCAGATAAGCCTCCTATATGGCAAGCTGCAGATTGTAAGTGGCTGGACTGGTGGGAAATTTTGAAAGAAAAGGGGGTTTTTGTTGAGTTTCTTTGTCCAGATGATGTTTGTACATTTTATCGCACTAAGTTTCCCGCCAAACCGGAGCCTCAATTACCAGAGATTGATGAATGAGCGAGTTCTTTCGCTTCCCCCATACCCCGCATCTTACGTGGCTAGGTGACGGCTCGCCACGTGATGACAAAGTGCTATCACCCAATCAAGTTAAATCATTACTTACGGGTGAGGTGGTGGTAGAGGAAAAACTGGACGGTGCAAATGTAGGCCTATCGCTTGCTCCAGACGGTTGCTTACGAGTGCAGAACCGTGGGCAATATTTGGTTGCACCCCATACTGGGCAGTTTGCCCGCATGCCTGCATGGTTGGCTCAACACAGTGAGCCACTGTGTTCTAAGCTGACACCAGACCTAATCCTGTTCGGTGAATGGTGCGCTGCGCGTCATTCGTTAGATTATGTAGATCTGCCAGATTGGTTCCTGATCTTTGATGTGTATGATCGTACTGCTGGTCGCTTCTGGAGCAGCTCTCGTCGCAATGTATTGGCCGCTAGTATGGGATTGGCAACTGTTCCGCAAATACTCAACGGGAATACCACGGTTAATGAACTAAGTCATCTCGTTGCTACTACATTGAGCAAATATCGTCAAGGTGTTCTAGAAGGTGTTGTGGTTCGTCGCGAATCCCTCGAATGGTGTGAAGCCCGTGCCAAATTGGTTCGATCCGATTTTACTCAGATTATCGATACTCATTGGCGTAAGAGAGCGCTCCAGTGGAATCGACTAAAGGGTGACAGGAGAGTAGGACGTTAATAGGTTAGAGGGGGGCTGTAATGTAGCGACGCTTGCCCATCTGGTTAGCTCACGCTGAGTAATTAACAAAGACACCCAGTTTGGCAGTGAGGGTTCAAAAATGGAAAAGGCATTAACCAATAAAGAATAATGCCTTTTATTTCAAAGTGTTAACAAAGGTCTATCAGTTCATACCGTATTTTTTCAGTTTCTTACGCAGGGTGCCGCGGTTGATGCCCATCATCAGGGCTGCGCGGGTCTGATTACCGCGGGTGTACTGCATCACCATGTCCAACAGGGGTTGTTCAACCTCAGCCAGTACCAGCTCATAAAGGTCGTTCACGTCCTGACCATTCAGTTGAGCGAAATAGTTCTTCAGTGCTTGTTTAACCGAGTCGCGCAGGGGTTTTTGGGTTACCTGAGCCTGAGAGTTTACAGTGGAAACGGTCAGTACGTCAGAATTCACGCGTTGTTCGAACATAGTTCAGTCAGCTCTTTTTCTGTTTACGCAAGATTTTCAAAATATGCCTCCAACGCCTCCAGCTGCTCGCTGGCATCCTCAATGGCGTTGAATGTGCGCCTAAACTGGTCGTTCGGGGCGTGGGCCTGGAGATACCAGGACACGTGCTTACGTGCGATACGGAATCCCTTGCCTGGACCATAAAAGTCATGCAATTCCCGTATGTGCCCGATCAACAAGCGCTTGACCTCTGCCAGCGGCAGTGGTGGAAGCAACTCCCCTGTGTCCAGATAATGCTGGATTTCCCGAAAGATCCAGGGTCTTCCCTGAGCGGCTCGTCCTATCATCAGGGCGTCAGCCCCAGTGTAATCAAGAACCGCTCTGGCTTTGTGCGGGTCAGTAATGTCGCCATTCGCGATAATCGGAATGGAAACGGCCTGCTTAACTGTCCGAATGCTGTCGTATTCCGCTTCACCATTGAACAGGCACGCACGGGTGCGGCCGTGAATGGTGAGGGCCTGAATGCCACAGTCTTCAGCCAATCTGGCAATTTCTACACAGTTACGGTGTTCTGGTGCCCAACCGGTTCGGATTTTCAGCGTCACCGGTACCGAAACCGATTTCACCACCGCTGTCAGGATCCGTTTCACCAGATCCGGATACTGCAGCAGGGCGGAACCTGCCATCTTGCGGTTTACCTTTTTGGCCGGGCATCCCATGTTGATGTCGATAATCTGCGCGCCACTATCCATATTGATACTGGCTGCCGCCGCCATCTCCGCTGGATCGCCGCCGGCGATCTGTACGGCCCGGATACCGGGTTCATCACTGTGCACCATACGCAGACGCGACTTATCCGAACGCCAGACTTCCGGATTGGAAGAGAGCATTTCGGATACCGCCATCCCAGCACCCATCGTGAGGCAAAGCACCCTGAAAGGGCGATCGCTGACACCGGCCATCGGGGCGGCGATTAAACGATTAGGAAGCTGAAATTGTCCGATGCGCATAGACAAAGAATGACCATACTGTGCCTGCAAGGGCGCGTATATTACGCATTTTTCACGCGATAGGAAAGGCCAAACTTTGAGCAATTGCGCCGAACAGATCAATGAAATGCCGTGTTGCGGATCGGGGAATTTTATTTTTCCTTAATTTACATATCGTTAGTTTTTTGCCGCTTAATCAGTAAACAACCGTGGCAAATGGAATATCCGTCGTAATTCGGGGTTGTTGCTCATTCGTTGTGCGATAAAACCACGGCATGGCGAGCCTGAACGGGCGTTCTGTCCCGCTCAGGCCGTCGGCTATACGGGTTTACGCACGCCGGTGATGCGGCACCACTCTTCTTTTTCCGCCACCGGATCGATCTGAAATTTGTCGGCGTATGCCTTGGCCACGCCTTCCGCCTGTGACGCCAAAACGCCGGACAACCCCAGATGGCCGCCCGCTTTCGGCAATGCGCTGATCAGCGGCGCCAGTTCGCGCAACGGGCCGGCCAGAATATTGGCAACCACGACATCGGCGCTGAGATCGGCAGGCTGGTCTTTGGGCAGATACAGCTCCAGGCGTTCTGAAACGCCGTTACGTTGCGCATTGTCGCGGCTGGCCTGAATGGCTTGCGGATCGATATCGATACCGATAGCGCGCGCGGCGCCGAGTTTCAGCGCGGCAATCGCGAGGATGCCGGAGCCGCAGCCGAAGTCGATGACGGTTTTGCCCGCCAGATCTAGCCCGTCCAGCCATTGCAGGCACAGTGATGTGGTGGGGTGTGTACCGGTGCCGAACGCCAACCCAGGATCAAGCATGACGTTGACGGCGTTCGGGTCAGGTATTTCACGCCAGCTCGGACAAATCCACAGCCGTTTGCCGAATTGCATCGGGTGGAAGTTGTCCATCCATTCCCGTTCCCAGTCCTTGTCTTCCAACTGCTCGATTTTATGATGAAAACCCGCGCCCAGCAGTGGATGCTGCTCCAGTTCGGCCACCACGTCGGCCATATCGGTAGCGGCGTCGTACAGGCCGATAACGTCGGTATCGCCCCATAGGCGGGTTTCGCCCGGCAGCGGTTCAAAAACGGGCGTGTCGTGTGTGTCCTGAAAGGTGACGGACACGGCGCCGCTGTCAGACAACGCATCGCCCAGTTGCTCTGCGTGCGTTCCGGATGTGTTGATTTTCAGTTGAATCCACGGCATAGCAGCCTCGATTTTAATGTGATGTTGAAGAGGCCGCCGCGTCGACGACGCGATGACCGAAAGAATTGCCCACCAGAAATGCCGCCAGGCTGATGGCCAGCGATGGGACGATAGGATGAAAACCGGCCAATGGCAGCGTGATGCTGATCAGCAGCGTATAGCTGCCGGCGCCGCCGATCATGGCGCTCAGCGCGCCGACGGCGTTGGCGCGTTCCCAGTAAAGCCCCAGCACCAACGGCCACAGGAAAACGGCTTCCAGGCCACCGAAGGCCAGCAGGTTGAGCCAAATAATCATCTCGGGCGGACGCCATGACGCCAGCAGCACCAGCAATCCCAGCAGCAGGGTGGTGAGGCTAGAGAGGTGGCGGATATAGCGTTCATTGTGCACTTTCTGGGGATAGACGCTCAGATAGAGATCTTTCACGATGCTTGCTGAAGCCTGGAGCAGGTGCGCATTGATATTCGACATGATGGCGGCGGTAGGTGCAGCGAGGAAGACCCCGGCAGCCAGCGGCGGCAGTACCGTCATCATCAGTTCCGGCAACACCTGATCCGGGATAGTCAGATTGGGCAGAATGGCCCGCCCCAGCGCGCCGGAGAGATGCATGCCCAGCATCAGTACGCTGATGACAATGGTGCCGATCATGATGCCGCGGTGCAGCGCTTTGCTGTCGCGATAGGAAATACAACGCACCGCGGTATTCGGCAAGCCGATAACCCCGAAGCACACCAGCACCCAGAACGACGCCATGAACGGCATGGACAGTGTCTGGCCGCTGCCGTGCGGATCGACCAGCTCGGGATTGATCTGCGCCAGCTTGTTCACCGCCTCGGGCAGTCCGCCTGCGGCGTGAATGACGCCGACCAGCAGCAGCAGCGTGCCAATCAGCATCACGATGCCTTGTAGCGCATCGTTCAGCACGCTGGCCCGGAAACCGCCGAATGCAGTGTAAAGCGCGATGGTGACGCCGAAAATCAGTAAACCGACGTTATAGGGCACATGAGCGACGGTTTCCAGCAGGCGGGCGCCGCCGATGAACTGCACCGCCATAGCGCCGATGAACGCCACCAGCAGGCTCAGGCTGGCGAACCAGACCAGCAACCTGCTGCCATAACGGGCGTACAGCATATCGTTCAGCGTGATGGCGTTATAACGTCGCGCCAGAATGGCGAATTTTTTACCCAGAATGCCTAAGGACAGCAGCATGGTGGGTACCTGGATCATCGCCAGCAGCACCCATCCCAGGCCGTATTTATAGGCCGCGCCGGGCCCGCCGATGAAAGAACTGGCGCTGACGTAAGTGCCGATCAGCGTCATTGCCAGCACGAAGCCGCCCATCGAACGGTTGCCGAGGAAATACTCGGTCAGGAAGTTGCCTTGCTGGCGGCGGCGCCAGGCGTATATCGATAGCCCAAATACCAGTATCAGGTACGCAACAAGCGGCAAAATGACATCAGTTTGCATCGTGATCCTCCAAGCTGATGTCGCGGAAGATACAGCGCACCATCACCCAACACAGGCCGATAAACGACAGCGGCAGCCACAGGCAGGCCAGTTCGAACCAGTGCGGCAATCCGGTTGGGCCGGGGTGGTTGTCGGGCAGGTAAGCCATGATGATCCAGGCCGCCAGATAAACGAAGGTGAGCCCCATCGCCCAGCGTGCTTCACGGTGCGCCTGAAGAAAGCGTTTATCCATGATGTATTCCAAAGCCAGCAGACATGAAAAAGTCGGTCGTTATAAGACGGGGGATTTTACGGCATGTGAACGAATTGCCCAGCTAAAAATAGCAAGGGCCGGTGTTGGCCGGCCCTTGTTGGAGAGAGATCACTGTAGACCGAGTTTTTTCTCCAGATAGTGGATGTTAGTACCACCATGCTGGAAGTTTTCATCGTTCATGATCTTGATTTGTAGTTCGACGTTGGTTTTGATGCCGTCGATAATCAGCTCCGCCAATGCGTTGCGCATACGGGCCAGGGCCACGTCGCGGTTTTCACCGAAACAAATCAGTTTGCCGATCATGGAATCGTAGTGCGGCGGCACGGTGTAGCCGGCGTAAATATGTGATTCCCAACGAACGCCAAATCCGCCCGGTGCGTGAAAACGGGTAATTTTACCCGGACTCGGCAGGAAGGTGTTCGGATCTTCAGCGTTGATACGGCATTCCACCGCATGGCCGCGGATCACCACTTCTTCCTGTTTGATGGACAGTGGCTGACCGGCAGCAATGCGCAGCTGCTCTTTGATCAGGTCGACGCCGGTAATCATTTCAGTCACCGGGTGTTCTACCTGAATACGGGTGTTCATTTCGATGAAGTAGAACTCGCCGTTTTCAAACAGGAACTCGAAGGTACCCGCGCCGCGATAGCTGATATCTACACAGGCTTTGGCGCAACGCTCGCCGATATAGCGGCGCAGTTCCGGCGTGATGCCCGGCGCTGGCGCTTCTTCGACCACTTTCTGGTGACGACGCTGCATGGAACAATCACGCTCGGCCAGATAGATGGCGCTGCCCTGGCCGTCCGCCAGTACCTGAATTTCCACATGACGCGGATTTTCCAGGTACTTCTCCATGTAGACCATGTCGTTGTTGAACGCCGCTTTGGCCTCGGCACGGGTCATGGCGATGGACTGTTCCAGATCCTTATCGTTGCGCACGACGCGCATGCCGCGGCCGCCGCCGCCGCCGGAAGCCTTGATGATGACCGGATAGCCGATGCGTTTGGCGATGGAACGGTTTTTGTCCATATCATCGCCCAGCGGGCCGTCGGAACCGGGAACACAGGGAACGCCGGCCTTTTTCATGGCGCTGATGGCGGAGACCTTGTCACCCATCAGGCGAATAGTGTCGGCGCGCGGCCCGATGAAAATAAAACCGGACTGCTCGACCTGCTCGGCGAAGTCCGCGTTTTCGGACAGGAAGCCGTAGCCGGGGTGGATCGCCACCGCGCCGGTGATTTCCGCGGCGGAAATGATCGCCGGGATATTCAGATAACTTTTGGTGGACGGCGCCGGGCCGATACACACGGTCTCATCCGCCAGAAGAACATGTTTCAGATCGCGATCCGCAGTGGAGTGCACGGCGACGGTTTTGATGCCCAACTCTTTGCAGGCACGCAAAATGCGTAGCGCAATCTCGCCACGGTTGGCGATGACAATTTTATCTAGCATGGTAAGCCTCGTTATTCGATGACAACCAACGGCTCGTCAAATTCAACCGGCTGGCCGCTTTCGACCAGAATGGCTTTCACCACGCCAGCTTTGTCCGCTTCGATCTGGTTCATCATTTTCATCGCTTCGACGATGCACAGGGTGTCGCCCACTTTGACCTGCTGGCCGACTTCGACGAAGGCTTTGGCATCGGGGCTCGGCGTGCGATAGAACGTCCCTACCATCGGAGAACGTACCACGTGGCCGCTGATGGCGGCTGGCGCTGCGGATTCGGCTGCCGGTGCGGCGGCAACCGGAGCGGCAATCTGCGGCATCGGCGCGTAAGCCTGTTGCATGACCGGATAGCTGCTGACGACCGGTGCGCGGCTGATGCGCACGGACTCTTCGCCTTCAGAAATCTCCAGTTCGGCAATGCCGGATTCTTCAACCAGTTCGATCAGTTTCTTGATTTTACGAATATCCATGAATGTGGTTCCGTACTCTTGTTAATTGGATGTAGACAAGCGTTTTACCGCAGCCTGTAAACCATAGTAATAACCCTCTGACCCCAGGCCGCAGATCACGCCTGTCGCGATGTCGGACAGGTAGGAGTGCTGCCGGAAAGGTTCACGTGCGTGCACGTTGCTCAGATGGATTTCGATAAACGGGATGGCAACAGCCAGTAATGCATCCCGCAGCGCCACACTGGTGTGGGTAAAGGCTGCCGGATTGATCAGAATGAAATCCGTATTCCCTTGGGCCTGATGGATGCGGCCAATCAGCTCATGTTCCGCATTGGATTGCAGATGAGATAACTGCACGTTCATCGCCAGGGCATCCTTTTCCAACTGGCTAACGATCTCCGCTAACATCGTCTTTCCATACTTGTCAGGTTCGCGGGCGCCCAGCAGATTCAGGTTCGGACCATTCAGAAGCAAAATGTGAAACTTATCTGCCATTGTGCTGCTATCTCCCGCGATTAGCCTGGTGGCGCACAACATAACGCGAAGCTAATCGTTTGTCACCCTTTGGCGAGGCAATTTGCCGGTTTTGGACAAGTATGCTTGGGCATTATAGCTATATCGTAGCAATTGGCAGCTAAATACTGGTCTTATCTGCGGAGTTATCAGACCTGTTGCTGACAAAAATTTACGCGGCGCCGGGTAGACAGGCTCGATGATTGGGGGAAATACCGCCTATTTTCGCCATCGCAGCAGCTTTTTGTAACGAAAAGACAGCAACACGGCGGCGGACAATGCATACAGAATCGGTAACGGTGATAGCGATTTTACCGACCAAAGATAGTGAATCGGTGCGAGGATCGCGACCAGATAAATCAGATTGTGCAGTTTTTGCCAGCCTGATCCTAACCGTCGTTGTGATGACTGCGTTGATGTCAGCGTAAGCGCCAGCAAGATCAACCAACTTGTCATTCCCAGCGTTAGATATGGCCGCGAAACAATCTCTTTTCCCAGCAGATTGAGATGATCAACCCCCAGTTCCAGCAGCGCATAGCTGAGCAGATGCAGACAAGCCCAGGCAAAACACCAGAGACCGAGCAGACGCCGGCAGCGAATCAACAGCGGCTGTTTGCCGTAGCGTGCCAGCGGAGTGACAAGTAGCGTGGCCAGCAGCAACTTTAGCGCCATCCTGCCGGTAAAATGCTGTATGTCTTTTGCCGGATCGGCACTGAACGCCCCTTGATTGACGGCGATGAACAGCCACACCAGCGGTAACAGCGCCGCCAGGTGCAACAGTCCCTTCAGGATAACGATATGTCGGTTGTTCAAGCGCATTCAGAAATTTTCCCGCAAATCCATACCGTTATAGAGCGATGCCACCTGATCGGCGTAACCGTTGAACAGTAATGTCGGTTGGCGCTGAACGTTCAGCAATCCACCGGATCCGATAAAGCGCTCGCTGGCTTGCGACCAGCGGGGGTGATCGACGTTCGGGTTCACGTTGGCGTAAAAACCGTATTCGTTGGGGGCGGCGAGATTCCAGGTTGATGGCGGTTGCTCGCGGGTTAAGCGGATATGAACGATAGATTTGATGTTTTTAAAGCCATACTTCCACGGCGTAACCAGCCGGATCGGCGCGCCGTTTTGCGGCGGCAGCGTTTTGCCGTAGACCCCGACGGCCAGCAGCGTCAGGGGATGCAAAGCTTCATCCATACGCAACCCTTCGACGTAGGGGTAATCGAGGCCACCGCCGATAAATCGGTCTTTCTGCCCCGGCATTTGTTCGGGATCGAGCAGGGTCTGGAAGGCGACGTAGCGGGCATTGCTGGTTGGTTCGACGTGTTTAATTAATTGCGACAGCGGAAACCCCACCCAGGGAATGACCATCGACCAGGCTTCGACGCAGCGAAAACGGTAAATCCGCTCCTCCAGCGGGAAGCGTCGGCGAATATCGTCGATATCCAGTGTAATGGGTTTCGCCACTTCGCCGTCGATCTGGATTTTCCAGCCTTCGGTTTTCAGCCCACCCGCGTTGGCGGCCGGGTCGGCCTTGTCGAGACCGAACTCATAAAAATTGTTGTACCCCGTCACCTTATCTTCTGGCGTTAACGGAAGATTCGGATGCCACATTGTGGGCTGTGAAAACGAGAGCGGCTTTCCCGGCGCCGGAGGTGCCGCGCCCTTGAACCAGGAGAGCAAGTCGGCTCTGGCGGCGCCCGGCAAGCTGAGCGTTGCTGCGGTAATGCCCAATGCTTGCAGGATCCGTCGACGTTGATGAAACAGGGACTCTGGCGTGATGTCGGCTTCAGTAGGATTGCGATGTTTGTACATGATGAATTCCCGCCTGGTTATGGATGGAGAGCTACGGGGATTTTCAGTGATGAGCGGTTTTGAACGTGCTGACGTCACCCGACGGCAGCAGACACCGGTTCGTCAGTATGCGATGAAAGCAGAGGGTGAGGAAACGTTCTTTTTTTACCAAGTGTTAACAAGGACAGCCGGTGTGCTGTCCCTGACGAGTCCCTGACGAATAGTGGCGAATTAGCCGGAGATGCGCACCAGTGTGCGGCCGGTTACACGATTTTCCAGTAACGCGGCGGCGGCGACGGGAACCTGTTCCAGTTCGATTTCCTGCGCGACCTGTTCGTAAAATGAAGCTGGCAGCAGCTGCGCCAGGCGTTGCCATGCCCGCTGGCGACGATCCCGCGGCGTCATAACGGAATCGACGCCCTGCAAACGGACATTGCGCAGAATGAACGGCATGACGGTGGTGGGCAGCGCCACGCCGCCGGCCAGCCCACACGCCGCGACGGTAGATCCGTAGTTCATCTGCGCAAGCAGCGTGGCCAGCACCTTATCGCCGACGGTATCAATCGCCCCTGCCCACCGCTGTTTTTCCAGCGGTCGCGCGTTCTGGCTGAAGGCCTGTCTGTCCAGCACGTCGTTGGCGCCAAGGTTGCGTAGGTAGTCGGTGTTGTCCGCGCGTCCGCTGACGGCAACCACTCGGTAGCCCAATGCGTGCAATAACGCGACAGCGGTGCTGCCTACGCCACCGCTGGCGCCGGTAACGAGTATGTCGCCGTCTTCGGGTTTGATTCCGCCGTCTTCCAGCGCCATGACGCACAACATCGCCGTAAACCCGGCGGTTCCGACGATCATCGCCTGACGGGCGCTCAGCCCCGACGGCAGGGAAACCAGCCAATCACTACTGACTCGCGCCTGTTCGGCCAATCCACCCCAGTGATTTTCGCCCACTCCCCAGCCGGTAAGAATAACCTGTTGGCCTTGCTGGAAGTCGCTGCTGTCACTGCTGGCGACGGTTCCCGCGAAGTCGATACCCGGCACCATGGGAAACTGGCGCACAATCTTGCCTGTGCCGGTAATCGCCAGCGCATCTTTGTAGTTGATGCCGGACCATGCCACGTTGACGGTCACATTTCCGGCTGGCAATTGTTCGACATTGATATCGTTCACCGCTGCTGTTGTGACACCCTGCTGTTGTTCAAGAACCAGCGCCCGCATAAACATCCTCCTTTCGGGGGTTAAAAATAGAGGGAAATCATTTAGGGACTATATTTGTAACAGGTAGTATGCGAACTGATAAATCGCAAAGAACAGACAACGCATCAAGCAATATTGTATTTGCTATACGCAGAATTAGGGTTGGGACGCAGGGATGGGGTTTACTGCCAGGATTTCCATGTTGATGACATTACTGACGGCATTAGCCATTACGCTGATGCTGGTCAGCGGTATTTTCAGTGTTGTCAGTTACAGCCAGCAGCGCATGGATAACCAGTTGAAAGGCGTTGCCGCCAGTATTGATCAGGCGTTGTTGGTACAGCCTCCTGGCGCGATACAGTTCTGGCTGCCTGCGGTGATGAAGGCTGCAGGCATTATCGAACTGGATATGCGCGATGAAAACGACAGTATCTATCTGTTGCGCCTGCCGGACGTACAAAACGGCGATAGCGCCCATGCGCTGGTTTACCGTCACGCCACATTACCTTTGATGCATCACACCGACCTGCAGATTCAAGTCACTTATGCCGATCCATTGTTTGGCTCGCCGCGTTATCTGAAATCCGCGTTGTCGGTTCTCTTAGTGATTCTGGTGATGTCGTTGCTGGTGTTTCATGCTGTACGTTGGGTGCGGCGACAAACCGCCGGCCAGGAACAGCTGGAAGCCCGGTCGAAGCGCATTTTGTATGGCGAGCGCGAAAACGTCATGCACGGTTCCGTGCACGAATGGCCCGCCAGTGCCAGCAGCGCCCTGGATCAACTGCTGGCGGATCTGGTAGACGCGCGGGAGGAGCGCAGCCGGGTGGATACATTGATCCGTGCTTTTGCGGCGCAGGATGCAGAAACCGGGCTTAACAACCGGCTGTTTTTCGAAAACCAACTCGCCACCCAACTGGAAGATGCGGAAGATGTGGGTACCCATGGCGTAGTGATGATGATCCGTCTGCCCGATTTCGACACATTGCAGGAAATGCACGGCTATGGCGGCGTGATCGACGAATACCGCAATACGTTGATCAATCTGCTGTCGACCTTTGTTCTGCGTTACCCGTCGGCCTTGCTGGCCCGTTATTACCACAGCGATTTTACCGTGTTGCTGCCGCATCGGACGCTCAAAGAGGCCGACAATATCGCCAGTCAACTGGTCAAGGCCATCGATATCCTGCCTTTTACGCCGATTATCGACCGCGAAGATATCGTACACATCGGTATCTGCGCCTATCGCAGCGGGCAAACCACCGAGCAGGTGATGGACTGTGTAGAGGATGCGACTCGCAATGCGGTGTTGCAGGGCGGCAATGGTTGGTGCGTCTACGACCGCCAGGTGCCGGAGAAGGGCCGCGGCAGCGTCAAGTGGCGCACGTTGCTGGAGCACACGTTATCACGCGGCGGGCCTCGTCTGTATCAGAAACCGGCGATTACCCGCAACGGCGACGTGCATCACCGAGAATTGTTCAGCCGTATCTTTGATGGTTCTCAGGAACTGCTGGAGGCGGAGTATATGCCGCTGGTGCGTCAACTGGGCCTGACGACCAGCTATGATCGGCAATTGATTAACCGCGCCATCGCCCTAACCGGAATCTGGCCGCAGACGGTGCTGGCGTTCTCGATTACGGTCGATTCCCTCTTACAGCGCTCTTTCCTGCGCTGGTTGCGCAACACACTGCTACAGTGCCCGAAAAAGCAGCGCGAACGGCTGTTGTTTGAGTTGGCCGAGGCGGATGTCTGTCAGTACATCAGCCGGTTGCGGCCGATTGTCAGGATGATTACTGGGATGGGGTGTCGGCTGGCGGTGACGCAAGCCGGGCTGACGCTGGTCAGCACTACGTATATCAAATCGTTGCAGGTGGATGTCATCAAACTGCATCCCGGGTTGGTGCGCAGTCTGGATAAGCGCCTGGAAAACCAGCTGTTTATCTCCAGTTTGGTTGAGGCTTGCAAGGGTACGAAAGCACAGGTATTCGCTACCGGAGTCAGAACCCGGGAAGAGTGGCATACACTGCTGGATAAAGGCGTATTCGGTGGGCAGGGCGATCGGTTCGCCGCTTCCGAACCGGTGGGCGAGACGCTGAAAAAATATTCATCGAGAATGTGTGTTTAATATAAAAATCCGATCAAACTAGCGTAGAATATCGCCGCCGTGGACCGCAGAATGTTCCGTGTTGTCGGCCGCCGTTCACGAAAATGTTAGATTTTATGTCTGTTGTTAGTTCGATGTTTCGATGCGCCCGGCCTTCATGTACCTTGTCGCCGGAGAAGATGCCTGACTTCCGGCATTTTGCCATCGAAAGCCGTTGTGCAAACATCATTTATTCTCACCGTAGCAGGTTCTGATCTCGCCTTGTCGCTGCTGCGTGTGGTTGGTAAAGTAAGCGGATTTCATTTTCGCCCCCAGCTTGCAGGATTATCCTTTAGTTATGTTTAAGAAATTTCGTGGCATGTTTTCCAATGACTTGTCCATCGACCTGGGTACAGCCAATACCCTGATTTATGTAAAAGGACAAGGCATCGTACTGAATGAGCCTTCCGTGGTGGCGATTCGCCAGGATCGCGCAGGTTCCCCGAAAAGCGTAGCGGCGGTCGGTCATGAAGCCAAACAGATGTTGGGCCGTACTCCGGGCAATATCGCCGCTATCCGCCCCATGAAAGACGGCGTCATCGCCGACTTTTTCGTTACCGAGAAGATGCTGCAGCACTTCATTAAGCAGGTTCACAGCAACAGCTTTATGCGGCCCAGCCCGCGCGTGCTGGTGTGTGTGCCGGTCGGTGCGACCCAGGTTGAACGCCGCGCTATCCGTGAATCCGCGCAAGGCGCTGGCGCTCGCGAAGTGTTTCTGATCGAAGAGCCTATGGCGGCGGCAATCGGTGCAGGTTTGCCGGTCTCTGAAGCGACGGGTTCTATGGTGGTCGATATCGGCGGCGGTACGACGGAAGTGGCGGTCATCTCGTTGAACGGGGTGGTCTATTCTTCCTCCGTGCGTATCGGCGGCGACCGTTTCGACGAAGCGATTATCAACTATGTTCGTCGTAACTATGGTTCGCTGATCGGCGAAGCCACCGCAGAACGTATCAAGCATGAAATCGGTTCCGCTTATCCGGGCGATGAAGTGCGCGAACTGGAAGTTCGTGGTCGCAACCTGGCTGAAGGGGTTCCCCGTGGTTTCACGCTCAACTCCAACGAAATTCTGGAAGCGTTGCAGGAGCCGTTGACCGGCATCGTCAGCGCGGTGATGGTGGCATTGGAACAGTGCCCGCCGGAACTGGCTTCCGATATTTCCGAGCGTGGCATGGTGCTGACCGGCGGTGGTGCGTTGCTGCGCAACCTCGATCGTCTGCTGATGGAAGAAACCGGTAT
The DNA here is from genome assembly GCF_000400505.1 of Musicola paradisiaca NCPPB 2511. NCBI lineage: Bacteria > Pseudomonadati > Pseudomonadota > Gammaproteobacteria > Enterobacterales > Pectobacteriaceae > Musicola > Musicola paradisiaca. Next base: position 4,234,788 of record NZ_CM001857.1, on the reverse strand, counting down.
TCCGGTGGTTGTGGCCGATGATCCGTTGACCTGTGTGGCGCGCGGCGGCGGTAAAGCGTTGGAAATGATCGACATGCATGGCGGCGATTTATTCAGCGAAGAATAATCCAGCCAAAATAAAGAAGGGGGAACCGTATGGATGAAGCGTTCTGTATTCATCCCGCGTGGTAGCCCCCTTTTTGTTATTGTCGAGGAATACGCAATTTTATGAAGCCGATTTTTAGCCGGGGCCCCTCCCTGCAACTGCGCCTTTTTTTCACTGTCATTATCGCAATTGTCATGATCTTTGCTGACAGTCGGCTCGGTACGTTTGTCAAAATCAGAACCTACATGGATACGGCCGTCAGTCCGTTCTATTTTCTGGCCAATGGCCCACGTCAGATACTGGACAATGTGTCCGCCACGTTGACTTCCCGCGAACAGTTGGTACGTGAAAACGCTGCTTTGCGGCAGGAGTTGCTGTTGAAAAACAGCGATCTACAGTTGCTTGGGCAGTTTCGTCAGGAAAACGTGCGTTTAAGAGAATTGCTGGGATCGCCGCTGCGGCAGGAAGAGCAAAAGATGGTAACGCAGGTGTTATCGTCCGGCACCGATCCCTATAGCGATCAGGTGGTGATCGATAAGGGCGCATCCGAGGGCGTGTATGAAGGGCAACCGGTCATCAGCGATAAAGGCGTGGTAGGGCAGGTTATCGCCGTGGGGCAGTTCACCAGCCGGGTGTTGCTGATTTGCGATGTGTCCCATGCTTTGCCTATTCAGGTGTTACGCAACGATATTCGTGTGATCGCCGCCGGGAACGGTTGTACCGAAGACCTGCAACTGGAGCATTTGCCGAACAATACGGACATCCGCGTCGGCGACGTCCTGGTGACTTCCGGTCTGGGAGGCCGTTTTCCGGAAGGGTATCCGGTGGCGGTCGTTTCGTCTGTCAAAGTGGATACCCAGCGCGCCTATACGGTGATTCGCGCGCGTCCGACGGCGGAACTGCAGCGCTTGCGTTATTTATTGCTGATGTGGGGCGTGGACAAAAATTCCCGCGTGGCGCTGCCGACGGACGATGTGCACAAGGTGGCGAACGAACGCCTGATGCAGATGATGCCGCATGTGCTGCCTTCGCCTGATATGGGGCCGCCGGCGCCGTCGGGAACACCGGCTCAGGCGCCGGATTTTGTCGGGCCGCCCGCGCCGCCGGCCAGGAGTGCGCCAGCCGTTCAGGAACGACGTAGCCGTTCATCGCAGAATCCGACGACATCGTCTCAGAATACGCCGGCCCAGGAGTCATCCGCTCGTGCCGCAACGGCGCCGGGAACGCCCGCGCAGAACGCATCGGGTAGAACTATGTCGACACAAAATGCGCCGACACAAAATACGCCGACACAAAATACGCCGTCTGAAAGACGTCAGCCATCGGCGGCAAGCCCGGGCGCCTCATCGTCGGGAGGCAACCGATGAACAGTTATCGTCGGCACGGCCATGGGATCATCTGGTTGTCCTTTCTGGTGGCGATGGTGTTACAGGTCATGCCGTGGCCGGACGCAATCTACCACTATCGCCCGTCCTGGCTGACATTAATCCTGATTTATTGGGTGATGGCGCTGCCGCACCGGGTCAATGTCGGCACCGGGTTTGTCTTGGGGATCATCAATGATCTGATTCTGGGGTCGACGCTTGGCGTGCGTGCGCTGGGGTTGAGCATCATTGCTTATTTAGTGGCGTTCAAATTTCAGATGTTCCGCAATATGGCGCTCTGGCAACAGGCGCTGATCGTGATGGTGTTGTCGCTGATTCTTGATTTGCTGGTGTTCTGGGCCGAATTCCTGGTGAGCAATGTCTCATTACGACCGGAAATTTTCTGGAATAGTGTGGTCGACGGCGTGCTCTGGCCATGGATTTTCCTGCTGATGCGCAAAATTCGTCGTCAGTTCGCGGTGCAATAAGGAGCATTCATGACCGCACTTTACCTGGCTTCCGCCTCTCCCCGCCGCCGCGAATTGCTGGCGCTGCTGGATATTCCTTTCGCGGTGGTGAGTATCGATGTGGCGGAGGCGCGCCAGCCTCAGGAAACGCCGGAGGAGTATGTCACCCGTCTGGCGCAGGATAAGGCGCGGGCTGGCGTTGCCGCCGTGCCTGATGACCTGCCGGTGTTGGGGTCAGACACCATTGTGGTGTTGGATGGTCAGGTGCTGGAAAAACCGCTGGATGCAGCGCATGCCGCCCGGATGTTGCGTGCGTTATCGGGGCGTTGCCATCAGGTGATGACGGCGGTAGCGCTGGCGGATCGCCAAGATATCCGGTGTGAACGTGTCGTGACGGAAGTACAGTTCCGCAGGCTGTCGGATGAAGAGATTGACCGCTATATCGCCGATGGCGAGCCGATGGATAAGGCGGGTGCTTACGGCATTCAGGGGAAGGGCGGTACGTTCGTTAAAACGATTAACGGGAGTTACCATGCGGTGGTAGGTTTACCACTGGTGGAAACGCTTGAGCTATTCAACAGTTTTTCTGCACGGCGTAAATCACGAGGCATCCATGACCGCTGAGTTGTTGGTAAACATTACTCCTTCAGAGACGCGCGTAGCCTATATTGACGGCGGCATTCTGCAGGAAATTCATATTGAGCGCGAAGCCAAACGCGGGATCGTCGGCAATATCTACAAAGGGCGGGTTAGCCGGGTTTTGCCGGGCATGCAGGCTGCATTTGTCGATATCGGTCTGGATAAGGCCGCCTTTCTTCATGCTTCCGACATCATGCCGCATACCGAATGCGTGGCGGGCGATGAACAGAAGAACTTCCATGTGCGCGATATCGCGGAGCTGGTGCGTCAGGGGCAGGATTTGATGGTGCAGGTGGTCAAGGATCCGCTTGGCACCAAGGGCGCCCGCCTGACCACCGACATCACGCTGCCGTCGCGTTACCTGGTGTTCATGCCGGGCGCATCCCATGTCGGGGTTTCCCAGCGCATTGAAAGCGAAGCCGAACGCGAGCGTCTGAAAGCGACGGTCGCGGATTATTGCGACGAGCAGGGCGGTTTTATTATTCGTACCGCCGCCGAAGGGATCGGCGAGGAGGAACTGTCACAGGATGCTGCGTTCCTCAAACGCTTGTGGTCGAAAGTGATGGAGCGCAAAAAGCGCAATCAGACTCGCTGCAAACTGTATGGCGAACTGGCGCTGGCGCAGCGCATACTGCGCGATTTCGCCGGCGCATCTCTGGATCGCATTCGCGTGGACTCGCGGCTGACGTATGAATCCCTGCTGGAATTCACGTCGGAATATATTCCCGAGATGACTGAAAAGCTGGAGCACTACAGCGGCAAGCAGCCCATTTTCGATCTGTATGACGTCGAGAATGAAATCCAGCGTGCGCTGGATCGCAAAGTGGAATTGAAGTCCGGCGGTTATCTGATTATCGATCAGACGGAGGCCATGACCACCATCGATATCAATACCGGTGCGTTTGTCGGTCATCGCAACCTCGATGAAACTATTTTCAATACCAATATCGAAGCAACTCAGGCGATTGCGCGTCAATTGCGGCTGCGTAATCTGGGGGGGATCATCATCATCGACTTCATCGATATGAATAATGATGATCATCGCCGTCGCGTGCTGCATTCGCTGGAACAGGCGCTGAGTAAAGATCGGGTAAAAACCGGTATCAGCGGTTTCTCTCAACTCGGATTAGTGGAGATGACGCGCAAGCGCACACGTGAGAGCATAGAACATGTGTTGTGTAGCGAATGTCCCACCTGTCACGGTCGCGGGTCGGTCAAAACCGTGGAAACCGTCTGCTATGAAATCATGCGTGAAATTGTACGTGTTCACCATGCTTACGACTCCGATCGCTTCCTGGTCTATGCCTCGCCGCTGGTGGGGGACGCGCTGAAAAGCGAAGAATCCCATGCGCTGGCGGAAGTGGAAATCTTTGTGGGCAAACAGGTCAAGGTGCAAATCGAACCCCTGTACAGTCAGGAACAATTTGACGTCGTCATGATGTAATGCGCTGCCGCCGGCGTCTACGTTAAGGGCCGGCGGGTTGGCGCTCCCGATAAGATTTCGCTCGTCGCCAGCGGCGAGCAAGAAGGAGACAGGCGTGAGGCGACTGCCCGGAATATTAGCCGCCGCGGGTGCCATTCTGATTGTGCTGGTCGCTCTGGTCGTGAGCGGCCTGAGAATGGCGCTGCCAACGCTGGATTATTTCCGGCCGCAAGTGGTGGCATGGGTACAGTCCGCTACAGGTCTGTCGGTGGAGCTGGATCGGCTCAGCGGCCGTTGGGAAACCTTCGGTCCGACGCTGGAAATCGAGAACCTGCGTATCCATCATCCGGATGCGGACTGGCGCTCCGAGCGCATCTCGCTGGCGTTGGATGTCTGGCAATCGCTACTGCATGCGCAGTGGAAATTCCGTGATCTCACCTTTTATCGCCTGCAGTTTGATCTGAACACGCCGTTGGATCTACAGCGGCAGAGCGGTCGTACATGGCAGCCCGACCGTATGGGCGATCTTTTTCTGCGCCAGTTTGACCATTTTGACCTGCGTGATAGCCAGGTTACTTTCCAGACGCCGGCGGGAAACCGCGCCGTGCTCAGCATTCCCCAACTCACCTGGTTAAATAGCAAAAACCGCCATCGCGCAGAGGGGCAAATCAGCCTGTCGAGTTTCAATGGCCAGCACGGCGTGGTGCAGGTGCGTATGGATCTGCGCGATGAACAGGGCTGGCTGAACAACGGCACGGTGTATCTTCAGGCCGATAAAATCGACATGAAACCCTGGCTCAGCCGTTGGGTGCGCAATAACACCGGCCTGGAAAGCGCCGATTTCAGCCTGGCGGCCTGGTTGAACGTGCGGGAAGGGGATATTCATGGCGGCGATCTGCTATTACAGGAAGGCAGCGCCAGCTGGCGGGATGGCGCGACGCCGCATCGTCTGGACTATCAACCGCATGACGGTGCATGCCAGCCGTTATCAGAATGGCTGGATGCTGGATATCCCCGCGTTGAATATGGCGACGGACGGCGCGCGCTGGCCAGCGGGCAAGCTTGCCGCCCTGTGGCTGCCAGCGGATACCCAATTGTTGGGGCCGGATCGCGAGCCTGAACTGCGTATTCGCGGCAGTCAGCTGGATCTGGAGCGGGTATCGCCGTTGCTGCCGCTGCTGGCGACGACCACGCCGGCGCTGAAGGCGCGCTGGGATGCGTTGCAGCCTCGCGGGCGCATCACCGCGCTGGCGTTGGATATTCCATTGCAGCGCATGACGCAGACCCGTTTTCTGGTCAATTGGCGGGACGCGGGTTGGAAGAACTGGCAGTCGCTGCCCGGCGGTGAGCACGTTTCCGGTTCCGCCCGCGGCAGCATGGCGCGCGGGCAGATTGCCGTCGATTTACGCCAGAGTACCTTGCCGTATCAGGGGATGTTCCGGGCGCCGCTGGAGATCCGTCAGGCGGGGGGCACGCTGAACTGGAGCGTGAACGAGCAGGGCTGGGATCTGTGGGCGAACGGGCTGGATGTGCAGGCGCGCTCCTTGTGGGTCAACGGCGATTTCCATTACCACCAGCCTGCGCAGGGCGAGCCTCGGCTGGATATCCTGGCGGGGATTCGCCTGCAGGACGCCGCCGATGCCTGGCGTTATTACCCGGAACCGTTCATGGGCAAAGCGTTGGTGGACTACCTCTCTACGGCGCTGAAATCCGGCTATGTCGATAATGCGACACTGGTTTTTGCGGGTAATCCGCATGATTTCCCCTTTGAGCATCAGGAAGGGCAATTTCAGGTATGGGTGCCGTTGGAACGGGCGAACTTTGAATTCGAGCCCGGTTGGCCTGCGCTGGATCCACTGAATATTACCCTGAATTTTATGAATAACGGCCTGTGGATGCAGGCGCCCAGCGTCGGGCTGGGCAATGTGGAAGGGCGCGATATCAACGCCGTGATTGCCGATTACAGCAAAGAGAAGCTGGTGATTGATGGCCAGCTACGCGGCGATGGTAAAGAAGTGAGCGATTACTTTGTTCATACGCCGCTGAAGGGCTCATTGGGCAATGCGCTGTCGCAGGTGCAAATCGGCGGCGAGGTGCTTGGCGATCTGCATCTGGATATTCCGTTGAACGGTGGTCGGGTACGTGCCGGCGGTAATGTTGTTTTGGGCAATAACAGTCTGTATATCAAACCGTTGGATGTCCTGTTGCAATCAGTAGCGGGGCAGTTTCATTACGATAACGGCAATCTGGTCAGCCAAACGCTGAAGGCGCGTTGGCTGGAGCAACCATTAACGTTCACTTTTTCTACCCAGGAACAGGAAAAAGCGTTTCTGGTGAATGTCGGCCTGCTGGGGCGTTGGCAGCCTTCGCAACTACCGGGATTACCGAGCCAAGTTGCGACGGCGCTGAAGGGGAATGCCGGCTGGCAGAGTGCGGTTCAGGTAACGCTGCCTTACCGCGGCATCGCCAGTTACGATGTCAGCGTGCAGGCTGATTTGAAGGAAGTAAGCAGTCACTTACCGTCTCCGTTGAACAAGGCCGAGGGTGAGGCCATGACATTGCAGGCCAACGCCAAAGGCGATGTGCGCAGCTTTGAGTTGTCGGGATCATTGGGTAAGCACCAGCGTTTCAACAGCCGTTGGTTGTTGCGGGACAACACCGTCACGCTGGAGCGGGCCGCCTGGCAGCAGGGCGGCAAAACACCGTCGTTGCCGGATGATTCATCGCTGACATTGACGTTGCCCGCGCTGGACGGCGAACGTTGGCTGGCTTTATTGCCGGGCATGCGCAGCACGCTGGCGCCGCAGGTGGCTTCCAGCCATTTCCGCCTGCCGGATCGCGTGACGCTGAGCTCATCGCAGCTAAAAGTGCTGGGGCAGCAGTGGCATGACGTGGTGCTTACCAGCCGGGCTCAGGATAACGGCAACGACATTTCGGTGGTCGGCCGCGAGCTTGACGGCCGGTTGTTTATTCCACCCAGCGGCGAATGGCGCGGCGACCTGCGTTACCTGTACTACAATCCGCAATGGCAGGGCGATGATGCCACCAACCCGGTCGCATTGGCTGAGAAGAAATCGCCGCTGAACGATCCCAGCATTCGTTTCGAAGACCTGCCTGCGCTGCGGTTCAGCTGTGCGGAGTGTTGGGTGATGGGGCTGAACGTCGGGAAAGTGAAAGGAAGCCTGCTGCCGGAGAAAAACCGGCTGTTGCTGAGTGGCGGCGTGGTGGACAGCGGCAAAGCGAAACTGACGCTGGAAGGCAGTTGGCAGGAGAATGGCGAAGGTACCCGAACCGCGCTCAAGGGACGGTTGTCCGGGGATAGCCTGACGAAGAATTCCGAATGGCTGGGCGTGGGCAGCCCGCTGCGGGCCGGCGCTTTTACCATCGATTATGATCTGTACTGGCACGGTTCTCCCTGGGCGCCGGATATTCCCAGCCTGAGCGGTATTCTGAAAACCGATATCGGCAAGGGTGAAATCGTCAACGTCGGTGCCGGACAAGCGGGGCAATTGTTGCGGCTGATCAGCTTCGATGCGCTGCTGCGTAAGATGCAGTTCGATTTCAGCGATACGTTTGGCAAAGGGTTCTATTTTGATTCTGTTCGCAGTACCGCCTGGATCAAAGACGGCATACTACATACCGACAACCTGCTGGTGGACGGCCTTGAGGCGGATATCGCCATGAAGGGAGACATCGATCTGGTGAAACGTCAGATCACCATGGACGCGGTGGTGGCGCCGGAAATTTCTGCGACGGTCGGTGTGGCGACGGCGTTTGTGGTGAATCCAGTGGTGGGGGCTGCCGTGTTTGCCGCCAGCAAGGTGTTGGCTCCGTTATGGAACAAAATTTCCCTGATCCGCTACCAGATTTCCGGTAGTGTGGATCAACCCAAAATTCAGGAAGTGGTGCGGGAAGCGCAGAAAGCGAAGAGCGCGGAAGCGGCGAAATAATCGCGCTGCCCGTTATCCGATCACAGTGACAAGAAGAGTGGCGAGCTATGAGTCTGACGTTTGTCAGTGAGCAATTACTTACATCAAATAAGCTGGGCCATCAGGATCTCCAGGCCATCCTTGAAACCTTAAGCGAACGCCGTATCGATTACGCCGATCTCTACTTCCAGTCGAGCTACCACGAGTCGTGGGTGCTGGAAGATCGCATCATCAAGGACGGTTCCTGGCATATCGATCAGGGGGTGGGGATCCGTGCCGTCAGCGGCGAGAAAACCGGGTTTGCGTATGCGGATCAAATCTCCCTCGAAGCATTGCGGCAGAGCGCCCTGGCGGCGCGCAGCATTGTGCGCGAGCAGGGTGACGGACGAATCAAAACCTTGGGGGAAGTTGCCCATCGCGGCCTGTATCCGGCGCTCAATCCGTTGGATAGCCTGACGCGCGAAGATAAGATCGCGTTGTTGCAACGGGTGGATGCGACTGCGCGCGCTGCGGATGCTCGGGTGCAGGAAGTGACTGCCAGCCTGACCGGCGTGTATGAACTGGTGCTGGTGGCCGCCACCGACGGTACGCTGGCGGCGGATGTTCGCCCGCTGGTGCGGTTGTCGGTCAGCGTGTTGGTGGAACAGGATGGCCGTCGCGAACGCGGCTCCAGCGGCGGCGGCGCTCGTACCGGTTACGACTTTTTCTGGCAGTTGTCGGAAGGGGAAGCGCGGGCGGATGCCTGGGCCAAAGAAGCGGTGCGTATGGCGCTGGTCAATCTCTCCGCCGTCGCCGCGCCGGCTGGCACTATGCCGGTGGTTTTGGGCGCCGGCTGGCCCGGTGTGCTGTTGCATGAAGCGGTGGGGCACGGCCTGGAGGGCGATTTCAACCGTCGCGGCACGTCGGTGTTCAGCGGCCAGCTCGGCCAACAGGTCGCTTCCGAACGGTGCACCGTGGTGGATGACGGCACGCTGGCGGATCGGCGTGGTTCCCTGGCGATGGATGACGAAGGCGTCCCTGGGCAGTACAACGTGCTGATCGAAAACGGCATTCTTAAAGGGTATATGCAGGATAAGTTGAACGCCCGGCTGATGGGCGTGGCGCCGACCGGTAACGGCCGACGCGAGTCTTACGCCCATCTGCCGATGCCGCGGATGACCAACACGTATATGCTGGCGGGTAAATCGACGCCGGAAGAGATTATCGCCAGCGTGGAATACGGGTTGTATGCGCCGAACTTCGGCGGCGGCCAGGTGGATATCACCTCCGGCAAGTTCGTCTTTTCTACTTCGGAAGCCTATCTGATTGAAAACGGCCGGGTCACGACGCCGGTCAAAGGGGCGACGCTGATCGGCTCTGGCATTGAAGCCATGCAGCAGATTTCCATGGTCGGCAATGATCTGGCGCTCGACAAAGGCGTGGGCGTGTGCGGCAAAGAAGGCCAGAGCGTGCCGGTTGGCGTGGGCCAGCCAACGCTGAAGCTGGACAGCTTGACGGTCGGCGGCACCGCCTGAGTGATTCAGCGTTATTTGTTCTGTTCAGGCCGCGGATGCGGCCTGATTTATTTCTGCGGCGCGTCATCCGGCGCAGCGTCCTGCCGGTAGCCTTGGTAAATCAGCGCTACCTTGCGGAAATATTCGGTCAGGTAGTCGATGCAGATTTGCACTTTCAGCGGCAGATTGTCCCGGCGGGTGTAGAGCGCGTATACCGGGCGAGGATCGGAGTGATACCGGGGAAACAGGATTTCCATGTCGCCGCGTCGGATATCTTCCAGCACCCACATCAGCGGGACATACGCGATCCCCGCCCCGCCTTGCAGCCAGCGGATCAGGGTTTGCGGATCATTGGTGACGAAACGCCCCTGCGGAGTGATCCGGGTGGTGATACCTTCCGGTGCGATCAGTTCGAATTCGCTATCCGGGCGCACGCTGTATTCCAGCCAGGACAGGTTTCCTATGTCGGATGGTTTTTCCGGCGTGCCGTGCACTGCGAGATAACGTTTAGTGGCGCATACCACCATCGGCATGGAGCCTAGCCGGGTGGAAAACAGGCTGGAATCCTGTAGCGCGCCGACCCGGATGACAATGTCCAGCCCATCGGCGATCAGATCAGGCGCCGGGATACCACACACCAGATTGACTGAGAGCCCGGGATATTGTCTTAGGAGATCGGTGGTCATGACGGAAAGGACGTTTTGCGCCATGGTGGAGGAGCTGCCGATGCGTAGTGTACCGATCAGCGTATTGTTGAAAGCGTATAGCTGCTCGTGGACTTCGTTGGCTTCGTGCAGCATGCGACGACAGCCGTAGTAATAAATCTTCCCCGCCTCGGTCAAACCGATGCTGCGTGTGCTGCGGTTGAGCAGTTTTACCTGCAACTCGTCTTCCAGCCGAGTAATGGTCTGGCTGACGGCGGAAACACTCATTCCCAATTGTCGTGCTGTGGCGGTAAAGGTTCCGAACTCCACCACTTTGGCGAACACGGACATGCTCTTTAGTCGTTCCATTATTAACTCTGGCTTAAAAGTGATTTAGATCACAGTGCGTAGATAACATCATAATAAAGCACCATAATATAGGCGCTTTAACCGGGGTGGTGCGCTATTACAGCCGAACTTCCCCGTTGTTATTGTATTTTTAGACTAAAAAACGCTGATTTAACATCGCGCTTCTCAACCATTAAATCAACGCCTGCAATCGCTATTGTTCAGTCAAGACGCGCATCACACAGAATGGGTACCGAACGTTGTTCCCGCTCAGTCTGCATGGTTTGTCAGCTTGATGTGTCCTCCCTCTGTCGGTAGCCATACCGATGGCGGCGATGTTCTGCCTTTGTCCCCTGGCGGCGCGCGATCGGCGGCGTGGTGTTATCCACGCGCTGATTCACGCTGCTGCTGAACAGATAGCCGGTCAGGTAAGGAAAAAGAGGATGCATTCACTCCCGGTCATGGTGCTGTTCGGCCTGTCATTCCCGCCGATCTTTTTTGTGCTGCTGGTGTCGCTGACGCTGTTCTTCATCTGCATTCGCCTGCTGCATTCCTCCGGTATCTACGAATGGGTTTGGCACCCGGCACTGTTCAATACCTCGCTGTTCTGTTGCCTGTTTTACCTGCTGTTTCACCTGGGAGTGTAAGTGCCATGAGAGCCTCTGTTTTAAACATCATCACAAAAAAACTGAGCCGTGTTGCGATGACGCTCATTGTGGTGGCGGCGGCCGCTGTGGCGTTGGTCAAAGTCTGGTCGTTCTATACCGAATCCCCCTGGACTCGTGACGCTAAATTTACCGCCGACGTGGTGGCGATTGCGCCGGACGTCAGCGGGTTGTTGACGTCGGTGCGTGTGCAGGATAACCAACCGGTACAACAGGGCGACGTGCTGTTTGTCGTCGATCAACCGCGCTACCAGCAGGCGCTGGAAGAGGCGCAGGCGGATGTCTCCTACTATCAGGCGCTGGCGGAAGAGAAAAAACGCGAATCGACCCGGCGTTTACGGTTGGGCGTACAGGTGATGTCGCGCGAAGAGATCGAACAGTCCGGCAATGCGCTGCAAACCACCCAACATCAGTTGGCCAAAGCCCAGGCGCAACTGGCGCTGGCTAAACTGGATTTGGAACGCACCGTGGTGCGGGCGCCGGCGGATGGCTGGATTACCAACCTGAATGTACACTCCGGCGAATTCATCACCCGTGGTACGACAGCGGTGGCGCTGGTGAAAAAGGATTCCTTCTACCTGCTGGCTTATATGGAAGAGACCAAACTGGCCGGGATCCGGCCCGGCAGCCAGGTGGAAATTACGCCGCTCGGCAGCAACCAGATTCTGCGCGGTACGGTGGACAGCATCTCCGCCGGGATCGCCAATAGCAGCAGCACGGTGGGCAGCAAAGGGCTGGCGACGGTCGATGCCAGTCTGGAATGGGTGCGTCTGGCGCAGCGGGTACCGGTAAAAATCCGTCTGACGCAGCAGTGGGGTGATCGTTACCCGGCGGGAACCACCGCCACCGTTCTGGTGACGGGCGAGCAGACGCCAGAGGTGCAATCGGCGTCGCCATTGCTGCAACTGCTGCATCGGCTGCGCGAGTTCGGTTAACCGGAGCGGTACGATGAACAGTTCCGTTTTCCCCCGGCTGCGTTTTGCCTGCAAGCTGAGTCTGGCCGTGGTGCTGTCGTTGGTGCTGGGGTTCTGGTTTGAAATGGAAACGCCACGCTGGGCGGCGCTGACTGCCGCTATCGTGGCCGCCGGGCCTGCGTTCGTCGCGGGGGGCGATCCGTTTTCCGGCGCAATCCGCCATCGCGGCCTGCTACGTATTCTCGGCACCTTCATCGGTTGTTTTGGCGCGTTAGTGATCATCATGACGACGGTGCGGGCGCCGGTGGTCATGCTGATGCTGTGTTGCCTGTGGGCCGGGGTGTGCGTGTGGATCTCGTCGCTGGTGAAAACGGAAAACTCGTATGTGTTTGCACTGGCGGGGTATACCGCGCTGATCATCATCATCACCAGCCAGAGTTCGCCGCGTGCTATTCCACAATTCGCTATTGAGCGTTGCAGCGAGATTATTTTGGGGATCGTCTGCGTCATTCTGGCGGATTTGGTGTTCTCTCCCCGTTCGGTTAAACAGGATGTCGATCGCGCCATCGACGATCTGCTGTTGGGACAGTACCAGCTACTGCAACGCTGTGTGGGCCGTGCGGCCACAGACGATGTCGATAGCTGCTGGCATGGGCTGTTGCGGAAAACGCAGGCCATCGGCGGCATGCGCAATATTCTGCTGATGGAGTCGTCGCACTGGCAGCCGGCCTGGCGGCGGATGAAGACCCTGCTAAGCCAGTCCTGGATGATGATGACCCTGGCTGGTGAAATCGGGTTGATGCGACGGGACGGCGACTGTGTAGTGAAGGGCGGTCTGCTGATGCTGCTGGAACAACCGGTGACGACGCCGGGTGATCTGCGCCGTCAATTGCGACAGTTGCGCCATCTGGCGGCCAGCCATAGCAGTCGCTTGCCTGCGCCGCTGGTGGGGTGGCTGGCGGCGTCTTCCCGCTATCAGCTGTTGGCGGCCGGCATCAGAACCAATGCGCGCATTAGCCAGCGGGAAACCGAGATACTGGAAGCGGAAACGCCGGTGCGCGCCAGCTCGGCGGAAACCCATCATGCGTTGATCAACGGCCTGCGTACCGGCGTGGCTACCGCCGTCGGCTGCCTGTTTTGGCTGCTGACCGGCTGGACATCCGGCAGCGTGTGTATGGTGATGTTGGGCGTAGTGACCGCACTGGTGATGCGTTTACCCAATCCGCTGATGGCCGCCAAGGATTTCCTGATCGGTACGCTGATAGCGTTACCGCTGGGGGCGGTGATGTTCATGCTGGTGTTGCCCGCCACTCAGCAAAGCCTGTTGTTGCTGGGGCTCTGTATCGGCGTAATGACGTTCGTCATCGGCATCGAAATCCAGAAGCGGCGGTTAGGGTCGTTGGGCGCGCTGGCGAGCACCATCAATATTTTGGTACTGGATAACCCAATGACGTTTAATCTGTCGCAATTTCTGGATAACGCCATCGGGCAGATTATCGGCTGCGTGCTGGCGCTGGCGGTGATTATGCTGATACGGGACAACAGCCGTGCTCGTACCGGCCGCACGCTGCTCAACCGGTTAGTACACGGCGCCATCGACGGGTTGTCGACTCGTCCGGCGCGGTGCAGGGAAAACCATCTGCCCGCGCTTTATCAGCATCTGTTTTTGTTGATCAATCTGTTTCCGGGGGACATGGCGAAGTATCGGCTGGCACTGTCGCTGATTATTGTGCACCAGCGTTTGCGTCAGCTTGATATTCCGCTTAGCGATACGCTGGCGGAATGCCATCGCCAGATGCGCGCCACGGCGGCGCGGGTCGCGGGTGCCGCTGGGGATACGCAGCGCAGCCGTTATTTTTCGCAGTTGCTGACGCAAATGGAGGAGTACCGGCAACATCTGGGGGAACATCAGGTGGCGGACGATATCGTCGCCGCCGTTGCCCGGTTGACGGCGCTGTTGCAGCGCCACCAGCATGCACTGTGCGATTAGCGGCGTTTACAGCGGATGGTAGCCCTGCCACAGCGGGGCTTCAGGTTTTCCCATCGGATTCGGCGTCAGGTGGAGATGCCAGCGCTCCAACAGCGTGAGCGGCAGACAGTCATCTACATCATGCAGATTGTCCTTGTGCTGTTTGAACATCCGCGGCAAGAGTATCGCTTTGGCGCGCTGTTTGGCTTCGTCGGCATTTTCGGCGACAAACAGCCCGAACTGATGAATCTCCGCCGGGTTTTCCGGCAGGTAGCCGCCTACGTTGACGAACCACAATTTCTCCCGGCCGTGAAATGGTTGGCGGCTGAGCGTGATATCGTAGCCATCGGCCCAGGTTATCGGGGTATAGCTGTCGACATGAACCTGATTCTTGTCGCCGAACCAGCCGGCTTTTAGCGCGGGGAACCCTTCTTCCGGCGTTTCTGCGGCAACGAACTGGACATCGTGCAGTTCAATGTTGGCGCCTTTGGCACCGCCGCCAAGATAGTACATAAATAGCGTTGTCATGCGATAATTACTCCTCGGAAGAGATGGCTATTTCTTTTTTATATAACGAAGGCATTCACCTTAACCTGTTGTATGACAGATTGATATCAACGGAATACACCATAATGACTTTGCATCTTTGGTTGGTTTACATCGGGGTGATCGCGGCGCTGATTGCCGTACCGGGGCCTTCCGCCCTGCTGAGTATGACGCACGGTTTACGCTATGGCCGCCGTCGCGCATTGGCTACCGTGTTAGGCGGCGCCAGCGCGTCGCTGATCCTGATGAGTGCTTCTGCGCTGGGGCTCGGCGCGATCCTTGCCGCATCGGCGACGGCATTTCTGGTGTTGAAAGTGGTGGGCGCTGCTTATCTGGTCTGGTTGGGGATTGCCGCCTGGCGTTCCCGGGCAGAAACGCCGGTATCGTCCGTCGAGACGATGGACGAGGCTCCAGGGCTTGGGATGCTGTATCGCCGTGGCTTTATGGTTGGGATCAGCAATCCCAAGGATATTCTGTTTTTCGCCGCGCTGTTTCCTAACTTTATTGAGACCGGCGCGCCGCAGGCCATACAGTTTGCCATTCTGGCTGTAACCTGGGTGGTCATTGATGTGAGTACGATGTTCACCTATGCCTGCATGGGCAAACGCATTTCCAGTCTATTCGCCAGCCCGCGGCGTTTACGTCTGTTCAACCGTGCGACCGGCACGCTGTTTATCTTCGCCGGCTCGGCATTGGTGGCGTCCACCAAATGAACGTTGGCCGCACTCTTCAATGCGGCCAACATTTATGTCATGCGGCGACGTTCATACGTCTTGCGGCACAGGTCGCGCCGGTTTTTTTATTCTTCCGTTTCCGCCAGTTCGCGCAGGTATTGAAAAATCTGCCGGGCCGATTTGAGCGGCTTGTTGGCCGCTTGCTCTTTTTGCGCATTACGCACCAGCGAACGTAGCTGTTGGCGATCCGCTTGCGGATAAAGCGCCAGTACGTCCGGGATGGCGTCATCACCCTGTTCCAACAGCCGATCGCGCATGTGCTCCAGCTTGTGGAACAGCGAGACTTGTTGATTGTGACGGTTGCGCAGTTTATCCAGCGCGGTCTGAATCGGCTCCGGATCGCGGGCACGCAGCATCTTTCCAATCAGTTGTAGCTGGCGGCGGCGGCCTTCTTTCTTGATACGTTGCGCCAGCTCGATGGCGGCTCGCAGGTCTTCATCCAGCGGAATGCGCTCCAGCGCGTTTTTGCCCAACTCGACCAGCTCGGCACCGAGCGCTTTCAGGGCTTCGGCATCGCGTTTAATCTCGCTTTTGCTGACCCAGATAATTTCTTCGTCTTCATCTTTCTGGCTGCTGTCCGGAATCTCGTCCTGCCAGTCTTCGGGATGTTTGTTCATGCGTGACTCCGTAAAAAACGCCGGGAGCGCGTTTTAATGCCGCTCGTGACGGCCTGTTGCGGGACGGGCAGGAATACCCGTCGTAAAAAAGAGGCTGATCCTATCAGGTTCTGGGCTTTCTGCGAAATTGTCTGCGGATCCTGTTAGACTCAAGGACATTATGCTACCTCTTTTCAGGCGGCGGTAGGGTGACGGCACGCGCGTAGCCGGGGTTCGTCCACCCTGTGTTATCTGAATGTTTTCTTACTCATGATGGAAAGTCGATGACAATAATCACTCAGGTTGCAGAACAGCGCAAAGCGCTGGAGCAGGCGGTGGCTCAGGCACTGGAGCTGGCCAGCGCCGGTTCCGATGCGGCGGAAGTCGCTGTGACGAGAACAACGGGCATTAGCGTCAGTTCCCGCTATGGGGAAGTTGAAAACGTCGAATTCAACAGTGATGGTGCGCTGGGTATCACCGTTTACTATCAGCAGCGTAAAGGCAGTGCGTCTTCCACGGATATCAGCCCGGACGCTATTGCTCGTACCGTGCGGGCGGCGCTGGATATCGCCCGTTATACCTCGGAAGATCCGTTTGCCGGCCCGGCGGATAAAGAACTGCTGGCTTTTGACGCGCCGGATTTGGATCTGTTCCACCCGGCGGAGCTGGATGCCGACAGAGGCATTGAACTGGCGGCCCGGGCTGAACAGGCGGCGTTGAAAGCGGATAAGCGCATCACCAATACCGAAGGCGGTAGTTTCAACAGCCACTATGGCATCAAGGTGTTCGGCAACAGTCATGGCATGCTGCAAAGCTACTGTTCCAGCCGCCATTCTATGTCCGCCAGCGTGATTGCGGAGCAGGATGGCGACATGGAGCGCGATTACGCCTATACGATTGGCCGGGCAATCGGCGATCTCGAATCGCCGGAATGGGTGGGCGAAGAGTGCGCGCGCCGCACGCTGGCTCGTCTGGCGCCGCGCAAGCTGGCTACGATGGAGGCGCCGGTCATGTTTGCCGCCGAAGTGGCGACCGGATTGTTCGGCCATCTGGTCGGCGCCATCAGCGGCAGCAGCGTATACCGCAAATCCACCTTTCTGCTGGATAGCTTGGGACAGCAGATTTTGCCGGAATGGCTGACAATTCAGGAGCTGCCGCATTTGCGTAAAGGGTTGGCCTCCACGCCGTTCGACAGCGAAGGGGTACGTACCGAGACGCGCGACATCGTGCGGGACGGCGTATTGCAGACCTGGTTGTTGACCAGCTATGCCGGGCGGAAGCTGGGTATGAAGAGCACCGGTCACGCGGGCGGCATTCACAACTGGCGGATCGCCGGGCGTGGGCTGAATGTCGACGGCATGTTGAAAGAGATGGGTACCGGATTGCTGGTGACTGGACTGATGGGGCAGGGCGTCAGCATGGTGACTGGCGATTATTCGCGCGGTGCGGCGGGGTTCTGGGTGGAAAACGGTGAAATCCAGTATCCGGTTAGTGAGATCACGATTGCCGGCAATCTCAAGGATATGCTGCATAATATCGCGACTATCGGCGATGACATCGAGACGCGCAGTAATATTCAGTGTGGATCGGTATTGCTGCCATCGATGAAGATTGCCGGGGTTTAAGGGCATTTTTACCGACATTGACTGCCCGAATATTCCGGGCAGTCGTTTAGCGCATGTCGTTGTTATCAGCGGTGGTACTCACCCGCCGCTTCCGGCTGGTACAGCAGTTCCATGACCTCAATCCGGGTTTCTTCACCGTTCGGCAACGGCCAGTTGATGGTCTTGCCGACGTGCATCCCCAACAAGGCGGCTCCCAGCGGCGCCATCACGGAAATCTGCTCGCTGCTATCCTTCAGTGTTGCCGGGTAAACCAGCGTGCGGATGTGTTCTTCACACGTCAACAAATCCCGGAATCGTACCCGGCTGTTCATGGTGACCACATCGGGCGGTATCTCAACCGGTGCGACGATGTGCGCCCGATCCAGCTCCGCATTCAGTGCCTGCGCAACGTCGGTACCGGCAAAAGCGGATTGTTCCAGTAGCGCATCCAGGCGCTCGGCATCCAGCTCGTTAATCGTCAGGTGTGGTTTATCCATGTTTATCTCCAGCGGTTTGTGACAAATAGCAATCCCCCCGCAACGAATGGCGGGGGGATGTAAAAAACAGTGATGAGCGGATGCTAGGTGCTGGTCGCAGAAAAAGGAAGAGATCTCGATCACGAATAGCCACAACGGCTGCTTATATCGGGTGACGGTAGCTTAATCTTCGTCAAACCCTGCCTCAAACAGCTGAATGACGGCCGCTAATGCTTGTTCTTCGTCTGGGCCGGTGGCTTCCACTTCAATGTAACGCCCTTTAGCGGAGTCCAGCATTAACATGGCGATGACGCTGCTGGCGTCGGCTTCGGTACCGCTTTCGTTACGCAACAGCACTTCGGCATCAAAACTTTGCACCAGTTCGAACAGTTTCATGGCCGGCCTGGCGTGCATGCCCAGGCGGTTTTTGACTTCAACGGTTTGCCTGACGGTCATGATTTGCGTTTTTCCAGCGTGCGATGGCGGGATTGCACATTCTTGCCGCGGGAGCGGAAATAATCCGCCAATTGTTCGGCAATGTAGACGGAACGGTGTTTGCCGCCGGTACAACCAATTGCCACCGTGAGATAGCTGCGGTTATTGGTTTCCAGCATCGGCAGCCAGAGTTCGAGATAACTGCGGGTTTGATAGATGAAGTTATGCACCTCGGTGTGGCGATCCAGAAATGCAGCGACCGGCTTGTCCAGCCCGGTCATGGGGCGCAGTTTAGGATCCCAATGCGGGTTGGGCAGGAAGCGCACGTCAAATACATAGTCCGCATCAATGGGAATGCCGTGCTTGTAGCCAAAGGACTCGAACACCATGGTCAGTTCACGTTCGCGCTTGCCCAACAGCCGCGTCCGTAGCATTTCCGCCAGCTCATGCACTGACATTTCCGAGGTGTCGATAATCAGATCGGCGCGTGAACGCAGCGGCTCCAGCAGATCATTTTCTTCATCAATGGCGCTTTCCAGCGACAGGTTTTTGCTGGAAAGCGGGTGGAGCCGGCGCGTGTCGCTGTAACGGCGGATTAATGTGTTGCGATCGGCGTCGAGGAACAACAACTGCGGGGAAAAGCTCTGGGGCAATCTGGTCAGCGCCTGTTCCAGAACTTCTGGCGTTTCCGGCATATTGCGGACATCGATACTGACCGCTGCGGAAATGTTGCGCTCCGCCAGCGTACACGCCAGCTCCGGCAGCAGCACCACCGGCAAGTTGTCCACACAGTAGAATCCCATGTCTTCCAGCGCACGTAGAGCCACGGATTTTCCCGAACCTGAACGACCACTGACAATCATCAGCACCATCTGACGACTCCCCCGGGCAGCGGGATGGTGAATGTCCACCGCCACAGTTAGCACATGTATTTGTTATCCGGCTCTGCCGGTTCCGAGTGGGCGTCCGCCGGTCGCAGGGACGTCCGAGATAATTGCTACCCGAATCCGAACACATCAGGTGTGATCGGCGAGATCCTGGTCGGTCATGATGTGGTACAGCTCATCATCGTTCTGCACAGCGCGTAGCCGACGGCATACAGATTTGTCCGCCAGCCGCTTGGCAACGAGGGACAAGGTATGTAAATGGGTTTTACATTGTTCAGCAGGAACCAGCAAGGCAAAAAGCAGATCGACGGGCTGATTGTCGATGGCGTCAAACGCCACTGGATGTTCCAGCTGAATGAAGACGCCTACTGCCCCCAGTGTGTTTTCGTCTTCCAGTTTTCCATGTGGAATGGCGATACCGTTACCAATACCGGTACTGCCCATGCGTTCCCGCGTCAGGATGGATTCAAAGATCATTTGCGGCGGCAGATTGAGCTGCCTGGCAGCCAGTTCACTGATGATTTCCAGGGCGCGCTTTTTGCTCTGGCAGTGAACGGCGCTACGGGTACACTCTTTGCGGAGTACGGCGCTGAGTTGAATAACGGGCTCGTTGTTCATATTGCTTTCACTTAATGACACTTTTGCCTCCGGTTATCGGCCCGCCGTGCGGCAGGCCCGGCCGTCCCTACGCCTGAAGGTGGCAGAATCAGTGTTGTTTCAGTTTATCCTTATGCTTGTTCAACTGCCTTGCCAGCTTATCGATCAACAGATCGATGGAGGCATACATATCCTCCGCTTCTGAGGTGGCATGCAGCTCGCCGCCGTTCACATGGATGGTGGCGTCGGCAATATGCTGGATTTTCTCCACTTTCAACACCACATACACCTGATTAATTCGATCAAAGTATTGCTCAAGTTTGGCGAATTTCGATGTGACGAACTCGCGCATGGAGTCAGTAATTTCGACATGGTGTCCGGTAATGTTCAGCTGCATATCGTCTTCCTTCTCAGTATGGGTCAAACCAGCTGTTTACGTTGATTCGACGGCGGGATGGATAAAGACTCGCGATATTTTGCTACAGTGCGCCGCGCCACGATAATGCCCTGTTCGGAGAGTAGGGTGGTCAGCTTGCTGTCGCTCAGAGGTTTTGCAGGGTTTTCCGCTGCAATCAGTTTCTTGACCAGCGCACGGATGGCGGTGGATGACGCTTCGCCGCCGCTGTCGGTGTTGACGTGGCTGGAGAAAAAATACTTCAATTCGAAAATGCCCCGCGGGCTATGTAGAAATTTTTGGGTTGTCACGCGGGAGATGGTGGACTCGTGCATATCCACGGCCTGAGCGATATCCGCCAGTACCATGGGTTTCATGAATTCCTCGCCATGTTCAAAAAACGCCTGCTGCTGTTCTACGATGCAGCGGGTGACTTTCAGCAACGTGTCGTTGCGGCTTTCCAAGCTTTTGATCAGCCAGCGGGCTTCCTGCAAATGGCTGCGGATGAACTGACCGTCACTGTCGTTACGGGCGTTGTTGCCGAGTGCGGCGTACTGCTGGTTGATCTGTAGTCTGGGCACGCTGTCGGTATTCAGCTCCACCGCCCAATGACCTTGGATCTTGCGAACCAGGACATCCGGGATCACGTATTCCGATTCGCCGGTATTGATGGACTGGCCGGGGCGCGGGTCGAGCGATTGGATCAGCGCCAACGCTTCTTTCAGCGTTTCTTCCTTCATTCGACTGGAACGGATCAGCATCCGGAAATCATGGTTGGCCAGCAGATCCAGATATTCGCTGACGATCATTCTGGCTTCGGCCAGCCGCGGCGTGGTTTTTTCATCAAACTGGGATAACTGTACCAGCAGGCATTCGCGCAGGTCGCGGGCGCCGACGCCGACGGGATCGAAGCGCTGCACTCGTTTCAGTACGGCCTCCACCTCTTCCAGCGTGAGGCTGTCGTCGCCGATGCTGTCGCGGATATCCTCCAGCGAAACCGTCAGATAGCCGGTATTGTCGACTGCATCGACGATTGAGGTTGCAATGGCGGCATCGGTATCGGAGAACGGCGTCAGTTCCACCTGCCACATCAGATAATCCTGCAACGTCTGAGTGGTTTCGCCCTGATAGACCGGCAGCTCTTCGTCGCGATAATCGGTACTGGTGCCGGACGGTGTGCCTGCGGTATAGATTTCATCCCAGGCGGCGTCGAGCGGCAGCTCGTCCGGCATTTCCTTCTGCTCCAGCGCTTCGCGGGTGTCCAGCGTTTCGTGGTCGCTACTTTCCTGCGTTTCTACTTCTTCATGGTTGTCAGCCTGTTCCAGCAATGGGTTGCTTTCCAGCGCCTGTTGGATTTCCTGCTGGAGTTCAAGTGTGGACAATTGCAGTAGACGGATCGCCTGCTGTAATTGCGGTGTCATAGCCAGTTGCTGACTAAGCCTGAGTTGCAAACCTTGCTTCATAACTCGCGCTAACTTCCTTTATTAATTATAAATAAAAACAATGTTTTATCAGAGTCGGAAGCCTTCACCCAGATAGACCCGTTTCACTTGTTCATTCGCCAGTATATCTATTGGTGAGCCATGGGCAATAAGCTGGCCCTGGCTGACGATATAGGCACGTTCACAGACATCCAGCGTCTCGCGAACATTATGGTCGGTAATCAGCACGCCTAGCCCGCTGTCGCGCAGATGCTCGATGATTTTTTTGATATCGATGACCGAAATGGGATCTACGCCGGCAAAGGGTTCGTCCAGCAAAATGAATTTCGGGTTGGCCGCCAGCGCTCGGGCGATTTCTACTCGGCGCCGTTCACCGCCGGACAGTGATTGTCCCAGATTATCGCGCAGGTGAGTAATATGAAACTCGTCCATAAGCTCGTTGGCGCGATCCTGCTGTTGCTCCCGGGTCAGATCCTTGCGGATTTGCAGAACGGCCATCAGGTTGTCGTAGACGCTTAATCGCCGGAAAATCGACGCTTCCTGCGGCAGATAGCCGATGCCGCGGCGAGCGCGGTCGTGCAGCGGCAGCAGACTGATGTCTTCATCGTCGATGACGATGCGGCCTTCGTCACGCGGCACGATCCCCACGACCATGTAAAACGTAGTGGTTTTGCCCGCGCCGTTAGGGCCCAGCAGTCCGACGATCTCGCCTGAATTCACATTCAGGCTGACGTTTTCCACCACTTTGCGGCCCTTGTACGCTTTGGCCAGATTCTCTGCAATTAATGTTGCCATGGGTTACTTGCGTCACTCACTGTTGTTTGGCGGGTTTGGTCTGACTGGCGCCGGGTTTGCTCTGACTTGCGGCAGGCTTAACGCCATTCGGATTGGCCTGGGTACCCTTGTCCTGCAATTGCGACGGCACCAGAACGGTAGTTACCCGTTTACCCTTGTCGCTGAAGGCTTCCATCTGTTGTTGTTGAACCAGGTAGGTAATGCGATCGCCTTTGACATTACTGTCAAGCTGTTCCAGATAAGCGTTGCCGGTAAGAATGACGAGCTGCTTGTCCAGTTCATAGCGCATTTTCTGCGCGTGTCCTTTTACCGGTTTACCGTTGTCCTGCATCTGATAAAAGGTCGCCGGGTTGCCGTAACCTTCAATGATTTCATGGCCCTGCTGGCCGTTCGGACGTGTGACCACGACTTTGTCGGCCTGAACCTTGATGGAACCCTGGGTCACGATCACGTTGCCGGTGAATGTGACCACGTTGCTCTGCATATCCAGCGCCTGCTGATCGGAATCGATATGGATGGGCTGATCGGTATCGCCGGTCAGCGCCAATGCCGGAAGGCTGACGGCGAACAGGGCGCTGGCGACCAGGATGCTGTGCAACACATTATTGTTTAGGTTGGATTTCATAATAAGATTTTACCTTGTCGATCAATTCAGCGGTTTTGCTGCGCAGATTACCACGCATTTTCAGCCCGTTAGAGGTAAAGTTAGTGCCGTACAGGGTGACTTCATCATCCGACGAGACATCCTGTGTGATCAGGTTGACCTGGGCGTTGTCTGTCTTGATACGTTCCAGTTGTGAATCAGTGGTGAGGCTGTTGACCTCCACATGACCGTAAAGATAGAGCATCCGGTCTTTTGTCAGCGTGGCGCGATCGGAACGCACCGACCAGGTCGCCACCCCGAGTTCGTTGAACATGGTCGCCACCGGCAAGGTAAAGCGGCTGCTTTGGTCGGCGTTGTAATGTTCCGCACTCTCCGCCACCAGCTTGTAGCTCAGTTTTCCGGTTGGGTCATATACCACGGTAATGTTTTTCTGCATGGTATAAGCAGGGTCATTGCTGGGTACTTCCGCCGGGCCGGTGCTGGCCTGTCTGTCGGTCAGATTTAACCCGATCAGCACCAGTGCGATCAATGCCAGCAACAGCGTCAGCCAGCGTTTTACATTACTCATATCGACAGCCCTTTGGCGAAATCAAGCTTATCCTGCGCCTGTAGGATAAGGTCGCACATTTCTCTTACCGCGCCGCGGCCACCGGCGATGCGCGTGACATAATCAGCCCGTGGCTGCAACAGCGGGTGAGCGTCGGCAACCGCTACGCTTAGACCCACTTCGGCCATGACCGGCCAGTCGATCAGGTCATCGCCGATATAGGCGACCTGGCTGGCCTGGATCGACAGTTTATCCAACAGTTCGCGGAAGGCCAAAAGCTTATCGGATTGTCCTTGATAAAGATGGGTGATACCCAGCGTTTGGCAGCGATCGATCAGCAACTGAGACGAACGGCCGGTGATAATCGCGACGTCGATACCCGAAGTTAGCAGGCAACGGATGCCATAGCCGTCGCGGACATTGAACGCTTTCAGTTCTTCGCCCTGATTACCCATGTAGATAAGTCCATCGGACAGTACGCCATCTACATCGCAAATCAGCAGACGTACATCGCGCGCGCGGTTCATGACCTGCGTCTCCACAGGGCCGTAGCAGGTGTCGGTTTGCGGCCGAATTTCACTCATTCACTCATTCCTTGGCTCAAGTCGTACAGATCTGGGGAGTCACACCACGCCAGCGCGCAACATATCATGCATATGGATGATGCCAAGCAGACGATCGTCGTCCGCCACCATCAACGAGGTAATGTGGCGGGACTGCATCAGATTCAGCGCATCGACCGCCAGTGTATGCGGCGTCACCCGGATACCGCCGCGCGTCATCACGTCGGTGATGCGGGCGTTGTTCAGATTGATATTCATATCGAATACCCGGCGCAGGTCGCCGTCGGTAAAAATCCCTTCGATTTTCCGGTCTGCGTTGCAAATCGCCGTCATGCCCAGATTTTTGCGCGTGATTTCCAACAGTGCGTCGCGCAGGGAAGCATGGCTGTCCACGCAAGGAATTTCTTCGCCGGAGTGCATGATGTCTTCCACCCGTAACAGCAATTTGCGGCCAAGCGCGCCGCCGGGATGGGATAATGCGAAATCTTCGGCGGTAAAGCCGCGTGCCTGCAATAACGCCACCGCCAGCGCATCGCCCATTACCAGCGCGGCGGTGGTGCTGGATGTCGGCGCCAGCCCCAATGGGCAGGCTTCCTGAGCGACGTGAACGCAAAGGTGGATATCCGCAGTTTTCGCCATCGTGCTGTCTGGGTTGCCGGTCATGCAAATCAGACAAACCTGCAGACGTTTAAGCACAGGGATCAGCGCCAGAATCTCGTGCGATTCACCCGAGTTGGATATGGCGATGACGACGTCCTGCGCGGCAATCATGCCCAGATCGCCGTGGCTGGCTTCCCCAGGGTGGACGAAAAACGATGGCGTACCGGTACTGGCGAACGTCGCCGCCATTTTGCAGCCGATATGGCCTGATTTGCCCATCCCCATGACCACGACCTTGCCGCGACAGTGGAACATTTTTTCGCAGGCCAGGGCGAAGTTACCGTCGATATACTGATCCAGCTGCGCCAGACTATCGCGCTCGATGGACAGAACCTGACGGCCTGCCGTCTGGAAATCAAAGCCGGGTTGTAACTTGAAATGTGACATCAAAAATATCCTGCATTGCCGGTGTTCTGGCTATGGAAACAAGAACAGCACCGAAAGGTACGCAATGAATGCACACACTAACAATGTGCCCGCGCCCTGACCGATGCACCGTTTCTGGCGGAGACAGAGTGCCGTCAGAAGCGCACTGACGCCGAGCATGACCCAGTAATCGCGCTGAAAAGCGAGCGGGTTCAGTGCGCCTGGCGAGAGCAGTGCCGGGACGCCCAGCACGATGACGATATTGAATATATTGGAACCGATCAGATTGCCCAATGCGATATCGTCTTCCTTTTTCAATGTGCCGACAATCGCAGTGGCCAGTTCCGGCAGGCTGGTGCCGACCGCCAATACGGTCAGACCGATGGTAAGTTCACTGATATTAAAGTAATTGGCGATGACGGTAGCGTTATCGATCACGATTCGGGCGGACATCGGCATGATGATCAGCCCGAGAATCAGCCACAGCAGCGCAACCGTATAGTTGTTGTCCTGCGGCAGTTCCGCCATCTGCTCCCGTGTCAGGCTGTCTTCGCCCTGCTTTGCTGCGCGGGTCGCCATGTTCAGCATCAGCAGGATGCAACCTCCGGCGGCAATCAGCAGGATGAGGCCATCCATGCGGCTCAAAAAACCGTCATGCAGCAGCCATCCGCACAAGGCGGTGACAAAAAGCATCGGGGGGAGTTCACGCCGCAGCAGGGCGGATTGGAATGTCAGCGGGCGTATCAGCGCGGCGCTGCCGAGAATCAACAGAATATTGGCGATATTGGAGCCCAGAACATTGCCGACAGCCATATCGATTTGATTATTAAGCGCGGCGGTGACGGAAACCATCAGTTCGGGCAAGGACGTTCCCATTCCAACGATAGTCATACCGATAATCATGGGCGGGATGCCGAAAGAGCGGGCCAGAACGGCGGCGCCATAGACGACCCGGTCGGCACCATAAACCAGCAGAATCAAACCAACAACCAACAGTACTGTCGCAAAAAGCATGCAGCGTCCTTTATTCAGGTATAATCACCGGCTTATTGGCGAACAAACCAGTATTTCTGGACGAATAATAAACAAAAAAGCCGTTTTTCCTCGCTAGCGCTAATTCTGACTGCGCAGGGCGAAAAAGTAAAACCAATGGCAACTTTGGCTACAACCAAATGGTCTGATTCTGTAACAGTGATGACGCCCGATATACCGGAATCAACGCAGTTATGTAGGCAACATGCCGAGAATAGACAAGAAATGACGGCTGCCAGGCGCGGCCGGTAAGGAAATGAACCATGAACCATGAAAATCTGGTTGAGATTCGCGGGCTCAATTTTCGGCGCGGCGAGCGGCCGATATTCAGCGATATATCGTTGAATGTACCCAAGCGTAAAATCACCGCGATCATGGGGCCGTCGGGAATAGGCAAAACCACGCTGTTGCGGCTGATTGGCGGGCAATTGCAACCAGATAGCGGAGAAATCTGGTTCGACGGAGAAAATATTCCAGCGCTTTCCCGTTCCGGGCTGTACGCCGCCCGCAAAAAGATGAGCATGCTGTTCCAGTCGGGCGCGTTATTTACCGATCTCAATGTTTTTGACAATGTCGCCTGGCCGCTGCGTGAGCATACCCAATTGCCGGACGTATTGTTGCGCAGTACGGTGATGATGAAGCTGGAGGCGGTTGGGTTGCGTGGCGCAGCGCAACTGATGCCTGCGGAACTGTCGGGCGGGATGGCCCGCCGCGCCGCGCTGGCGCGTGCGATAGCGCTGGATCCTCAGCTCATCATGTTCGACGAACCCTTTGTCGGTCAGGATCCCATTACGATGGGGGTGTTGGTAAAGCTGATCGACGAACTGAATCATGCGTTAGGCGTTACTTGCATCGTGGTGTCTCATGATGTGCCGGAAGTGCTGAGCATCGCGGATTATGCCTATATCATCGCCGGGCAGCGCGTTGTGGCGGAAGGATCGCCGCAGGAATTGCAGCAAAATGATGATCCGCGCGTGCGTCAGTTTCTGGATGGGACGGCGGATGGTCCGGTGCCGTTCCGACATCCGGCGGGTGATTATCTGAGCGGACTTTTGGGTACGGGGAGTTAACTGGTCATGCTATTGCAGGCATTGGCGTCGTTGGGACGCTCCGGCATCAGCACCTGCGCCTCTTTTGGCCGGGCCGGGCTGATGTTGTTTAATGCGCTGGTCGGCAAGCCGGAGCCAGCTAAACAGTGGCCGTTGCTGGCGCGGCAGCTTTATAGCGTCGGCGTGCAGTCGCTGCTGATTATCATCGTTTCCGGCTGTTTTATCGGTATGGTGCTGGGGTTGCAAGGCTATATCGTGCTGACGACTTACAGCGCGGAGGCCAGCTTGGGCATGATGGTGGCGCTGTCGTTATTACGCGAACTGGGGCCGGTTGTGACGGCGTTATTGTTTGCCGGTCGCGCCGGTTCCGCTCTGACTGCGGAAATCGGCCTGATGAAGGCCACCGAGCAGCTTTCCAGTATGGAGATGATGGCGGTGGATCCGCTTCGTCGCGTAGTCGCTCCCCGTTTCTGGGCCGGTTTTATCAGTATGCCTTTGCTGACTCTCATTTTCGTTGCGGTCGGCATCTGGGGCGGCGCGCTGGTCGGCGTAGACTGGAAAGGTATCGACAGCGGGTTTTTCTGGTCGGCGATGCAAGGGGCTGTGGAGTGGCGGCACGATGTAATGAACTGTGTGCTAAAGAGCCTGTTTTTCGCGATGACCGTTACCTGGATCGCCCTGTTCAATGGTTATGACGCCATCCCGACGTCAGAAGGCATCAGTCGTGCGACGACTCGTACCGTGGTGCATTCTTCACTGGCGGTACTGGGATTGGATTTTGTGCTGACAGCACTGATGTTTGGGAAATGAGTCGATGCAAACAAAGAAACATGAAATTTGGGTTGGCGCCTTTATGTTGATTGCGCTGGTTGCCATTCTCTTTCTGGCGCTGAAAGTGGCGGACCTGAAATCACTGGGAAATCAGCAGACATACCGTTTGTATGCGACTTTCGATAACATCGGCGGCCTGAAAATACGCTCGCCGGTGAAAATCGGCGGCGTGGTCATTGGTCGGGTGGCGGAGATCGGCCTGGACAGTAAAACGTATCTGCCGCGCGTGGCGTTGGATATCGATCGGCAATATGACCACATTCCGGATACCAGTTCCCTGGCGATTCGTACTTCCGGGTTGTTGGGGGAGCAGTATCTGGCCTTGAACATCGGTTTTGAGGATGCGGATATGGGAACGTCGATCTTTAAAGACGGCGGTACCATTCAGGACACGAAATCGGCCATGGTTCTGGAAGACCTTATCGGCCAATTCCTATATAAGAGCGGGGGTAACAGTAATGAGAATGCCGCTCAGAGCAGCGCAGAGCCATCGGTAAAGCCGGGCAATGATGCGAAATCTGACGCAGGCAGCCAACCTGTTACTCAACACCCTTGAGAGGATACAGAATGTTTAGACGTTTATTGATGGCGGCGTTGTTGGTAGTTGCGCCTTTTGTTAACGCAGCGGATCAGACTAATCCGTACAGCCTGATGAAGGAAGCGGCGCAAAAAACCTTTGATCGCCTGAAAAACGAGCAGTCTCAGATTCGGCAGGAACCTAATCGTCTACGCAGTATTGTCAAAGAAGAACTTCTGCCTTATGTGCAGGTCAAGTATGCCGGCGCTTTGGTACTCGGCCAATATTATAAAAATGCGACGCCGGAGCAGCGCGATGCCTATTTCACCGCCTTCGAAGCCTATCTGGAACAGGCTTATGGTCAGGCGCTGGCGTCGTATCACGGGCAGACTTACGAGGTTGCCCCGGAACAACCGCTGGGTAATGCGGAGATCGTGTCCATTCGCGTCACCATTATGGATAACGGCGGGCGCCCGCCTATTCGCCTGGATTTTCAGTGGCGTAAAAACAGTAAGACCGGCTATTGGCAGGCATATGACATGATTGCCGAAGGCGTGAGCATGATTACCACCAAACAAAATGAGTGGGCTTCCATATTGCGCCAAAACGGCGTTGATGGATTGACCCGACAACTGTTGGTGAGCGCCCGTCAGCCGATTTCGTTGGAACAGAAACGAAATGGCTAACTCGCTGACCTGGAAACGGGAAAATGGCGTCCTCCAGCTGGAAGGAGACCTTGATCGCGATACGCTGTTACCTTTGTGGCAACAGCGGGAGGCGTTGCTAAACGGTGTGGGTGAACTGGATCTCAGCCGGCTGCGTCGGGTTGATTCTTCAGGGTTGGCATTGCTGCTGCATTTTCATCATCAACAGCAGCAGCAAGAGAAGGAACTGAACATTACCGGAGCTAGCGATCGGCTCAGTACCCTTATCCAACTGTATAACCTGAGCGAAATCATCCCCATCCGCCAGGCTGGATGAGCGACGCTACGGCTATCTTATCGTCCCCCTTTTCGTACCTGTACGAAGGGGGATTTCTTTTGTTTAAGATGGTGGCGGATTCATCTAAGATACCACCCTGTTTATCATCTCCCCTGACGTAGAATCGAGAGCGATGGAAAATAACGAAATTAAAGATGTGCTGATGCAGGCATTGGCGCTGGATGAAGTGCACGTTTCCGGCGACGGTAGCCATTTCCAGGTAATTGTTGTGGGTGATGTCTTCAAGGAAATGAGCCGTGTCAAGCAGCAACAGGCGGTTTATGGGCCGCTGATGGAATATATCGCGGATAACCGCATTCACGCATTGTCGATCAAAGCTTATACCCCGGAAGAGTGGCTGCGCGATCGTAAACTGAACGGTTTTTGAGTCGGCGCGGTATGTCGCGCTATTAAGTCTGAATATTGAGAAATCGTCACTATGGATAAATTTCGTGTGCAGGGGCCAACCCGGCTCACCGGTGAAGTTACTATTTCCGGTGCTAAAAACGCCGCCCTGCCTATCCTGTTTGCTGCTTTACTGGCTGAAGAGCCGGTAGAAATCCAGAATGTCCCGAAACTGCGCGACATCGATACTACGATGAAATTGTTAAGCCAGCTGGGCGCGCATGTTGAGCGTAACGGCTCGGTGCATGTCGACGCCAGTGCGGTGAATGTTTTCTGTGCGCCTTATGAACTGGTCAAAACGATGCGTGCTTCGATTTGGGCGCTGGGGCCGTTGGTAGCGCGTTTCGGTCAGGGGCAGGTTTCTCTGCCGGGCGGATGTGCGATCGGCGCCCGACCGGTTGATTTACATATCAACGGCTTGGAACAGCTGGGCGCGCAGATCACGCTGGAAGAAGGGTATGTGAAGGCGACCGTGGATGGTCGTCTTAAAGGTGCGCACATCGTTATGGATAAGGTCAGTGTGGGTGCGACAGTGACCATCATGAGCGCTGCGGTATTGGCGGTCGGCAGGACGATTATTGAAAATGCCGCACGCGAGCCGGAAATCGTGGATACGGCGAATTTCCTGAATACGCTGGGCGCGAAAATCAGTGGCGCCGGCAGCGATAAAATTGTGATCGACGGGGTAGAGCGATTGGGCGGCGGAGTATACCGCGTGCTGCCGGATCGTATCGAAACCGGCACCTTCCTGGTGGCGGCGGCGGTTTCCGGCGGGAAAGTGGTCTGTCGCAATACTCGTCCCGAGACGCTGGACGCTGTGCTCGCGAAACTGCGGGAAGCAGGCGCTGATATTGATGTCGGTGAAGATTGGATCAGTCTGGATATGCATGGTCAGCGTCCTAAAGCCGTGAATGTACGCACGGCTCCGCATCCTGGATTCCCGACCGACATGCAGGCGCAGTTCAGTTTGCTGAATCTGGTGGCCGAAGGCACCGGGGTGATCACTGAAACCATCTTCGAAAACCGTTTCATGCATATTCCGGAACTGATTCGTATGGGTGCGCAAGCGGAGATCGAAAGTAATACGGTGATTTGCCATGGTGTTGAGCATCTGTCTGGCGCCCAGGTGATGGCAACCGATCTGCGGGCGTCCGCCAGTCTGGTTCTGGCTGGTTGTATTGCCGACGGCGTCACGCTGGTTGATCGTATCTACCATATCGATCGCGGTTATGACCGAATTGAAGACAAGTTGAGTGCTCTCGGCGCGAAGATTGAGCGCGTCAAAGAAAACGGCTGACGATGCGCCAGGCCGGGTGACGAGTGCTCCCGGCCTGGCCTGATGAAGGGGGCAACGTTTTCCCCACAGCGGGGGAAATCACAGCCGCTATTCGTTGGTCGGAAATTCCTGAATCGTGACGTTCAGCGTAATTTCTTTGTTGTCCCGATATACCACCACCGGAATGACTGAGCCTGGACGGATTTCCGCAACCTGATCCATGGTTTCAATCACAGATCTGGCGGGTTTCTGGTTAACCTCCATCAGTAGATCGCCTTCCTTGATCCCTGCTTTTGCCGCCGGCCCTCCGGTTTCCACCTTGTTGACGATAATGCCTTGCAGTCGATCAAGACCAGAAACCTGATTACCCAATCGCTCTCTCTGCGCACCGCTGATGCCGATGTATCCGCGAATGACGCGCCCATCCCGGATCAGTTTATTCATGATTTTGCTGGCCAGGGCGACAGGGATGGCAAAACCGATGCCTTCCGGTGTGCCGCCGTCGTTGCTTTTATCGAAAGACAACGTGTTGATGCCGACCAACTCCCCCAACGAATTGACCAGCGCACCGCCGGAGTTGCCGCGGTTGATGGAGGCGTCGGTCTGTAGAAAGTTCTGTCGGCCGGAAGAACTGAGCCCCACTCGTCCGGTGGCGCTGAGAATGCCTTGTGTGACGGTCTGCCCCAGATTGTAGGGGTTGCCGATTGCCAGTACGACATCGCCGACATGCGGGGGGCGTTTGGTGTTAATGGGGATTTCCGGCAGATTGGCGCCTTCGATTTTCAGTACGGCAAGGTCGGTTAATGTATCGGAACCGACCAGCAGTGCTTCAAAAATACGCCCATCCTGCAGTGTGACGACGATTTGCTCCGCGTTACTGATGACATGTTTGTTGGTCAGTATGTACCCTTTGCTGTTCATGATAACGCCGGAGCCAAGGTTGCGGATGTTCAGCTCATTCTGAGAACCTGGGCTGTTCGCTTGGTTATAAACGTTCACTACGGCAGGGGCTGCACGGCGTACCCCCAAATAATAACTGACCGGTGCTTCACTCTGACTGTCGTTCTCCGTCTTGAACGTCCCTTGACCGGAGCGCAATGCCGGAACGGCCAGCAAAAGAACGCCAGCCACGATGATACCGATGAGCATCGAACGTAACAGTTTGGTTAGCATGGGCTCAGGAGGTCAGAAAGAAGAATAAAACGCAGAATATCAGAGAAGGCGGAACGCCGCATCGCGCGACGTTCCCTTTTTCATATATCAACGTAACAACAGATAGATACTTTCTTCACCGCGGACGATATTCAGCGCCAGCACGGAGGGTTTGCTGTCAAGGATCTTGCGCAATTGCGAGATGCTTTCAACACGCTCGCGATTGACGCCCACGATAATATCGCCTTTCTGTAAGCCGACCTTGGCCGCCGCACTGTCCTTGGCGACATTCTCAATCAGTACGCCTTTGCTGCCGTCTTTCAACTGACCGTTGGTGAGTGAAGCGCCTTGCAGCGCAGGCGAAAGATTGTCGGCGTTGGTGGTTGCATTGGCGCTGTTGTCCAGCACGACGGAGACTTCTTGCTGTTTACCGTCACGTAACAGGCCGACACGAACTGTCTTGCCTGGCGCAGTAGTGCCGATTTTCGCTCGGAGTTCGGCAAAACTGTTAATCGGCTTGCCATCCAGCGAAATCAGCACATCCCCTGCTTTGATACCGGCCTTGGCGGCCGCAGATTTCGGAATGACCTCGCTGACGAATGCGCCGCGTTGCGCCTCAACCTTAAACGCTTTGGCGATTTCAGACGTCATCTCGCTGCCCTTGATGCCCAACAGACCGCGTTTGACTTCGCCAAATTCTACCAACTGCTGGGCCAGGTTTTGCGCCATGTTGCTGGGGATAGCGAAACCGATGCCGATGTTGCCGCCGCCCGGTGCGAGAATAGCGGTGTTGATGCCGATCAGCTCGCCTTTCAGGTTAACCAATGCTCCGCCGGAATTGCCCCGGTTGATGGAAGCATCAGTCTGAATAAAGTTTTCCAACCCTTCCAGATTCAGGCCGCTGCGGCCCAGCGCGGAAATAATTCCCGAGGTCGCGGTCTGGCCCAGACCGAATGGGTTGCCCACGGCAACAGCAAAGTCACCTACGCGCAACTGATCAGAGTCAGCCATTTTGATCTCAGTGAGGTTTTTAGCATCCACCAATTGCAAAAGGGCGATATCGGTCTGTTCGTCGCGGCCGATCAGTTTTGCGTCGTATTCCCGACCGTCGTTCAACTGAACACGAATTTTATCCGCGTTGTTGATGACGTGGTTGTTGGTCAGCACATAGGCTTTTTCCGCACTGATGATGACGCCGGAGCCCAGTCCTTCAAATGGGCGGCTGCTCTGCTTTTCCGAGGGGGTATTTGGGCCGAAGAAAAATTTGAATTCTTCGGGGATGCGTTGGCGCTGAATTTGTGTGCCTTCTACATGGACGCTCACGACGGCCGGAAGGACTTTTTCCAGCATTGGTGCCAGGCTGGGCAACGGTTGACCCGACACAACCGAAGGCAGCGCGGCGTTAGCCGTAGGAAGCGAGGACAAGGATAGACCTATGCTGAGTGCCAGCGCGCTATACAACAACGATGCTTTTTTCATTGATTGTTAACTCTCTCTCACGACCTGCGTATGAATAAAACGATGATATATAAACTCAAACTTACGGTGAAGAGTCAGACCTGGGGCAATGTGTAAAGTTCACTGCTATTTCGTCAGCAGAATGTAACCGCCATCTGACCCGAACGGCGATACTGAATAAAAGAAATTGTCCGGAGTGTTTGTTTTTTCTATAAAAACGGGATGCAACTTTGCATCCCGTTCATGTCTGGCATCGAATTACTTGCTGGCAGGCCGCGAACCTTGCAACAGGCCGGACGCACCATCCGAGTAATCACGCGGCGGCATATTCACCGGCGCCTGATCGTTGTCGGATTCTGCTTCAGTCAGCCGATAGCGGAAAGGGTTTTCGTGTACTGGCGTATCAGGCAACAGGTTATTGGAGCTCTTGGCCATATGCTGGTAGAGCTGGCGGTAATCGCGAGCCATGTTGTCGAGCAGCTCTGCACTGTGAGCAAAATGGGTCACTAACTCCTGACGATACTGTTCCAATTCCGTTTTGTTTTTCTCCAGTTCGCTTTGCAATACCTGTTGCTGACGCAGCTTACGATTACCGAAACGCATGGCGACAGCACCAATAATGACACCGATAACTAATCCAATCAGCGCGTACTCCCAGGCCATAATGACTCCTATTTGACTTCGTTGTTCCGTAGGGCTTTTCACTTAATAATAGCCACTATAACCGCTAACCTGACTGGAGTGGAGCCCCGAGGCATGATGTCGTATGGTATGGCGGAATGGCGTGTGGATGTGTGGTGGGGAATTGCCACGATTACCGGTCAAAGCGACGTCAACGAACGATAAATCATAACGAAATTTTTTCTCATGGATTTTGGCGCTATGCAAAGAATTACCCCTTTATCACTGTATCAACAGGCCCTCTCAGCGGAGGAGTATCAGCCGGATGAGGTGCAGCGGCAGACGATTATGCGACTCGATGAAATTCACCAGGCGTTGACGGAACAGGTATGGGTGAACGTTGAGCCTGCTACCGGGATGTGGTCGCGTTGGCGCTCTTTACTGGGAGGAAAACACGAGCCGCATCGGGAACCGGTAACGGGATTGTACATGTGGGGCGGTGTCGG
Source organism: Musicola paradisiaca NCPPB 2511 (assembly GCF_000400505.1). NCBI lineage: Bacteria > Pseudomonadati > Pseudomonadota > Gammaproteobacteria > Enterobacterales > Pectobacteriaceae > Musicola > Musicola paradisiaca. The sequence continues at coordinate 4,199,774 of NZ_CM001857.1, read as the reverse complement.
GCGTGGAAAGACCTGGTTAATGGATATGTTTTTCCACAGTTTGCCCTCGGAGAGAAAATTACGGCTACATTTTCATCGCTTCATGCTACGGGTGCATGAGGAGTTGAATCAGTTGCAAGGGCAGGAAAATCCGCTGGAAAAAGTCGCCGATGGCTTTAAGGCGCAAACGGACGTTCTCTGCTTTGATGAGTTTTTTGTTTCTGATATCACCGATGCCATGCTACTGGCCGAGTTATTGAAAGCGCTGTTTGAACGCGGCATCGCCCTGGTAGCGACATCAAATATTCCGCCGGACGAACTGTATCGCAATGGGTTACAACGCTCGCGTTTCCTGCCGGCAATCGAATTGATAAAGCAATATTGCGAGGTGAGGAATGTCGATGCCGGCATTGATTACCGGTTGCGTACGTTGACTCAGGCCCACCTTTACCTGACACCGTTGAATGATGAGACCGATGCAGTCATGAGGACGATGTTCGGCCGATTATCCGGCCATGAATATCGTCACCCTGGACCGGTGTTGGAGATCAATCATCGCGCTATGCCTACGCTAAGTGCTGGCGATGGCGTGTTGTCGATCGATTTTCCGACGCTTTGCCTGGAGGCGCGTAGCCAGAATGACTATATTGCACTATCTCGTCTGTATCACACGGTGTTGTTGCACCATGTCACCGTGATGGGCGCAAAGGAAGAAAACGCCGCCCGGCGTTTTCTGGCGTTGGTTGACGAATTTTATGAACGTCGTGTGAAACTGGTGATTTCAGCGGAAAGTCCGATGTTTGAGATTTATCAGGGGCATCATCTGAAATTTGAGTATCAGCGCTGTTTGTCGCGTCTGCAGGAAATGCAAAGCGAAGAGTATCTGCGCCAACCTCATCTGCCTTGATTCGATGCGTTTGGGCACGGCCTTTTTTCCCTGGCATCCATTTGTATGATGCATAGCAGAAAAAAGGTCGACCTTTCCGATCGACTTCTCTATAATCTTGCGACCCCACGTTACAACAAAGTTTTTTCCCGAAACTTTAATCGCGCTGGCAATAGCTATTCGAAGGGGTAGGTTTGCTGGACTAGATAGCCGTGTGAACCTCAAAACACTATATTTATGAAGCGTTTGGGCGTTCACCAACGTGTAACTTAAATTGGGTAAGCTTTTAATGAAAACTTTTACAGCTAAACCAGAGACCGTAAAACGCGACTGGTACGTTGTTGACGCGAGCGGTAAAACTCTTGGCCGTCTGGCTACTGAATTGGCTCGTCGTCTGCGCGGTAAGCACAAAGCGGAATACACTCCGCACGTTGATACCGGTGATTACATCATCGTTCTGAACGCAGACAAAGTTGCTGTAACCGGCAACAAGCGTTCTGACAAGATGTACTACCACCACACTGGTCATATCGGCGGTATCAAAGAAGCGACCTTTGAAGAGATGATTGCCCGCCGTCCTGAGCGTGTGATTGAAATCGCGGTTAAAGGCATGCTGCCGAAGGGCCCGCTGGGTCGTGCTATGTACCGTAAACTGAAAGTTTACGCGGGTAACGAGCACAATCACGCGGCACAGCAACCGCAGGTTCTGGACATTTAATCGGGATTATAGGCAATGGCTGAAAATCAATATTACGGCACTGGTCGCCGCAAAAGCTCCGCCGCTCGTGTATTTATCAAACCGGGCAGTGGCAACATCGTTATCAACCAGCGTACTCTGGAACAATACTTTGGCCGCGAAACCGCGCGCATGGTAGTTCGTCAGCCGCTGGAACTGGTTGATATGATTGGTAAACTGGATCTTTTCATCACCGTTAAAGGTGGTGGTATCTCCGGTCAGGCCGGCGCGATCCGTCATGGTATCACCCGCGCTCTGATGGAGTACGATGAGTCTCTGCGTTCTGAACTGCGCAAAGCTGGCTTCGTTACTCGTGACGCTCGTCAGGTTGAACGTAAAAAAGTCGGTCTGCGCAAAGCACGTCGTCGTCCGCAGTACTCCAAACGTTGATTTCTTGCTGCTTGGCAGCCGAATCGACGAAAAACCCGGTGTTTCTCACCGGGTTTTTTTTTGTCAAAAATTCGATAGTGTTTAAAAAATATTATTAATTTACATATGGTTATTGATGGGGAAATGCTTATCTCCCCACAAAACAAACAGAATCTGGTACACTGTCGCCCAGTTTTGTGCCTGTTTGCCAGCTAGTAATGTTTACAGAACGACATGTGTCGTCAGGTTTCTTTCTCGTCAGTCAGAAACGCAAACACGGCAAGGTCTGCAGGATAGTATTCGGTCGGTAATTTGCCGTATTTTTTCGATAACTTGGAGGTTTTCATGGCTGTCGCTGCCAACAAACGTTCGGTAATGACGCTGTTTTCCGGTCCGTCCGACATTTTTAGCCATCAGGTTCGTATCGTGCTGGCTGAAAAAGGAGTGAGTGTCGAGATTGAGCAGGTAGACATGGATAATCTGCCGCAGGATCTTATTGACCTCAACCCTTACGGTTCTGTGCCTACGCTGGTTGATCGTGAACTGACTCTGTATGAATCACGCATCATCATGGAATATTTGGATGAGCGTTTCCCGCATCCACCGTTGATGCCGGTTTATCCGGTTGCCCGTGGCAACAGCCGCCTGATGATGCATCGCATCGAGCAGGACTGGTACTCGTTGCTGAAAACCATTCTGAACGGCAACGCCCAGGATGTAGAAGCAGCGCGCAAGCAACTGAGAGAAGAACTGCTGGCGATTGCCCCGGTGTTCAATGAAGCGCCTTATTTCATGAGTGAAGAATTCAGCTTGGTGGATTGCTATCTGGCGCCGTTGTTGTGGCGTTTGCCGCTGCTAGGCATTGAATTGAGCGGTTCTGGTGCGAAGGAACTAAAGGCGTATATGACCCGTGTATTCGAGCGTGACGCTTTCCTGGCTTCTCTGACCGAAGCCGAGCGCGAAATCCGCCTGCAGACCAGAGGCTAAGCAACATGACGTTGTCTCAGCTCTCGCCGCGTCGCCCGTATTTACTGCGCGCTTTTTATGATTGGCTGCTGGACAACCAGTTAACTCCCCATCTGGTTGTTGATGTGGCGGTGCCCGGTGTTCAGGTTCCGATGGAATTTGCCCGCGACGGGCAGATTGTCCTGAATATAGCGCCTCGTGCCGTGGGGAATCTCGAACTGGCTGACGATAGCGTGCGTTTCAATGCGCGTTTCGGCGGTGTTCCGCGTCAGGTCTTTGTGCCCATGGCTGCCGTGATGGCGATCTATGCCCGTGAAAACGGCGCCGGCACCATGTTTGAGCCTGAACCGGCTTATGAAATCGTTGAAGAGTTCGGTGAACAGGATCAGATTGAGAACGAACAGAAGCCAGCGCTAATGTCAGTGGTGGATAATGAGGAGTCGGTAAACGCCGGCGACGATCCCGAGAATGAACCACCACAGCCGCCAAGGGGAGGAAGACCTTCTCTACGGGTGGTCAAGTAGTTGTAAATAATAAAAAAAGGGCATGTGGAATGCCCTTTTTTATTGTCAGCCTTCATCCCCATCCTCCTCCCGAGATCTGGGGGTACTGGTCGAAAGTCGGAAAATCACGGTCATTTGCTGTTTATGTTGCGTTATCCATTGGGTCTTGATCCAAAGGAGGAAATGATGAAAACCAGTAAAGGGCGGTGCCTATGTGGAGCGGTAACAATAACCGCACCTGAACAATACCTTCATGATGTCACTCTGTGTCATTGCGGTACATGTCGTACATGGGGAAGTGGGCCATTAATGGCCGTTGAATGTCCAGACGGTGTGTTCCTCGAAGGCGTTGAGCATATTACCCGTTATCGCTCTTCCGATTGGGCGGAACGGGCATTTTGCCGTGTCTGCGGGACACATCTGTTTTATCGATTACTGGAGCCTGAAACCTACGAATTGTCGGCGGGGTTGTTTCCTGACGGTGAAAAGCGATTGGTTTCCCAGATCTATGTTGATAACAAGCCGAATTACTACGATTTCGCACAGCAGACGCCGATGCTGACTGAGCAGGACATCATCGATCGGTACCTGCCCCGGCAGGACGATCTTCGCTAAAAAAATGGGTGAGGTTTCAGGATGAAACCTCACCCTATCAAGGTGTTGCTGCCGGGAGCCCAGGCTCCTCTAATTACACTTCCAGATAGTTCAGGATGCCTTCGGCGGCTTTGCGGCCCTCGGCAATCGCCGTGACGACCAGATCGGAGCCGCGAACGGCGTCGCCGCCGGCGAAGATTTTTGGATTAGACGTCTGAAACGCATTGTCGCAGCCTTCCGGTGCGACGATCCGTCCCTGAGTATCCAACTCTACACTGTGCTCCGCCAGCCAGGCCATCTTGTGCGGGCGGAAACCAAAGGCCATGATGACGGCATCCGCTTCCAGCACATGTTCAGATCCTTCCACCGCTTCCGGACGACGACGACCGTTGGCATCGGGCATTCCCAATTCGGTGCGTACCATCCGAATACCGCAGACTTTCCCTGAATCGTTAATTTCAATACTGAGCGGCTGCAGATTGAAACGGAAGTCGACCCCTTCTTCACGCGCATTTTTCACTTCGCGTCTGGAGCCCGGCATGTTCTCTTCATCACGACGGTAGGCACAGGTGACGTGAGTCGCGCCGTGTCGGATGGAGGTACGCACACAGTCCATAGCAGTATCACCGCCGCCGAGCACCACGACTCGTTTACCCTGCATGGAAACATAGGGCTCCTGTTCGGATGTCTCGAAACCCATCAGGTGCTTGGTATTGGCGATCAGGAATGGCAGCGCATCATAGACGCCCTGCGCATCTTCATTGTCCAGGCCGCCGCGCATGGACTGATAAGTACCGACCCCAAGGAATACCGCGTCATATTCAGCCAGTAATGCGCTGAGCTGAATATCTTTACCTACTTCGGTGTTGAGGCGGAACTCAATGCCCATGTCGGTAAAAATCTCACGGCGTTTGACCATGACCTCTTTTTCCAGCTTGAAGGCCGGAATACCGAAGGTCAGCAGGCCGCCGATTTCGGGATGACGATCGTAAACTACGGCTTTCACGCCATTTCGGGTTAGCACATCGGCGCAAGCCAGGCCGGCAGGGCCGGCGCCAATAACGGCGACGCGCTTGCCGGAAGGCTGGACGGAAGACACATCCGGACGCCATCCCATCTCGATAGCTTTATCGTTGATATAGCGCTCGATGTTGCCGATGGTGACGGCGCCGAACTCATCGCTCAATGTGCAGGAACCCTCGCATAAACGATCCTGCGGACAGACGCGGCCGCAGACTTCCGGCAAGCTGTTGGTTTGATGCGACAACTCCGCCGCTTCGATGATCCGGCCTTCGTTGGCCAGTTTCAACCAGTTCGGAATGTAGTTATGAACCGGACATTTCCATTCACAGTAAGGGTTGCCGCATGCCAGGCAGCGATCTGCCTGGGCCTTGGACTGACTTTCCGAGAACGGCTCGTAAATTTCAACAAACTCAATTTTACGGATCTTCAGCGGTTTCTTGGGCGGATCAACGCGCTGTAAGTCGATAAATTGATAAACATTCTGACTCATGATGACCTCTTACTGCGCCTGTACCCGCAGCTCCGCTGCGGAACGACTACGATGACCCAACAATGCCTTCACATCGCTTGATTTCGGTTTGACCAGCGAGAACTTCGACGCCCATGCCGGCCAGTTGGCCAGCATCTCTTCGGCACGCTGGGAGCCGGTGTGCTGAGCGTGCTCGGTAATCAGACCGCGCAAGTGTTCTTCGTGGATCGCCAGATTTTCGACCTCCAGGACTTCCACCAGCTCCGCGTTGACGCGCTTGCGGAATTCGCCATCCTCGTCCAGCACATACGCGAAGCCGCCGGTCATCCCCGCACCGAAGTTGACGCCGGTGCGGCCAAGGATGCAGACGATGCCGCCGGTCATGTATTCGCACCCGTTATCGCCGATGCCTTCCACCACGGTAATAGCGCCGGAATTACGTACAGCAAAACGTTCTCCCGCACGTCCTGCGGCGAACAGCTTGCCGCCGGTAGCGCCGTACAGGCAGGTATTGCCAATAATACTGGCTTCGTGGCTGCGGAACGCCGAACCCACCGGAGGACGGATGGAAATGACCCCGCCTGCCATGCCTTTGCCGACATAGTCGTTAGCGTCGCCGGTCAGCGTCAGTTCTACGCCGCCAGCATTCCACACGCCGAAACTCTGGCCTGCGGTACCGGTGAAGTTGGCCTTGATCGGATCGCTCGCCAGCCCCTGGTCGCCATGCTTGGCCGCAATGATGCCGGACAGCGTCGCGCCAACCGAGCGGTCGGTATTGCGGATATCGAAATACAGCGTCTTGCTCTGTTTTGCATCCACATGGGCCTGCGCTTTTTCTAACAGCGCTTTATTGAGCAGACCGTGGTCGAACGGCGGATTGCTCTCGGTGCAGTACAACGCCTTGCCCGGCTGTGGGGCGACGGTATGCAGCAACGGCGACAGATCCAGTTTGTTCTGTTTGGCGGTGATGCCATCCAGCTCAAGTAACAGATCGGTACGGCCGATCAGATCGACCAGGCGATTGACGCCCAACTCCGCCATCAATTCGCGGGTCTCCCGCGCAATGAACGTGAAGTAATTGACCACGCGCTCCGGCAGACCGTGGTAGTGATCGCGCCGCAGTTTATCGTCCTGAGTCGCTACGCCGGTGGCGCAGTTGTTCAGATGGCAGATACGCAGATATTTACATCCGAGCGCCACCATTGGCCCGGTACCGAACCCAAAGCTTTCAGCACCCAGAATGGCGGCTTTGACGATGTCCTGACCGGTTTTCAGCCCGCCGTCCACCTGTAGACGGATTTTATGGCGCAGACCGTTGGCAACCAGTGATTGCTGGGTTTCCACCAGACCAAGCTCCCACGGGCTGCCGGCATATTTCACCGAGGTCAGCGGGCTGGCGCCGGTACCGCCGTCGTAGCCGGCGATGGTGATCAAATCGGCGTAAGCTTTGGCGACGCCGGTGGCGATGGTGCCGACGCCCGGTTCGGAGACCAGCTTGACTGAAATCATCGCTTTCGGGTTGATCTGTTTCAGGTCGAAAATCAACTGAGCCAGGTCTTCGATCGAGTAGATATCATGGTGCGGCGGCGGCGAAATCAGCGTCACGCCCGGCACGGAATAGCGCAGTCTGGCGATGTACGGCGTTACCTTGTCGCCCGGCAACTGGCCGCCTTCACCTGGTTTAGCGCCTTGCGCCACTTTGATCTGGATGACATCGGCGTTGATCAAATAAGCCGGAGTCACCCCGAAGCGACCGGAGGCGACTTGCTTGATACGGGAAACCTTGTTGGTGCCGTAACGCGCCGGATCCTCGCCGCCTTCGCCGGAGTTGGAGAAACCTCCCAGGCTGTTCATCGCTTCCGCCAGCGACTCGTGCGCTTCCGGGCTCAATGCGCCGATGGACATCGCCGCGGTGTCGAAGCGTTTGAACAGTTCGGTTGCCGGCTCTACCTCATCGATAGAAATGGCCGTGCCTTCCTGCGGCTGGATCGCCAGCAGATCACGCAGCGTCGCAACCGGACGCTCATTCACCAGTCGAGCGTATTTTTGGTAGTCGTTGTAGTCGCCGCTATGAACGGCGGTTTGCAGCGTTTTAACGACATCCGGATTGTAGGCGTGATATTCACCGCCGTAGACGAACTTCAACAGGCCGCCCTGTTCGAGCTTCTGACGCTTCAGCCAGGCGCGTTTGGACAGATTGCGCAGATCCTGTTCGAAATCGCTGAAATTGGCGCCGCCGATGCGGCTCACCGCGCCGTGGAAACAACGGGACGAGACGTCTTTATGCAGGCCGACGGCTTCAAACAGCTTAGAGCAGCGGTAAGAAGCGATGGTGGAAATGCCCATTTTGGACATGATCTTATACAGACCTTTGTTGATACCGTTGCGATAGTTCTGCATCACGGCACGGTAAGGTTTGTCGATGGTATTGCTGTCCACCAGACGAGCCAGTGTTTCGTAAGCCAGATAGGGGTAGACGGCGGTAGCGCCGAAACCGAGCAGCACCGCAAAGTGGTGCGGGTCGCGTGCGCTGCCGGTTTCCACGATAATGTTGGCGTCGCAGCGCAGGCTCTTTTCCACCAGACGAGTCTGGATGGCGCCTACCGCCATCGGCGCCGGAACCGGGAGACGATCCTGTGCGATACCGCGATCGGTTAATACCAGCAATACCGCACCGGCACGTACTTTGTATTCCGCTTCGTCACACAGTTTCTCGATGGTTTCCTGCAGTGATTGCTGCTGCGGGTCGAACGTCAGGTCGATCTTTTCCGCGCGATAATGCGCCGGATCCTGATTGATCAACTGGATGAAGTCGGAGTAGAGCAGGATGGGCGACTTGAAACTTAAACGGTGCGCCTGGCCTTCCGCTTCGCAGAATACGTTCATTTCGCGGCCGATACAGGTGGCGAGCGACATGACGTGCGCTTCGCGCAACGGGTCGATCGGTGGGTTCGTGACCTGTGCGAACTGTTGACGGAAATAGTCGTAAATGATGCGCGGGCGGCTGGACAGCACGGCGAATGGCGTATCGTCGCCCATGGAGCCGACGGCTTCCTGCCCGTTTTCCCCCAGCACGCGGATTATCTGATCCAACTCTTCATTCGAGTAGCCGAACTGCTTCTGGTATGTCTCCAGCAGCGCATCGTCGAATTCACGGTTGCCGACCTGATCGTCCGGCAGTTCTTCAAAGGGCACCAGACGTTTAACGTTTCTTTCCATCCATTCTTTGTACGGATGGCGGCTCTTCAGGTCGTCATCGGTTTCCGTGGAATGCAGGATGCGGCCGGTACGGGTGTCGATAACCATCAGCTCGCCCGGCCCAACGCGGCCTTTTTCCACCACTTCATCCGGTTGGTAATCCCAGATACCGACTTCAGAGGCGCAGGTGATCAGTTTGTCTTTGGTAATCACATAACGCGCCGGCCTCAGACCGTTACGGTCAAGGTTACAGGCCGCATAGCGACCGTCGGAGAGCACTAACCCTGCCGGGCCGTCCCATGGTTCCATATGCATGGAGTTGAAATCGAAGAAAGCGCGCAGTTCCGGATCCATATTCGGGTTGTTCTGCCATGCCGGTGGAACCAACAAACGCATGGCGCGCACGATATCCATCCCGCCCGCCAGAAACAGTTCCAGCATATTATCCAGCGACATGGAATCGGAGCCGGTTTCGTCCACAAACGGCGCGGCATCCAACAGATCCGGGATGAGCGGCGTCTTGAATTTATAAGCGCGGGCGCGAGCCCATTGACGGTTGCCGGTAATGGTGTTGATTTCGCCGTTGTGCGCCAGATAGCGGAACGGTTGCGCCAGACGCCAGCGTGGTACGGTATTGGTCGAGAAACGCTGGTGGAACAGACAAATAGCGGATTCCAGGCGCAAGTCTGCCAGATCAAGATAGAAACGTGACAGGTCGGCCGGCATACACAGGCCTTTGTAAATGTTCACCAGGTTGGAAAAGCTGCACACATAAAAATCTTTGTCCTGGATGCGTTTTTCGATACGGCGACGCGCCATGAACAGGCGGCGCTCCATATCTCGCGGACGCCAGCCGGCCGGAGCGTTGACAAAAATTTGCTCTATGCGCGGCAGGGAAGAGAGTGCGATTTCACCCAGAACATCGGGGTTGGTGGGCACTTCGCGCCAGCCAAGCACCGACAGCGTTTCGTTTTGCAGCTCTTCTTCCACAATGCGGCGGGTAGCGCGGGCTTTTTCTTCATCCTGGCTCAGAAACAGCATGCCGACGGCGTAATTGTTGGCCAGACGCCAGCCTCGTTCTTCCGCCACCAGACGGAAAAAACGATCGGGTTTTTGAAGCAGCAACCCGCAACCGTCGCCGGTCTTGCCATCTGCAAGGATTGCACCGCGGTGCTGCATGCGGGCGAGGGCGTGGATCGCCGTCCGTACAACCTTGTGGCTCGGTTCACCTTCTATATGGGCGATCAATCCGAAACCACAGTTGTCTCTTTCATGGGATGCATCGTACAACATATTTAAGTGAACCTCCCCAGGCTCTTATGACTCTCCCCACCGCACAATCTGCGGGCACTGAAACCGCGAGCGGCACCTCACCGAACTGACTTTGCAGCGTCGGTGGGTATTGCCGCTCTCTTTTCCGGCCTCTCGTAAGGTCTCACAAGTGGTATGACTTGCTTGATGAGGGAGTCTTCTTCTTACTGCATAAATATGACGAGACGTTTGCTCGTCGGGAAAGCTTCCAGCGGATTTCCAACTTAACGAGAAACCCTGTGCAGGTCAAATACCCGCACCGGAGTGGTGTTTTAGGGATAAATTTTGCTTATGTATATGAACTAAAAGGAATTTGTCATTAAAAATAAGGCGTTGGGCCAGCAAGGTGATTGGCTGAACTGTGAGCTGTATCACTATGGTAATATCCTGTTTTTACCGCCACATGCTGTATTACAGAAACTTGCTGGCATCTTATTCTGTCTGTGGGTTTTTTTTACGTTATGACACTGTTTTTCATTTCCCTGTCATCTTTTAATGAAATCCGCAGTGCGGATAAGAAAAATTAATCATGAATGACATGATTTTATTTTCAATAAAAGCGAATAAAAATGCACTCTTGTGGTTGTCGGGGGGATTGATCCGGGTCATCGCCGGAAAAAGGTGATAAAGGTAGGCTGTTGCTTCGCTAAATGAAGAATCAGCATATGCAACTGCAAAAATTAATCAATATGTTTGGCGGCGATCTGCAGCGCCGCTATGGAGAAAAGATCCATAAACTGACACTGCACGGCGGATTTAGCTGCCCAAACCGCGATGGAACGCTGGGCCGCGGCGGCTGTACGTTCTGTAATGTCGCGTCGTTCGCCGATGAACAGATGCAGCAGCGCAGCATCGCGGAACAACTCGCTAGCCAAGCGGGAAAAATCAACCGGGCCAACCGCTATCTCGCTTATTTTCAGGCCTACACCAGCACTTATGCCGAGGTTCAGGTACTGTCCTCCATGTACCAGCAGGCGTTGCAGCAGGCGGACATGGTGGGGTTGTGCGTAGGCACCCGTCCCGATTGCGTGCCAGATGCCGTATTGGACTTGCTGGAGAGCTACCGGGAGCAAGGGTATGAAGTCTGGCTGGAACTGGGTCTGCAAAGCGCGCATGACCGTACACTGCATCGCATCAATCGTGGGCATGATTTCGCGTGCTACCAGCAAACGGCCCGGCGGGCCAGAGCGCGGGGGCTTAAAGTCTGCTGCCATCTGATCGTTGGATTGCCCGGCGAAGACAAACGTGCCTGTCTGATGACGCTGGATCGTGTGGCGGATACAGGCGTAGAGGGGATCAAACTCCATCCGCTGCATGTCGTTGAAGGCAGCATCATGGCGAAAGCCTGGCGAGCCGGACGCCTCACTGCGCTGTCGCTGGATGAGTATGTCGGTATCGCCGGTGAGATGATCAGACATACGCCGCCGTCCATCGTCTACCATCGTATTTCCGCCAGCGCGCGTCGCCCCACGCTGTTGGCGCCCGTCTGGTGCGAGAATCGCTGGACGGGAATGGTCGCCATCCACGACTACCTGCTCTTGCATGGCGTGCAGGGTTCCGCTTTAGGGCAACCGTTTCATGCAATCTCACATTCGCCTTCGTAGCTGCTCGCAAATCAACCGCTAAGTTACCGCTCCGCCGATAGTTTTACGGTATGATTTGCGGATTCACAGAGGGGAACTATTCGTGATGAAGCAAATCCGGCTGTTGGCGCAATATTATGTTGATTTGATGGTGAAACTGGGGCTGGTGCGTTTTTCCCTGCTGCTGGCTTCCGCATTGGTGATGCTGGCTCTGGTGGTACAGCTGGCGGTGACTATGCTGTTTACCGGACAGGTGGAGCGAATCGACGTGGTGCGCTCCATTTTCTTCGGATTGTTGATTACGCCCTGGGCCGTCTATTTCCTTTCTGTGGTGGTTGAACAGCTGGAGGAGTCGCGCCAACGTCTATCCCGGCTAGTGGCCAAACTGGAGGAGATGCGTCAGCGCGACCAGGAGCTGAATGAGCAGTTGCAGGGCAATATCGGCCAACTGAATCAGGAAATCAGCGATCGCATCAAAGCGGAGGAAGCCCGCCTACTGATGGTGAGCAAATTGCGCGAGGAGATGGCGCGTCGCGAGCAGGCGCAGATTGAACTGGAACAGCAGTCGGCTCTATTGCGATCCTTCCTGGATGCTTCGCCGGATCTGGTCTATTACCGCAATGAAAACAAAGCCTTTTCCGGATGCAATCGGGCGATGGAGTTGTTGCTTGGTAAAAGCCAGAAACAGTTGATAGGGCTGACGCCGAAGGATGTTTACCCGCCGGAGGTGGCGGATAAGGTGATGGAAACCGACGAAAAAGTGTTTCGTCACAATGTGTCTCTGACCTATGAACAGTGGCTGGAGTACCCGGATGGGCGTAAATCCTGCTTCGAGATTCGCAAGGTGCCTTTCTATGACCGAATGGGCAAACGCCATGGGTTGATGGGGTTTGGGCGCGATATTACCGAGCGTAAGCGTTATCAGGATGCGCTGGAGAACGCCAGCCGCGAGAAGACGACTTTCATTTCAACCATTAGCCATGAATTGCGCACGCCATTGAATGGCATTGTGGGGTTGAGCCGTATTCTGCTGGATACCCACCTGGATGCCGAGCAACAAAAATACCTGAAAACCATTCACGTTAGCGCTATCACGTTAGGCAATATTTTCAATGACGTCATTGAGATGGATAAGCAGGAGCGCCGAAAAGTTCAACTAGACAATCAGCCGGTGGATTTTGTCGGTTTCACTGTCGATTTAGAAAATTTGGGAGGGCTGCTCGCGCAGCCCAAAGGGTTGCAGTTGGATGTGGAATTGCGCCAGCCGTTGCCCAAGACCGTCATGACGGATGGAACCCGCCTGAGGCAAATTCTGTGGAATCTGATCAGCAACGCGGTGAAGTTCACTCAGCAGGGGCGTATTGCTATTCGGGTTTCCCGTGAGCAGGGCGAGCGATTGCGTTTTGAAGTCGAGGATTCCGGAATGGGGATCCCGGCGGACGAGCTGGAAAAGATTTTTTCCATGTATTACCAGGTCAAGGATCAGCATGGCGGCAAACCGGCGACAGGAACCGGCATCGGTCTGGCGGTATCAAAACGTTTGGCGCAATCGATGGGTGGTGATATTCAAGTCACCAGCGAGCTGGGCAAGGGCTCCTGTTTTGTGCTGACGGTAGTGGCTCCCGCTGTGGATGACGAAACGCTTGATGGCGACGAGAGCGACGAACTGCCGCTGCCCGCGCTGCATGTCCTGCTGGTGGAGGATATCGAGCTTAACGTGGTGGTTGCTCGTTCGGTGCTTGAAAAACTCGGCAGCAGCGTTGAAGTCGCCATGACGGGGCAGGAAGCATTGGCGATGTTTGATCCCTATGAGTTCGATCTGGTGTTGCTGGATATTCAGCTTCCCGACATGACCGGCCTTGATGTTGCCCGGCAGATTCGTGAACGTTATGCCGGGCAGCATTTGCCGCCGTTGGTGGCGCTGACCGCTAACGTGCTCAAGGATAAAAAAGCGTATCTGGATGCGGGTATGGACGATGTGCTGAGTAAACCGTTGGCGGTTCCTGCGCTGACGTCAGTCATCAAACAGTATTGGGACGTTCATGTTGATGAACTGCCTCAAGACGACAATCCGGATGACGAATCGCTGTCGAATCGTGTGCTGGATGTCTCCATGCTGGAGCAATATCTGGATCTGGTAGGGCCTAGCTTAATTCATCAAAGCCTGGCTATGTTTGAGCAGATGATGCCCGGCTATCTGGCGGTGCTGGATTCCAATATGACGGCCCGAGATCAGAAGGGCATCGCGGACGAAGGGCATAAGATCAAAGGGGCTGCCGGTTCCGTGGGGCTTACGCATTTACAGCAGGTCGCACAGCAGATTCAGACCACGACATTACCCGCCTGGTGGGACAATGTGCAGGAGTGGATTGATGAACTGAAACACGACTGGCAACAGGATGTGCAGGTATTGAAAGATTGGGTAGCGAGAGCTGAAAAAAAATGACCCCGACCTAGGCCGGGGTGCGCGAATTATGCGCCAACACCAGGGAAACCGGTACACCTGCATGTGATCTCAGGTTAGTTGGTACGCAAGTGTTAAAAATCATTTCGTTGTTCTGGCAACACACACCATAGCAAATATGGCGTCGGTTGTTACAAGAATCATTAAAATGTGTGATGTAGATTAGTGTTTGTCAATCAAAAAATCAATTAGTTGATGTAATGAAATAGGACATAAACGATGAAAAAAGTAGGTGTCGTACTCAGCGGATGTGGAGTTTATGATGGTTCAGAGATTCACGAAGTTGTCTTGACTCTGCTTGCGATTGATCGTGCTGGCGCCGAAGCTGTCTGCTTTGCGCCGGATAAAGAACAGCGACATGTCATTAATCATCTAACCGGGGCTACAACCGGTGAAAAACGTAATGTATTAGAGGAATCCGCACGTATTGCACGGGGGAAAATCCAGCCGCTTTCAGTCGCCAGCGCCGACCAGCTTGATGCGCTTATTGTGCCTGGCGGCTTTGGAGCTGCAAAAAATTTGAGTGATTTTGCTTTCCGTGGAGCTGAGTGTCAGGTGGACGCCGAACTGAAAATGCTTACGAATAACATTCATAAGAAAAACAAACCAATTGGCTTCATTTGCATCGCTCCGGCTATGCTGCCAAAACTGCTGGATATTCCTGTTCACCTTACAATTGGTAATGATAGCGGCACGGCGGCGGCTATTGAGCAAATGGGGGGTATTCATGTCTCCTGCCCCGTCGATGAAGTGGTGGTCGATATGGGGCATAAAGTGGTGACGACGCCTGCGTATATGCTGGCGCAATCGATCAGTGAAGCCGCAGTAGGCATTGAAAAGTTGGTTGCGCGAGTGCTGGAATTGACTGAATGAAATCGACGCCTGTTTTGCGTCGAATGATCGCAGTCCTGAAACGCTTGATTACCTGTATTCTCCTTGCCGCCGGCGCATGCTGGCTGGCAGGGATCTTGTTGTTTGCTTTTCTGCCGGTGCCGTTTTCGGCGGTGATGATCGATCGGCAAATCAGCGCCTGGGCCAGCGGTGATTTCTCCTATGTCGCTCGTTCAAATTGGGTGTCGATGGATGAAATAGCCGCTGTAATGCCGCTGGCGGTTATTGCTGCGGAGGATCAAAAATTTCCGCAGCATTGGGGGTTTGACTTCAACGCCATCCAGGCCGCGCTTAGGCATAACGAGCGTCATGGCGGCAGTATTCGCGGCGCGTCGACGCTGTCTCAGCAAACGGTAAAAAACCTGTTGTTGTGGGATGGACGAAGCTGGGTGCGCAAAGGACTGGAAGCAGGGCTGACTGCGATTGTCGAACTGGTATGGACTAAACGTCGGATCCTGACGGTATATCTCAATATTGCGGAATTTGGGCCTGGTATTTTTGGTGTCGAAGCGGCTTCCCGACATTTTTTTAATAAACCGGCCAGTCGTCTGACGTCCGGCGAAGCGGCGATGTTGGCGTCGGTTTTGCCTAACCCGATTCGCTATCGTGTTGATAAGCCCTCTATCTATGTCGTCAGGCGTCAGCAGTGGATTCTCCGCCAGATGCGTCAGGTAGGTGGAGAGGGTTTTTTGATTGAAAACCATCTGCGTTAGCCGATAACCGATGTTTGTGGGCGTCGGCCATCTGCGATAGTTCCGCATCAATATAGTTCCGCGTCAATATAGGCGAGATACGTGAGGAGGAAGCGTGCGGCACTGTTCATTTCTTCGGGTTGGTATCTGGTTGTGTTTTTTTATGGTTGCGCTAGCGCACGCCAGCGATGGAAACGACAAAAACGACAGTAATGCTTATGTGTTTCTACAGTCAGACCAATTGGCAGTGGTAAAACAGCAACTACGGCAGAAGCGTGCGTTGCCACAGACTCAACTTGCGTATCAACAGCTTCTGCGTACTGCGGATAAGTCGCTGAAAATCCCGGATGCCTCGGTTACTCAAAAACTTTCAATATCGCCTGGGCGGGATCGTCATGATTATTTAAGCTTGGCGATCTATTGGTGGCCGGATCCGAAGAAAAAGGATGGCTTACCCTGGATAAGACGCGATGGTCATGTGAACCCGGGGACGAAAGACGAACATACCGATTTGATACGTCTGGATGGGTTTACCGAACGGTTACAGGTACTGGCGCTAGCGTGGTATTTCTCTGACCGGCAGGAGTACGCCGACAAAGCGATCTCGATGATCCGCACTTGGTTTATTCATCCTGAAACGCGCATGAACCCCAATCTTGACTATGCGCAGGCGATTCCTGGCCTTACTCAAGGGCGTGGTGCCGGTGTACTTGACGGTCGATATTTCTCGACCAGGGTTGTGGATTCCTTGATTCTGCTGAGCAAGTCCCCCGGCTGGAGACCTGACGATGAGCAGCAGGTAAGGACATGGATGTCGGATTACCTTAACTGGCTATTGGCGAGCCGTAACGGCAAACAGGAAGCGATGGCGAAAAACAACCATGGCAGCTGGTATGCCGTTCAGGTAGCCGGCATCGCCTGGTATTTACATATGCCTGAAAAGGTAAAGGCCATGATCGCCCTGCAACGACAAAAATTCGATCACCAGCTTGCAGTAGACGGCTCTCAGCCGGAGGAAATGCAGCGTACCCGCTCTTTCCATTACAGTTGTTTCAATCTGCAGGCTGCCAGTCTAATGGCGCATTTGGCCAGCAAAATGGGGGACAATCTGTGGTTATATCGTACTCCCAACGGCAGCAGCCTGTTGACTGCCCTGGATTTTATGGCCCCTTATCTGGATGAAGCGAAACCCTGGCCGCGGGAAACGTTGGATCGCAGCAGCAGTCGGTTGCTGCCGTTGTTACTGCAAGCGGAGCAAGCCACTGGCTCCAGACGTTATCGACAACGAATGCTCGATACGGGATATGGCGCGTTGTTGGCGGGGGATAACGTATCTGACGCCCGCCAGAACGTCAGTACGGACACTCGCAGGGATATCTGGTTGTTAAACCCACCGACCTTGACAGGCGCGCCGTAGCGCTCTTTTTGTCCATGGTGACGGAGGTGGTCTGTTGCAGATGGATAAGGTGTCTGACGGGGAGATAACAGGGGAGTGGTACTCCCCTGGGATTGCTGTGATGGGGGAGGGTTAGTCCAGATAGCTGAAGGCGGTGGTCACATGTTTGACACCACTGACTTTGCTGGCGATTTCAGCCGCGGACGTCGCTTCCTTACGGGTTAGCAGCCCTAGCAGGAACACCTCGCCGTTTTCAGTAGTCACCTTGACGTTGGACGACTTGACCGTATCGCTGGCCAGCAGTTGCGAGCGAATTTTGGTGGTGATCCAGGTATCCATGGATGCAGTGCCTAACGAGATTGGCGTGCCTTTGCGTATCTCGTTGTACACCTCGTTAGCGCCTTCTACGCCCATGGCTATTTGTTTGGCGCGCGTTGCCAGCTCTGTTGAGGGTGCCTGACCGGTCAGTAACACTTTGCCCTGATAGGCCGTCACGGAAATTCTGGCTTCTTTGTGTAGCTGGGTATCCTTGACCAGAGCATTGGATACCCTCAATTCCAGTGTCCCGTCATCGACTTGGGTACCCACCGATCTCGGGTCGGTGGCTGATTTAGTTGCCACTGCGCTACCGATAGCGACGGCCCCAATGCAACCTTGCAGCATCAGACAGGTGGACAGCACGGCAATGCAAGAAAATATCCTCATGGAGTGCTCCTTAATCGTTCTGGTGTGGGAAAAGCGTGTTATCAATCAGGTCGCACAGGCAATTGACGGTCAGCATGTGCATTTCCTGAATCCTGGCGCTTCGCTGTGAAGGAATCCGGATTTCTACATCCTGTGGCCCTAATAGACCCGCCAATTCACCGCCGTCATAACCCGTAAGCGCGACGATAGTCATGTCGCGGGTCACTGCCGCCTCGACGGCTTTGACAATATCGCGGCTATTGCCGCGGGTTGATATGGCCAGCAGTATGTCGCCGGTATGACCTAACGCGCGAACCTGCTTGGCATAGACCTCTCCATGCAGGCGATCGTTGGCGATAGCTGTTAAGACCACGTTATCGGCGTTAAGTGCCACCGCCGGGAGGCTGGGGCGTTCGGTTTCAAAACGATTAATCATGCTTGCAGCAAAATGCTGTGCGTTGGCGGCAGAGGTTCCGTTGCCACAACACAGGATTTTGTTACCGTTCAGAAGCGACTGCACCATACTTGTGGCCGCGCGCGATATGGCATCAGGTAATGCTTCCGCTGCCGCGATCTGGGTTTGGATGCTCTCGGTAAAACAGACTTTAATTCTATCCAGCACGTTCAATTGACCTATATTTTATTTTTAAATCAGATTGTTATTCCTGGAAGCCAAAGGCATTGGGAAACCATTCCACTTGCTTGCCCGTCATCGCCAGCACGTCAAAGCGGCAGTCGGCGTTTTCAAGGCTGCTTCCCTGACGCGCCAGCCAGACGGCGGCAGCGTGCAGAAGTCGTTGTCGTTTCTGCCGGGTCACGCTGGCAGCCGCTCCGCCGAAGCTGGCGTTGCGGCGATAACGCACCTCTGTAAAAACCCAGGTACTGCCATCCCGCATAATGAGATCCAGCTCGCCGCCACGACACGAAACGTTGGCGGCCACGAAAATCAATCCGGCGCGCTCAAGATAACTGCGCGCCTGTTGTTCGTGCCGGGCTCCCATTTCCCTCTGGTTCAGGATGCTGGCACCAGTTGCCCCTGACGAAATTGCAGCCAGGTTAGTTTGCGATTGATAACGCAGTCTGGCGTCGCGCTCAGTGTGCCGGTAGCGCCAGACAATGTGCTACCCGGCTGCTGACGCAGTTGGGAAAAGTTATTCGCCAGCTTCCAGGCATCCATTCCCATAGCAAACAAGCGCACCAGCGAGTAATCGTTACGGAACTGAGCGCTTGCCTGCTGCATCAGCGCAGGGTTCGCACCGGTAAGGAACGGAATATCGCTGAACTGCAACCCTTCCATTTCAAAGCGGAAATCCGGCCCCAGACCCGCCTGGAAACTGCGCGAACTGGCGTAAAGCGCCGGATGTTGCGCCTTGTTGCGCATATCGATCATGGGTTTTATCAATGCGAGCTCATCTGGTGTGGCGATAATGTAAACCGCGTCTATATTGCCATCGGTTGATACGCTCGGCGGTGGTGGCGCCTGTGTGGGGATGGTCAGCCCTCCAACCGTGGTTGACGGCAACGAGGGCGATTGAGATGCCATAACTACCGGCTGGCCGTTTAGCGCAATGCCCGCTCCGCTGTTGATGGCTTGTTTCAGGTCATACATACCGCCGGTACGCTGTTGCAGAACGATACCGCCGCCATTTTGTTGCCAGGCTTTGGCGAAAGCGTTCACCACGCGATCACCCAGATTGCCGCGTGGCGCCAGAATTAAGGGATGCTGCTTACCTTGCTTGCTGATGAACTGGGCGGCGTCTTGCGCTTCGTCTTCGGGGGAGAGCGCAAAATAGCAAATATTGGTATTTGGCTGGATATGCTCCGGCTGGTTAAGCGCAAGGACATTCAGGCTGGGATTCAAACTGGGAAGCTGCTCCACCTCGTTTTTGAGCAATGGCCCGACGATGGTGGTGGCTCCGTCTTTTTGTGCTTGAGCGATGACATTGGCCAGCGACTGATTGGACGTGTCGTAGACTTTGACCGGAATAGCATTGGCGCCGGAGACTGATGCCGGTGGGGGCGTCAGCGGCGTCGCTGCGGGCATTGCCGTTGCGTTATTGGCGAGAGTGGGCGTCGTGATGGATGGCGTAGCGGCAGGTGCACTGCTGGGTTGCGCTTCCGCAGTCGCCAACGATGGCACCGCTGGCGCGCCGGCGGCGGCGAAACCGCTTCGGGCGGCGCTGAAACCTTGTTGGATAGCGTTGGCGAATACCTGTGCCTGGCCGTTCAGGGGCAGCAACAATGCAATGCTATTACCTCCATCGGCCGCCGCTGTCGTTGACGGTATCGTTGCCGTCATTGATGCGGGCTGCATGACCTGCGTCGGCAGCTGTTTGGCGGCAGGATGGCGAGGATAGCGTTTTTGCCAGTCTTCTACCGCGGCTTTTCGATCATCGGTGGCTTGGGATTTCGATTGCCAAACGTTGAGCAAATCAAGCCAGCCTTGCAGTACATTCTCATTTGCATTGATGACCACGGCGTTGATGTCTTGCACGCTGAGTTTGTTTAACGCCGTCCAGGTCAAATCAATGTTGCGTTGATGTGCGTCGCCCTGCAGCAGCGGTTCCTGTGCGATATAGGCACGAATCAGCGTCAGCGATGGATGATCCTGATTGGCTTTGATCTGGACTTGATAATAGCGTTCCTGCTGTAGCGGCGAGAGGCGGCCGACATCCATTTGCGCCAGCGTAGTATTAGCGACAGTCATGTCGTTTTGGGCTGCGGCCAGTTCCGCAGTAAGCAGACGCTGTTCCTGCAGTTGGCGATCATTCAATTGCTCCGACAAGGCATTCAACTGGGCGTTAGCCTGCGGCAGCCTGCCTTCCTGAATCAGGGCATGAATCGCAAGTAATTGCCAATCAGTCTTGGTAGTATTGTCGCCGCTTTGCTGCAACTGTTGCAGATAGTAATCAGAGGAAGCTCCGGCTTTACCTTCCGCCTGCTGAGAAGCGGATTCTTGCGGCGCTTTGCCCGGACAGCCCGCGAGAAACAACACCGCCAACATGATAGAGATGATGCGGGCTGTATGGGTACGGACAGAATTTTCAGGAAGCATGCTGTATCCAGTGATGTTTTAGATATGCTCAATATTAAATCGCCAACCCGGATGAAACAATGAATCACGACCAACAAGCAGAGATTTCTGCCTCTACGCTTTACATTGTCCCCACGCCTATCGGTAATCTGGGCGATATCACCCGGCGGGCGTTGACGGTGTTGCAACAGGTTGATGTTATTGCGGCAGAAGATACCCGTCATACCGGTTTATTGTTACAACATTTCGCGATTAATGCGCGCCTGTTCGCACTCCATGATCACAATGAACAACAAAAGGCAGAGCAGTTGCTGGCGCGTTTGCAGGAAGGGATGAGTATTGCGTTGGTATCGGATGCGGGAACGCCATTGATCAACGATCCGGGGTATCATCTGGTGCGCCGATGCAGAGAGGCTGGGGTTCGCGTGGTGCCGTTGCCTGGGCCTTGCGCGGCGATTGCCGCGCTCAGTGCTGCCGGCTTACCTTCCGATCGCTTCTGCTATGAAGGATTTCTGCCGGCGAAAACCAAGGGGCGCAAGGATACGTTGCGGATGCTGGCGGAGGAGCCGCGGACGCTGATTTTTTATGAGTCGACTCATCGTCTGCTTGAGAGTCTGCAGGATATGGCCGAGGTATTGGGTCCGGCGCGTTATGTGGTGTTGGCCCGGGAGTTGACCAAAACCTGGGAGTCTATTCATGGTGCGCCGGTTGCCGATTTGCTGGCATGGGTACTGCAGGATGAGAATCGCCGTAAAGGCGAGATGGTATTGATTGTCGAAGGATTCCGTCCGGATGAGGAAAGTTTGCCTGCGGCGGCGTTGCATACTTTATCGCTGTTGCGGGCCGAGTTGCCGCTGAAAAAGGCGGCCCAGCTTGCCGCAGAGATCCATGGCGTGAAAAAAAATGCGCTCTATCGTTATGGTCTGGAGCTGGAAAACGACAGCGATAATCAGGGATGACAAGCCGGGTAATTTGCCCTATTATCCGCGCCGGAGTTAACCAGACAGTCGCCGCTTCACTGCCGTCCCTTTCGAGGGAGACAGGTGGAGGGGAGGAAAGTCCGGGCTCCACAGGGCAGGGTGCCAGGTAACGCCTGGGAGGCTAAAGCCTACGACCAGTGCAACAGAGAGCAAACCGCCGATGGCCCACGCAAGTGGGATCAGGTAAGGGTGAAAGGGTGCGGTAAGAGCGCACCGCGCGGCTGGTAACAGTCCGTGGCACGGTAAACTCCACCCGGAGCAAGGCCAAATAGGGGTTCACATGGTACGGCCCGTACTGAACCCGGGTAGGCTGCTTGAGCCAGTTCGCGAGGCCTGGCCTAGATGAATGACTGTCCACGACAGAACCCGGCTTATCGGTTAACTCCCTCGCATGATCACCGGCTCGCTGTAATCACAGCGAGCCGGTTTTTTTATGGCATCTTCTACTTCTATTCGCCCCTTACTGGCCGGTGTGAACGTTGTTGAAAACAGGCCCGGCGCGTCACCTTGCGGTTTGCAGTAAGCGTTGCTGAAAGCCGTTGTCACGTTTTTATGTCTCCCTGCGGTATCTGGCCGCAAGCCGCACTATTATCAAATTTATTGATGGTCTTCATCATGCTAATCCGACTGTTTCCCACACAGGATGGGCGTAGAGTAACCCCATCAAATTTGCCCCCTTTTTGAATACAGAGGATATCGCTATGAGCACTTCCCGGATGCCAGCACTGTTTCTGGGCCATGGTAGCCCGATGAATGCGTTGGAAAATAATGAATATACCCAGGCGTGGGCGCTGTTGGGGGAAACGCTGCCGCGTCCGAAAGCGATTATCGCAGTATCCGCACATTGGTATACGCGCGGTACAGCGGTGACGGCGATGGATAATCCCCGCACCATTCATGACTTCGGCGGTTTTCCCCAGGCGTTGTTCGATACGCAGTATCCGGCGCCGGGTTCACCGGAATTGGCGGCGCGGATCCAGCAGGCGCTGCCACCTGTCGCGGTTTATGCTGACGACAAAGAATGGGGGCTGGATCACGGTACCTGGGGGGTACTGATCAAGGTCTATCCCGATGCGGATATTCCGGTGGTGCAGCTCAGTATTGATGGCACCAAACCGCCGGCTTACCACTATGCGCTGGGCCGCAAATTGGCTGCGTTACGCGATGAGGGTTACATGATTGTCGCCAGCGGCAACGTGGTGCATAACTTGCGGATGATCAAGTGGAACGGCGATGGCGCCCCCTATGGCTGGGCGACCTCGTTCAACGATTTTGTGCGCAGCAACCTGACCTGGCTTGGCGATGCAGCGGAGCATCCGTTAGTGAACTTCATGCAGCATAACGATGCGGCGCTCTCTAACCCGACGCCAGATCATTTTCTGCCGCTGTTGTACGTGCTCGGTAGTTGGGATGGACAAGAGCCGGTATCCACCCCGACGGATGGTATTGTCATGGGGTCGCTCAGTATGATGTCGGTGCAGGTCGGGTGAGACGATTTCCGATGGTGAAATAAGACGGGTGGTCGGGCTGTGGGCCTGCCACCCGTTTTTTTGTGTATATTCCAGATACGTTTACGCCAGAATGATGTGCGGATAAAAGCGCGATAAATCCTGGGTAATCAATGCCCTATCTTCTCTCACGCCTATGCCGCAGGGCGTATCCCCCACCAGCCAACTGCCGATCAACGTATAGCTGTCGTTGAATTTGGGCAATGGATGGAACTGTTGAATGATGGTGCCTTCTGCGCCGTAAGGGCCGTCGGCCGCCGCGACCTGTTGCCCCTGACGATAGATTTGTATATTGGCGCCCTCGCGGGAAAACAACGGCTTTATCACGTAATCCGTCATCGCCGGCGGGTTGTCTTCCGTGAAGTAGGCCGGGAGCAGATTGGGATGGTTGGGGAACATTTGCCATAGCATGGGCAGTAACGCTTTGTTGGACAAAATGCTTTTCCAACCAGGTTCCAGCCAGCGTACACCGGCGTCGGCAAGCTTGGTGGAGAAGGTTTCCCTCAGCATAAATTCCCACGGATACAGTTTGAACAGGTTGCTGATGGTATTGTCCTGAAGGTCGGTAAACTGGCCGCGATTTCCCAGTCCAATCTCGTCGATGAACAGGAACTGGCTATTGACGCCGGCTTCTTGCGCGCAGTCCTGCAGATATTGCACGGTACCGCGGTCTTCCTCGGTGTCCTGACAGCAGGTGAAGTGCATGCTGCCGATGCCGTGGTGGGTTCGCAACTGACCGAAACGTTCGATCAGTTGTTCCTGAATGCTGTTGAACTGGTCGGCATGCTCCGGCAAGCGTCCGGCATTTATTTGATCTTCCAACCAAACCCATTGAAAGAATGCGGCTTCGTACAGCGACGTAGGCGTATCAGCGTTGTTTTCCAGTAATTTGGCCGGGCTGTTTCCATCGTAAGCCAGATCCAGCCGCGAGTAGAGGGAAGGCTGGCGCGTAATCCATGAGCTGCGTACAAAGTCCCAGGTATGTTTGGGGATGCGGAATTTTGTCAGCCATTCTTCGCTGTTAACCACCCTATCTACGACCTGCAGACACATTTGTTGCACGTCGGCGGTGGCGTCTTCCAATTCATCGATTTGTGCCGGCGTAAATTGGTAATAAGCGTCTTCGCACCAATACGGTTCGCCGTACATGGTGTGAAACCGGAAACCGTATTCAGCCGCCTTTTGCCGCCAGTCTGGGCGCTCTGTTATGACAATTCGTTTCATCTCGGTTCGGCCTTAACCGCCAAAGGAGCGACGAATCGGCGTTGAGCCAGAGCTGCTCCTGCCGCTTTCTGCACCTGAGGCTGAGGTCTTCTGATTGGCGCTGTTATAACCCGAGTTGGTGTTGCCCGCGTCCTGCTTTTGCGCACCGTTGAGTTTGGACACCGTTTCGCCAAAGCCGCCGCGCGTGGTGGTCGTACCGGATGTCACGGTGGATGTGGGTTTGGGCGACAGCGTATCTCTGGGAACGTTGATGGTGCGTCCGGTGGCGGCGCCATAGTTTTTGCCGCTGGCGTCGACGTAACCGCCCCCGTTGCGTTGGCTGAATAACGGCTGCTGCATGTAGCTTCCGCTATTGCCCATCATTCTCCCCAGCATAAAACCGGTCATCAGCGGCATCCAGAAACTGCTTTGCTGCGGCGCCGCAGCGTTGTTGGCAGTTGATGACGGCGTACACTGTGCGTCGCCAAAGGCTGATGCGCACTCTTCTCGGGTAGCGTACTTGGGCGCGGTTCTTTCCGCTTCCTTCAACGCATTGTTATAGGACGTAGCGCACTGCTCCTTCATGGATGGATTGGCTTTTGAGCAATCATCGGCATTTTGATACAGCGATACCGTCTCGTCGGACTGCTCGCAACCGCTGAGAACAAACGATACGCCCACAGCCAACGCGATGGGGGCAATCGAATAGCTCCAGCGTTTACGGAAGCGGGTATGGTTGATGTTTTGTGTTCTTTTCATTGTTTTTCCAGAGAAAAGGGCATCTTGCCCATTATGGTTAAAGCAGGAATAAGAATAGGAAAATGCAGTGCGGATGAAAAGCTGTTAGCTCGTTTTTACAGCAATCGGCGGCGAAAAAAACGGGGAACTGCGTTCCCCGTCATGGTTGTAATTAGCGTTTAGCCTTACTGGTTTTAGCCGCGCCTTGCGTAACTGGCGTCGGCACGCTGTCGTCGGTGATGGCTGGCGTGGTAGAGACTGCGCTGCCCAGCATACCGTTGAGCGATTTCAGATCATCTTCATTCAGCGTACCCAACGCCTGTTTCAGGTTCAGCTGGTTGACCAGGTAGTCATAGCGGGCGCCTGAAAGTTGCTGTTTGGCGTTATACAGGGTCGTCGTTGCGTCCAGAACATCCACGATGGTGCGGGTACCGACCTGATAACCGGCTTCCATCGCATCCAGCGAGCTTTGTGCGGAAATCACCGCCTGCTTGTAGGCGTTGATGCTGCTAATGGAGGCGGAAACGTTGTTGTGGGCGGAACGCAGCGTCTGAATCATGGAACGATGGGCGCTTTCCAGGTTCTCGCTGGCGGCAACATAGTTATATTGTGCTTGTTTCACCTGAGAGCTTGTGCCGCCGCCGCTGTAAAGCGGCAGAGAGAAGCTCAGCCCAACCTGATTTTGGCCGACATCGCTATCGCTGAAACTGCTGCCGACGGCTTTAGAGCCGGAGTAGCGGGTATTGGTGATGCCTGAGGATGCCGTCAGGGACAGCGTCGGCATATGGCCGGTTTCCGCGGAGCGAATCTGCTCGCGGGCCAAATCCTGGCTCAAGCGAGCGGACAACAGGCTGAGGTTACGATTTTCACCTTCTTTCAGCAGGTTATTAACGACATCCGGTTTTTGCGGATTCAGTCGATCAATGTTCAGCCCCGCCAGTTGCGGATAGAAATTGCCCGTCACCTGACGCAGGGTTTCCATCGCGTTATCCAGATTGTTGCGTGCGGTGACTTCGCTCGCCAGTACGCTGTCATATTGCGCCCGGGCGTTCTGAACATCGGTGATGGCAACCAGACCCACGTTAAAACGTTGGGTGGTTTGATCCAGTTCGCGGTAGATGGATTGCTTCTGCGCATTGACGTAAGAAAGATTATCGATGGCGCGCAGTACGTTGAAATAGGCGGTGGCGGTATTGAGCATCAGCGTCTGCTGCGACGTCTGATAAGTCACATCCTGAATACCTGCGGTTTTTTCCTGCAGGGTCAGCGCTTTCCACAATGACATGTTGAAAAGTGACTGAGTGAGTTGCAGTGACGCGCTTTTGACATTGCTGTTGACATTATTGCGGTCACGGTAGCCACTGTTATGCGTATAATCAGCGCCGAGACCCAACTGCGGCAGCAGAGAAGAACGTGCTTCGTTGATTCTTTCGAATGCTGCGTCACGGGTGGCTGCGGAACTGCGCAACTCCGGGTTGGTGGTTTTAGCCTGCTGATAAACCTGTAACAAATCCTCTGCCTGGCTGGCGATGCTGAAACCGCTCAGGCCCAGACCGATAAGAAGAGGGAGCAATTTTTTCATTTGCATTCCTTGTTGTGCAGCAAAGTGACTAGGTTAGCGCCTCTTAAGACGATTAGCCGTTGATTCTAACAGAATCTCTGAATGGGATTCGGTAGCTTAATGTGCCATCCTTCCCTGATTGCTATCCCAAAAGACTATTTTACTTAATGATTTGGGTTTGGGCACAATGCCCGGCAACCTGCCGGACGTCGTATACCCGCGTGTGGCGCTGGGAATGGCGCAAAGGCGATGATGACATCGCCCCTATTTTGTTCTGGCCGGTCTTCCGTTTCCTGGGGTACTGTTCAGAGCCGGTCGCGCAGACGTTGGCGGTTGCCTGTTTACTATCGCACAAAGTCGACCGCACAAAAAACCGTGAACGTCGGCATGGATTTTCGGTCATACAGGCGCTGTGCTGCGTGTCGGTCGTTGCGTTGTTTCGGACGCCCGTCATTGCCGTTTTTCGCGTCTGGTCGCAAGCCTTTTTGTCTACAACGGGAGTTGAGTGATGGCTTCTTCAGATGCGCATCCGGGTACTTTTACCAAAGATGATGTAGAAATTATTGCACGTGAAACGCTCTATAAAGGTTTTTTTTCACTGGAGCGCTACCGTTTTCGCCACCGGCTGTTCGATGGCGGCATGAGTGGGGAAGTCAGTCGTGAAATTCTGGAACGCGGACACGCCGTTGTACTGTTGCCCTATGATCCGGTGCGGGACGAAGTGGTGTTGATTGAGCAGATTCGTATCGCGGCTTACGATACCAGCGCTACGCCCTGGTTGTTTGAAATGGTGGCCGGCATGATCGAACCCGGCGAAAGCCTGGAGGACGTGGCGCGCCGCGAAGCGCTGGAGGAAGCCGGGCTGGCGGTGAAGCGCTGTCGCCCGGCGGTGAGTTATCTGGCGAGCCCTGGCGGTACCAGCGAAAGGCTGGCGATTCTGGTGGGTGAAGTGGATGCCGGCGCCGCAAACGGCATTCATGGCCTGGCGGAGGAGAATGAAGATATCCGCGTGCATGTGGTCAGCCGTGAGCAGAGTTATCGGTGGGTCGAAGAGGGGATTATTGATAACGCAGCCTCTGTCATTGCCTTGCAATGGTTGGCGTTGCACCATGAAGTATTGAAAAAAGCGTGGGTGGACGGATGATGAAGCGCTATACCCCCGATTTCCCGGCAATGATGCGGCTCAACGAGGTCAATTTCGCTCAGTTGCGTCGGTTGTTGCCCCGCAATGAAGAGGTAGGCGCGGCAGCGGCCTATCAGGTGAAAGACGCCTGTTATCGCTTAACGATCATTGAGTCCACGCGATACACCTCGCTGGTGGAAATTCAGCAGACGGCGCCGGCGGTGAGCTATTGGAGCCTGCCCACCATGATGGTGAGGCTGTATCATGATGCGATGGTTGCGGAAGTGTGTTCCAGTCAGCAGATCTTCCGATTTAAGGCACGTTATGATTATCCGAATAAAAAATTACACCAACGTGATGAAAAGCATCAAATTAATCAGTTTCTTGCAGATTGGCTGAGATACTGTTTGGCGTATGGTTCAATGTCGGTTCCCGTTTATTAGGCGGATTGCAGAAACCAAGGACACTATTTGGAAAGCCTGTTGACACTTCCTGTGGCGTGTGGGGCCAGGATCAGGATTTTACAGATAACAGACACCCACCTGTTTGCGGGCGAGCAGGGAACGCTGCTGGGCGTTGACACCTATCGCAGCTACTATGCCGTACTGGACGCCATCGCCGCCCAACGGCTTGATTTTGATTTGATTACTGCGACGGGCGACCTGGCGCAGGATCACACGCACGAGGCGTATCAGCATTTCGCCGGCGGGATTCGGCGCTTTCAGGTACCTTGCGTCTGGCTGCCGGGCAACCACGATTTCCAACCCGCTATGGTCGACGCGCTGGAGAAGGCGGGCATCGCCCCGTCCAAGCACGTATTACTGGGCGACGATTGGCAGGTGATTCTGTTGGACAGCCAGGTATTCGGCGTTCCGCACGGTGAACTGAGCGACTATCAGTTGGAATGGCTGGAGCGTCGGTTGTCGGCGCAACCGGGGCGTCATACGCTGTTGATGCTTCATCATCACCCACAGCCTTCCGGTTGTTCCTGGCTGGATCAACACAGTCTGCGTAATGCCCATAGCCTTGATGCGCTGCTTAGTCGTTTCCCGCAGGTGAAAACCGTGCTGTGTGGTCATATTCATCAGGAAATGGACATTGACTGGAACGGCCGCCGGTTGTTGGCGACGCCGTCGACCTGCGTTCAGTTCAAGCCGCATTGCACCAATTTCACTATCGATAATGTCGCCCCCGGCTGGCGCTATCTGGATCTGTTGCCGGACGGCAGCGTGGAAACCCGGGTTTGTCGTCTTGACGGATGCGAGTTTCTGCCTGACATGGATTCGGACGGTTACTGATGCCCACCTTGCTCTATCTTCACGGTTTCAACAGTTCCCCTCTTTCGGCGAAGGCGACGGCGCTTCGGCAATGGCTGGCTGAGCATCATCCGGCTATCGACATGATTTGTCCCCAGTTGCCGCCGTATCCGGCGCAGGCCGCAGAACTGATGGAGAATCTGGTGATGGAACGCGCCGGCAGGCCGCTCGGCATTGTAGGATCATCGCTGGGAGGGTATTACGCCACTTGGCTTTCCCAGTGTTTTATGCTGCCAGCCGTGGTAGTGAACCCCGCAGTACGGCCGTTTGAACTGTTGCAGGATTTTTTGGGCGCACAGCAGAACCCCTACACCGGCGAACAATATGTGTTAGAGTCACGGCACATTTATGATCTCAAGGTCATGCAGGTCGAACCGCTGGAATCCCCGGATTTGCTGTGGTGCCTGCTCCAGACCGGTGATGAAGTGCTGGATTACCGACAAGCGGTGGCCTATTACACCGCCTGCCGCCAGACAGTGGAGTCTGGCGGAAACCATGCTTTCATCGGATTTGAGCACTATTTCGCCCCAATCATCGATTTCCTCGGACTGGCGACTGACTGATCATCACAGCGTAAACCTCAATCTCGGTACCGGAACGGAAGCTCGGCATCGTCTGTCGTTTGCGCGTCGGTCATAACCTGTATATCAAACAACGACTGAATTCATTCAAACCATGACGCAATCAAGTTATAACGCTGATGCGATAGAAGTCCTCAGCGGGCTGGAGCCGGTTCGCCGCCGTCCAGGTATGTACACTGACACCACCCGTCCTAACCATCTGGGGCAGGAAGTGATCGACAACAGCGTCGACGAGGCGCTGGCGGGGCATGCCCGGCGTGTGGAGGTCATACTGCATCCTGATCAGTCACTGGAAGTGATCGACGACGGGCGCGGTATGCCGGTGGATATTCACCCGGAAGAAGGTGTCCCGGCCGTCGAGTTGATCCTCTGCCGACTGCACGCCGGGGGGAAATTTTCCAACAAAAACTATCAATTTTCCGGCGGTCTGCACGGCGTGGGGATCTCGGTGGTCAATGCATTGTCCCGCCGGGTCGAAGTCACGGTGCGCCGTGATGGTCAAGTTTACGACATCGCCTTCGAGCAAGGGGCGAAAGTGCAGGATTTGACGATAACCGGCACTTGCGGCCGCCGCAATACCGGCACCCGGGTCCGTTTCTGGCCGGAAGAATCCTTCTTCGATAGCCCACGTTTTTCCGTTTCCCGCCTGACTCACCTGCTGAAAGCCAAGGCGGTGTTGTGTCCGGGCGTGGAGATCCTGTTTGTCGACAAGGTGAACGAAACCGAACAACGTTGGTGCTACCAGGATGGTTTGAACGACTATCTGTGCGAAGCGGTGAATGGCCTGCCGACGCTGCCGGAGAAGCCGTTTACCGGCACGATCAGCGGCGATACCGAGGCGGTCGAGTGGGCGCTGTTATGGCTGCCGGAAGGCGGCGAACTGCTGACGGAAAGTTACGTTAACCTGATTCCGACGCCGCAGGGCGGGACGCACGTCAACGGTTTGCGCCAGGGGTTGCTGGATGCCATGCGCGAGTTCTGCGAATTCCGCAATATTTTGCCGCGCGGCGTCAAGCTCAGCGCCGAGGATATCTGGGAACGCTGCGCCTATGTGCTGTCGTTGAAGATGCAGGATCCACAGTTTGCCGGCCAGACTAAAGAGCGTCTCTCTTCCCGACAATCCGCCGCGTTCGTATCGGGGGTGGTGAAGGATGCATTCAGCCTGTGGCTGAATCAGAACGTGCAAGCGGCAGAGCAACTGGCGGAGCTGGCGATTTCCAGTGCCCAGCGACGGATGCGCGCGGCAAAGAAAGTGGTGCGTAAGAAGCTGACCAGCGGCCCGGCGTTGCCCGGCAAGCTGGCTGACTGCACATCGCAGGATCTGGGCAAAACCGAACTGTTCCTGGTGGAAGGGGATTCGGCGGGCGGTTCCGCCAAGCAGGCCCGCGACCGGGAATATCAGGCGATCATGCCGTTGAAGGGGAAAATTCTGAACACCTGGGAGGTCTCTTCCGACGAGGTGCTGGCGTCGCAGGAAGTTCACGACATTTCGGTTGCCATCGGTATCGATCCGGACAGCGACGATTTGACCCAATTGCGTTACGGTAAAATTTGCATTCTGGCGGACGCCGATTCCGACGGGTTGCATATCGCAACACTCTTGTGCGCGCTATTTGTCCGTCACTTCCGCCCGCTGGTGCGAGACGGTCATGTTTATGTGGCAATGCCGCCGTTGTACCGCATTGATCTGGGCAAAGAGGTTTACTACGCGCTGGATGAAGAAGAGAAAGCCGGCATTCTGGAACAGCTCAAACGCAAGAAGGGCAAACCCAACGTCCAACGCTTCAAAGGGTTGGGTGAAATGAACCCGATGCAATTGCGCGAAACCACGCTGGATCCGAATACTCGTCGGCTGGTGCAGTTGACCATCAGCGAAGAGGATGTGGAGCAGACACTGGCGACGATGGATATGTTGCTGGCGAAAAAGCGTTCGGAAGACCGCCGCAACTGGCTGCAGGAGAAAGGCGACCGGGCTGAGCTTGACGTCTGACGCCCAGAGACAATGAAAATCACGCTGGAAGAGATGCAGGCGTTCATTGCGGTGGTGGATTGCGGGTCCGTCACCGCCGCCGCCGGGCAGTTGGGACAGACCGCCTCCGGTATCAGCCGGGCGATCGGGCGTCTGGAAGGCAAGCTCGGCGTGACATTGCTGCATCGCACCACTCGCCGGTTGTCGCTTTCCGAAGAGGGGCAGATTTTTCTGTTGCAAGCCCGCGATGTGATCCAGTCCGTTGAGGCGGCGGAGGAGCAAATGGCGCTGCGCCGCGAACAGCCGAGCGGACGCCTGCGCATCAATGCGGCGTCCTCCTTCATGCAGCACGTCATCGTGCCTCTGATCCCTGAGTTTCGTCGCCGTTATCCGCAAATTATGCTGGAGCTCAATACGGATGATGTGTTCATCGATCTGCTGGAACAGCATACCGATGTGGCTATTCGTATCGGCGCGCTGCGTGACTCCTCCATCCATGCCCGACTATTGGGATGTACCCGGTTGCGCGTGCTGGCCAGCCCGGATTATTTGCGCCGGCGCGGCACGCCGCTGCGGGTAGAGGATTTGGCCAACCATACGCTGATGGGGTTTACCCAATCGGAATCGCTCAACCTTTGGCCGCTGCGCAGTGAAATGGGGGATTATTACCCGATCCAGCCTGCTGTTGCGGCGTCTAACGGTGAGATGCTGCGGTTGCTGGCATTACATGGCGAAGGGATCGCGCGCCTGTCGGATTTTATGACCCGGGAAGATGTAGCGGCCGGCCTGCTGGTGCAAATTCTGCCGGAGGATACGCTGGATGTGCGGTTGCCGGTCAACGCGGTTTACTACCGTAACACCGCGCTGGCCGGGCGCATCGTCAGCTTTCTGGATTTTCTGAGCGAGAAAATCGCGCTGCATCCGCTATAGCTGCTACATCGGAAGTTCAGGCGAAAAGTGTGTCCAGATGAGCGCGATAACGGATGAGATCGTTTTCCACGTCCGGCGCTTTAATGACGTCATTGCAGATGAACGTCGGCAGTGCCGACAGGCCGATAAACTGGTTGGCCTTGTGGAACGGCAGGTATACGCCGTCGACCCCCACGCCGTGGAAGAACTGATCCGGCTCGGTGAAGGCTTCCAGCGGGGCATTCCAGGTCAGGGACAACAGATATTTTTTCCCCTGTAGCAACCCGCCGGAGCCATATTTTTTGCCGGCGTCCTCACGGGAACGCCCATCGCTGGCATACAACGAGCCATGCCCCGCCGTGAACACTTCATCAACGTATTTTTTCAGGATCCAAGGCGCGCCCATCCACCAGCCGGGCATTTGATAGATAACGGCGTCGGCCCACAGGTAATGCTGTACTTCCTGGGCGATGTCATAACCGGCGTCCACATGCGTCACGCGGACATCGCGACTTTTGTCGCGCAGGAAAGAGGCCGCCGCGTCGGTGAGTGTCCGGTTGAGTTCGCCTTTGGAATGGCCGAAAGACTTGCCGGCATTGATAATGAGGATGTTATGCATGATGAGTCGCCTCGGATGGTGTGAGTAGAAAAAAGAGTGAGGGCCAGTCTATCTGGGCAATGCACGGAGAAAAACGTGCGATAACTCACAACACTATTGACTATGACGCAACAATCCACGCCAACACCGAAGTGGCAAACCCTATTGTGACGAGAGGGACAACTTGCGGTACTATCCGGGCTGCATCTGCCACTGCGCGTGTTGGTTGGTTTGGTCTGACATGGCAACGCCACGGTTTAAGGATTATTAATGAGCGATATGACTCATGACGGCGCGGAACGTCTCGCGCTACACACATTTACGGAAAACGCCTATCTCAACTATTCCATGTACGTCATCATGGATAGGGCGCTACCTTTCATCGGCGACGGTCTCAAGCCGGTTCAGCGTCGCATTGTTTATGCAATGTCGGAGCTGGGGCTGAGCGCCAGCGCCAAGTTCAAAAAATCCGCACGCACCGTCGGTGACGTGTTGGGTAAATACCATCCTCATGGCGATAGCGCCTGTTATGAAGCCATGGTGCTGATGGCTCAACCCTTTTCCTACCGTTATCCGCTGGTGGATGGCCAGGGCAACTGGGGGGCGCCGGACGATCCCAAGTCTTTCGCCGCCATGCGTTATACCGAGTCCCGTTTGTCGAAATACGCGGAAGTATTGCTGGGTGAACTGGGTCAGGGAACGGTGGATTACGTGCCGAACTTTGATGGCACCATGCAGGAGCCGAAGATGCTGCCTGCGCGTTTGCCGAACATCCTGTTGAATGGTACTACCGGCATTGCGGTAGGGATGGCTACCGATATACCGCCGCATAACGTGCGTGAAGTGGCCGCCGCCGCCGTGGCGTTGATCGACAACCCAGACGCCACGCTCGATGCGCTGTTACAGCATGTTCAGGCGCCGGATTTCCCCACCGAAGCAGAGATCATCACATCGCGCGACGAACTGCGCAAAATGTATGAAACCGGGCGCGGTTCGGTGCGTATGCGCGCCGTGTGGAAGAAAGAGGACGGCAGCGTGGTCATCACTGCGTTGCCGCACCAGGTTTCCGGCGCACGGGTGCTGGAGCAGATCGCCAGCCAGATGCGTGCCAAAAAGCTGCCGATGATCGACGATCTGCGGGACGAGTCCGACCACGAAAACCCGACCCGTCTGGTACTGGTGCCGCGCTCCAACCGTATCGATCTGGATATGGTGATGAACCATCTGTTCGCCACTACCGATCTGGAAAAAAGCTACCGCATCAATATGAACATGATCGGTCTGGACGGGCGCCCTGGCGTGAAGGGGTTGCAGGAGATCCTGACCGAATGGCTGGCGTTCCGTCGCGACACCGTGCGTCGCCGCCTCAGCTTCCGTCTGGACAAGGTGCTCAAACGCCTGCATGTGCTGGAAGGTTTGCTGGTCGCCTTTCTGAACATCGACGAGGTCATCCACATCATCCGTTCCGAGGATGAGCCCAAGCCGGTGCTGATGGCGCGATTCGGGCTGAGTGATACGCAGGCGGAAGCCATTCTGGAATTGAAGCTGCGTCATTTGGCCAAATTGGAAGAGGTGAAGATTCGCGGCGAACAGGACGAACTGGCCAAAGAACGCGATCAGATCCAGGACATCCTGGCGTCCGAACGCAAGATGAGCAGCCTGCTCAAGAAGGAAATTCAGGCGGACGCTAAAGCTTATGGCGACGATCGTCGCTCGCCGTTGCAGGAACGCGCTGAAGCGAAAGCCATGAGTGAGCATGACCTGTCTCCGTCGGAACCGGTGACTATCGTGTTGTCGGAAATGGGATGGGTGCGCAGCGCCAAGGGGCACGACATCGATCCGAGCGGCCTTAATTACAAAGCGGGTGACAACTATCGTGCGGCGGCTCGCGGCAAGAGCAACCAGCCGGTGGTGTTTATCGATTCCACCGGGCGCAGCTATGCGTTGGATCCGCTGACGTTGCCTTCCGCCCGTGGTCAGGGCGAACCCTTGACCGGCAAGCTGACATTGCCGCCGGGCGCAACGGTAGAGCAGGTGCTGATGACGGCGGATGAGCAGCGTCTGCTGCTGGCGTCCGACGCCGGTTACGGTTTCATCTGTACGTTTAGCGATCTGGTGGCGCGCAACCGTGTCGGCAAAGCGGTACTGGCCCTGCCGGATAACGCGAAAGTGCTGCCGCCGCTGGAGGTGTCGCACGATGACGATCTGCTGCTGACCATCACCGCTGCGGGCCGGATGTTGTTGTTCCCGGTGGCGGATTTGCCGCAGTTGTCGAAAGGCAAAGGCAATAAAATTGTCGCTATTCCGGCGGCGCAAGCGGCCAGCGGCGAAGACCGCATCCTGTGGCTGCAGGTGATTTCGCCGCGCGCCACGGTGACGCTGCACTCCGGTAAACGCAAGTATGCCCTGCGTCCGGAAGAACTGCAGAAATTCACCGCCAGCCGCGGCTGCAAAGGAACAACGTTGCCGCGCGGCCTGCAGCGTGTTGACCGGGTCGAAGTGGACAGCCCGGTAGTGGCGCAGGATGGCGGCAGCGAAGAGTAAATCTGCCGGCGAAGGCGCGCATGCTCGGTTCAGGCGGTACGCCCGATGGGGCGGTATGTCAGCCCCCGCCGGGAGTGGAACTGGCGTTAC
The DNA here is from genome assembly GCF_000400505.1 of Musicola paradisiaca NCPPB 2511. NCBI lineage: Bacteria > Pseudomonadati > Pseudomonadota > Gammaproteobacteria > Enterobacterales > Pectobacteriaceae > Musicola > Musicola paradisiaca. The sequence goes on along the minus strand of NZ_CM001857.1, from coordinate 4,163,876 downwards.
GGCATGGTGCATCCCACCTTGCTGTTACGCCGGCAGGGAAGCGTAGGTTTTGGGTGTCTTTCCCCGCGGTTATCCTTTCCCCCGCGCCGGCACATAGCGTGTCGGCGTGTGCTCCCGTTCCCGTCGTGATGTTTTCCCACTGTGGTGATTTCAGCCATCCGCGCTGTTGCCGGGCGCGCGTTGGCGCAAGGTTCGCCGTGTGTTTTATGACGAAGTGGTTATACTAGCGGCGGCAATAGGCTAATGAGGTAGCTATGTTATTAATTCTGCGGTTTTTAGTGGTCATTCTCTTTTCCATAGCGGTTTGTGTGCTGGGGTTGGTCTACTGCTCGTTCACCCCGCGCGACCCACGCCACGTATCCCGTTTCGGGCGTTTGTTTGCCAAATTATCGGTGGTTTTCGGCCTGAAAGTGCATCTCCGTCAGCCTGAAGGCGAAACCTATCCGGGATGCTATATCTACATCGCCAATCACCAAAATAACTACGACATGATTACCGCTGCCAACGTGGTGTTGCCGGGTACCGTGACGGTAGGAAAGAAAAGCCTGGTATGGATCCCATTCTTCGGGCCACTGTACTGGCTGACCGGCAACCTGTTGATCGATCGTGAAAACCGCGCCAAGGCGCACGGCACTATTGCGCAGGTGGTGAAGCATATTAAAGAGCGTCATATTTCTGTCTGGATGTTCCCGGAAGGGACTCGTAGCCGGGGGCGCGGTCTGATGCCGTTCAAAACCGGTGCTTTCCATGCCGCGATCTCCGCCGGGGTGCCGATCGTCCCCATCTGTGTTTCCACGACCCACGGTAAGATCAAACTGAATCGCTGGAACAACGGTCACGCCATTGTGGAGATGCTGCCGCCGATCGATACCAGCGCTTACGGCAAGGATCAGGTGCGGGAACTGGCCATTTACTGCCACGAAGTTATGGCGGCCAAAATCGCCGAACTGGATGAGGAAGTTGCACGGCTGAATGCAGCGCAGCACGGTTAATTATCTGAGAAATATCTGGGTTAACAGGTTGTTGGAGTCACTATGTCATTAAGCCGGCGTCAATTCCTGCAGGCAACCGGGGCGGCCGCATGTGCCGGCGCCGTTTCTCTGCCGGCTCGCGCCTCAGGGACGCAGAACCCGTTGCCGGTTCCTCCGCTGATGGAGTCGCGTCGCGGGCAGCCCGTCTTTTTGACGCTACAACGGGCAAACTGGTCATTCACCGGCGATCGCAAAGCATCGGTCTGGGGCTTCAATGGACGCTACCTGGGCCCGACCGTGCGGGTGAACAGCAATGATGACGTCAAAGTGATCTACAGCAATCGTCTGAACGAGCCGGTGTCAATGACGGTTAGCGGCCTGCAGGTACCGGGCTCATTGATGGGCGGCGCCGGGCGTATGATTCAGCCGAATATGGACTGGTCGCCGGTGCTGCCGATACGTCAGGCTGCGGCGACCTGCTGGTATCACGCCAATACGCCGAACCGTATGGCGCAGCACGTTTATAACGGTGTGGCCGGCCTGTGGCTGGTGGAGGACGCCGTCAGCAAAGCCTTGCCGATCCCCAATCATTACGGTGTGGATGACTTTCCGGTGGTGATTCAGGATAAGCGGCTGGATAATTTCGGCACGCCGCAATACAGCCAGCCCGGCAGCGGCGGCTTTATGGGCGATACGCTGGTGGTGAACGGCGTGCAGAACCCCTATGTGGAAGTGTCTCGCGGTTGGGTGCGGTTGCGTTTGCTGAACGCTTCCAACGCTCGCCGCTACGTGATGTACATGAGCGATGGCCGACCGATGTTTCTGATCGCCAGCGATCAGGGGTTCTTGCCGGTGCCGGTGGCGCTCAATCAGATGTCGCTGGCGCCGGGCGAGCGTCGCGAGGTGCTGGTCGATATGTCGCAAGGCAGTGAAGTGACGCTGACCGCCGGAAAATCCGCCACCTTCATGGAGCGAATCCGCGGCCTGTTCGAACCGTCCAATATCCTGATTTCCTCCCAGATCCTGACGCTGCGTCCCACCGGTATGCTGCCGTTGGCCACCGATGCGCTGCCGATGCAGCTGCTGGCGGATACCATGTTGAATGCCGGCGTCAGCCGCACGCGCGAATTCCGTCTGGGGGATAGCCTGCCGGGCATCAACGGCGCGATGTGGGATGCCAACCGCGTCGATGTGCAGACGCAGGTCGGGCGTTGCGAGCGCTGGATCGTCCACGCGGATAAGCCCCAGCCGTTCCATATTCAGGGCGCGTCGTTTCTGGTGCGCGGCGTCAACGGCAGCCCGGCGGCGTCGGAGGATTCTGGCTGGAAGGATACGGTATGGGTGGAAAACGATGTGGAACTGCTGGTCTACTTCGGCCAGTTTTCGACGCCGCAGTTCCCGTTCCTGTATTACAGCCACACGCTGGAGATGGCGGATCGTGGCTCGGACGGCCAACTGGTGGTACAGCCGAATTAGGCTGTCGTTCCGGATAACATGACCGCCGACGGCGGTCGTTTCCCTCTCTTGGCTTTCTTCTCCTGGTTTTCCTCTTCCCGGTTTTTGTCGCTTCGGCGGTGCCGTTTACCGGCACCGCCGTCCTGATGCGGGTTTAAGATGCGCTGTGGGTGACAGGAAAGCGCCGTTGTAGCTGTACCCAATCCGGTGCGCCGGCCGCCCCGGTGTTTTCGACCACAAAAGCCGCCACCCGATTGGCCAAATCTACCGCGCCATCCAACATCCAGCCTGCCGACAGCCCTGCCAGCAAGCCGCCGCAGTGGGCATCGCCCGCGCCGATGGTATCGGCCACTGTCGCGGGATAGGCCGCCAGGTGACGCGGCGCGCCGTCCGGCGGGCAAATCCATGCGCCTTCCTGATCCAGATGGCAAATCAAGGTCAATCCCCATTGTGCGGCATAACGAGCGGCCTGCGCGGCGGGTTCGCCGGCGCCGCACAGGTAGCGGGTTTCGTCCCGATTGAGCGTGAGCAGCGTATCACTGCCCTGCAAGGTGGGGATAAAGTCGGCGGGGATGTCTGCCAAACGGGGCCCAAGATCGATCAGCTTTTGCTGCGGATGCGCCAACAGCCAGCGACGCAGCGGAGCGCCAGCTTCGCCCACCAGCTCATAACCACTGGCATAAATCAGCGCATTGGCGGGAGGAACCACGTTTGCCAGCAGTTCATCGCTCCAGATACCTTCACAGCCGGGAACGGAGATGAACGTGCGCTCGCCGTTTTGTTCCGCCAGCGCCAGACACCAGCCGTTATCCATATGACGGTGCCGCAGCAGTACCGTCATATCCAGCGCCTGCATGGTTTCTTCCACCCGCTGGCCCCATACGCCGTTACCGACCGTCATACCGTTGATCACCGGAACCTCCAGACGGCGCAGCGCTCTGGCGACGTTGAACGCGCAACCGCCGATCTGGCTGCCGCGATCTTCCGCCTCCAGATCTTCGCCGCTATGGGGCAAGCGGGCCAACCCTAACACGATATCGCCGACCGCGGCACCGATGACGACGACGGGCCTTGTTGCGTGAAACGATGTCATGCGCGTTGCTCCTGCGGCGTCAGCCGCAAAAACAGGCCATAGGCGATCAGACTGATGCCGAAAGCGATAAAGATGCCGAGACTGGAGCTTTCAAAAATGCCCTTGGCAAGCGGCCCGTCGATAAAGCCGGTTTTGGTGACCATGAGTCCGCTGATCGCGCCGAGCAACCAGCAGCACAGCGGGATCCAGCGGGTGTGGCGGTTTTTGCCGTTGAGTCCGAACAACAGCTCGGCAGGATAGCCGTGATGCCGACGCAGCCAGAGATAGTCGAGAATAAACATGGCCGCCCAGGCGGAGAGGAACACGCCGCAGAACATCAGGAAGGAGATGAATGGCGTCAGGAAATCGCCGGAAATGTACAGAACATACACCGAAACGCTGAGCATCAGCACGGCGTCGATACTGACCGCAACCGACTGACGCACCCGAATGCCGATGGTCAGCAGGTTCAGGCTGGCGGAATACAGGCTCAGCACGGCGATGGTGACGATGCCCGCTGTCGCCGTCAGCAAGTAAGGAACCGCCATCCAGGTAGGCAGTACGGTGCCGATCAGTGCGATGGGGTTGGCGGATCCCGCCAGATCCTGCAGGCGCGATGAAAGCAGGATCCCCGCCAGCATCAGCAGTACCAGCGGCAGGCAGGCGCCGATGAAGACCGCAGAAAAAATGTGCGTGCGCGGCGTGGTGGGACGTTGGTAGCGGCTGTAGTCGGCGCCGGCGATGGTCCAGCCGATGCCGGTACCTGCCGCGATAACGGACACGGCGGGCAGAAAGCCGGTCAGCCAACTGCCGGAAGGCAGATTCAGCACCTGGCTCCAGGGGGTGTTGAACAGAATATGGATGACCACGATCAGCGTCATGGTGCCGAAAATCTTGCTGAACCAGCTTTGCATCTGAAACAGAATGTTCTGGCCCAACAGGCTGACCACGATGGTGAGCCCGGCAAACAGCAGCAGGCTGACGGTAGTGAGTGAGGTACCACTATGAAAACCAAGCGCTTCGAACATGGCCGCCAGCGTCATGGTGCCGGTGATCACATTGACTGCTTCCCAGCCGATCAGGGTGAACCACCCGAAAGCGGTGGGCACGATATTGCCGTGCAGCCCGAAGATGGCGCGGGACAACGTGAGTGTAGACGTGCGGCCGAGTTGTCCGGCAAACGAGGTGTAACCAACCAGCGCGAAACTGGCGACGCCCACCAGCGCGGCCAGCACGGCTTGGATCAACGATAGCCCGAATGACACGATGATGGCACCGTAGACGATGCCGAGAATACCGATATTGGCGGCGCACCAGATCCAAAACAACTGCAACGGCGTGCCGGTACGTTCTTCATCCGGCACCAGGTCAATGCCGGTTTCTTCCACCTTTATCCAGGACTTGCTTTGCGGTTGCGGTTCGCTGTGCTGCATTTCACCCATGTTGGCGTACTCCTTTTCAGCCTGAGTTCAGAGAGTGATGCGGCAAGGGGGGTAAAGTCAGTCGCGTTGACCTGATTAATGGTAGAGATCCATGCCGCAGGAAAAGCCTTGATGCCGTGCAGCGCACCGCAAATTGCGGTGGCCATGGCGCCAATCGTGTCCGTATCGCCGCCAAGATTGGCGGATAATACGGCGCAACGCTGCGGATGGGTGTCGGCCAGCTCCACCAGGGCCAGCGCCATCGGCACTGACTCCAGTGTGTCCATACCTGCGCCCAACGTATCGTAAAGTTCCGACAGCGCGCGGGAATCAGGCAAGTTGCGAAGGGTCTCGGTAAAATTGAGGGCCTGCGTAATTCGACGGCCCAATTGTGGGCAAAAGGTGGTAATGCGTTGCCGTTGTACGTTCTCAGTCAAGCCGGGAAGCTCGGTTTTGAGCGCCTGCCAGCTTACGCCGTCAATGGCCCGGCTGATGGCCCAGGCAATAGCGAATGCGCCGGCGACGGCAATATCAGACTGATGCGTAGGGCTGCAAGCCAGGCGGACGGCCAGCATGAACGCTTCGCGATCCGACGTATCCGCCGCGCACCCCAACGGTGCGATGCGCATGGCGGCGCCGTTGGTGACGCCGTTAGCCTGGATATCATGGACAGGCGTACCGACGCGGATAGCATTCAGCGCGGCCTTGGAACTGGGGCCGAGGACATTGCGTTCAAAAGCGTTGATGCGTTCGGCCCATGCCAGAATATGCCTGGCGATACGTTCCGGTTCGACCGCGCCGTCGGCCTCCACGATAGCATTCAGGAGCGCGATGGCTTGTTGTGTGTCATCGGTGTATTCGCCGGCTTTCAGTCCCTGTGCTGCGACATTTTCATCAGGGCCGGGTAGGAAGGTGTCGATCCAGCCGAAATGGCGGCGTACCTGTTCTTGCGGCCACAATTCTGATGGCATCCCCATCGCGTCACCTACTGCCTGGCCGTAAAGACAGCCGAGAATGGCGTCGTGAGGATTTTTCGTTACGGTCATTAACGACCCCTGGTGTTGGCTCGGTGTAACCTGATAACTGGTGGTCAATGTACGTAAGATGAACGATAATGGCAAGGCCAATTTAATGCCATTAAAAGGCCAATTAAAGAACTGTGACGCTGATAAATGTGGCATCGTACCGTTTGCGGACGTCACAGCCGATAACAATCAGAAGAACGCTATGCAAAAACTTTTCTCTGATCTGCGTGCGCTGCTGGAACAACCTTCGTCCGCCCCGCGCTACATGCAGCTGGCCCATATGCTGGAACACTGTCTTCACCAACGCAGCGATCTGGCGGGGCAGTTCCTGCCACCCGAACGGCAGCTGGTTCAATTGCTGGGGCTGTCGCGAGTGACGGTTTCCCGATCGCTGGCGCTGCTGGAAGAAAAAGGATTGATTATCCGCCAGCAGGGCGTCGGAACCCGCATTGCGCCGTTGCTGGACTATTCGCTGGACGAGGATGAATCCGGTTTTACCGCGTTAGTGCAGCAACAGGGCGGTTCGGCCGGTAATATCTGGCTGGCGCGCCAGACGGATATCGCTGCGCCGGAAGGCTTGGCGCTACTGCTGCCGACCTTGTCCAGCCTGCGTATGACCAAACTGTATCGCGTGCGTTTGCTGAATGATGAACCCGCATCATTGGAGAGTACCTGGATCCCGCTGCATCTGTTGCCGACCCCTGAAGACGTGGAGACCTCGCTGTATCAGTATTGGGCGGCGCGCGGTATTTTTCCGGGACGGAAACAATTCTGGCTCAAGGCGTTGGGCGCACCGGATGATGTTGCATCCCATCTGAAGATTCCCACTGGCGCGCCGGTGACGTTTCACCGGCAACTGACCTACGGCGATAAAGGGGAATTGCTGGAATACTGCGAAATTTTTTGTCGCAGCGACATGTACGAATTCCACGTCTCCTGTTAGCCGGAAGCGACACGGCGCCCCCGGCTATGTGAGTGCGGATTCAGATTTTTTTATGCGTGTCCGAACGGGGGAGGTCGGGATCCTGGCCCAGCCGTTTACCACTATCCAGTGTGGCGATGGCGTCGATATCCTCCTGTTCCAATTTGAAGTCAAACACATCGATGTTTTCCCGGATACGGGACGGCGTTACTGATTTAGGTATGACGATCAAGCCTCGATCCAGATGCCAGCGGATGACAATCTGGGCCGGCGATTTGGCATATTTTCGCGCCAGCTGCTGGATGACCGGGTGGTCGAACACGCCGTCGCCGCCTTGCGCCAGCGGGCTCCAGGACTCGGTGCGGATATGGCGGGCGGCATTCCATTGGGCCACATCGTGCTGCTGGAACAGCGGGTGCAGTTCGATTTGGTTAACAACCGGCAACACGCCGGTTTCATCCAACAGGCGTTGCAGATGATGAGGTTTGAAATTGCAGACGCCGACGCTTTTGGCGAGCCCCTGCTCCTTCAGCCGCAGCAACCCTTGCCAGGCTTCCACGTAGTGATCCCGCTCCGGCAACGGCCAGTGGATCAGGTAGAGGTCGATATACTCCAGTTGCAGACGATTCAGGCTATCCTGCAGTGCCTGTTCCGGGGCCAGGTGGTCGGCATTCCAGAGCTTGGTGGTGACGAAAATTTCGCTGCGAGGGACTGACGTGGCCTGCAGCGCTTGACCGACGCCAACCTCGTTACGGTAGATAGCGGCGGTGTCTATGGCACGGTAGCCCGCTGCCAGCGCTTCGGCGACCGCATTAGCGGCCTGTTCATTGCTGGCGCGCCAGACGCCAAGCCCGAGCTGCGGCATCACATTGCCGTCGGACAGGGTAATCATTGGGGGGACAGACATGTGGCTCTCCTGTTGTGTTTTCCGTCTGAATGCCGGTGCGAGCCGGGCGACGATAAAGACAAAGACGCCGCCTGACGGCAGCGTCCTGGACGACTGACAAACCTTCTGACTTTACCCCGTTTCCCCGGCGGTAAAGCAACCGCCTAAGCCCGTTTTTGCGGGAGCGCACGGAAGAAACGGTTCCCGAAACGGCGCGGTGGGACGCGCCGATAGTATCGCCGCATTCCGTCAGAGAGCGGCTTCATAGACGCGCTGACTGTGTTCTAGCGTGATGTCGTAGTGCTCGCCGAGTGCGGTCAGGTTCTTCTCGTTGAGCTTGCTCACCAGCGTCGGAATTGAGCTGCCGTCCAGTTTATAGTCGGAGAAGCGGGTCGGAACGCCAAGACTTTCAAAGAAATGGCGGGTGGCGGCGATCGCGCCGTCGATGCGCTCATCATCGCTGCCTGAAGTCAGATTCCAGACGCGCTGCGCGTACTGCAGCAGTTTTTCCCTTTTTTGAACGCGACGCGCATTCAGCATGGCAGGCAGCACGATGGCCAACGTCTGGGCGTGATCCAGGCCGTGCAGCGCGGTGATTTCGTGCCCCAGCATATGGGTCGACCAGTCTTGTGGCACGCCAGCGCCGATCAGACCGTTCAGCGCCTGGGTCGCGCTCCACATCACGTTGGCGCGTACATCGTAGTTAGTCGGCTCTTTCAGTGCGCGTGGGCCTTCTTCAATCAATGTCAGCAGCAGCCCTTCCGCAAAACGATCCTGCACTTTGCCGTTGACCGGGTAGGTCAGGTACTGCTCGACGGTATGTACAAAGGCATCGACAACGCCGTTGGCGATTTGGCGTGGTGGCAGTGAATAGGTGACTTCCGGGTCGAGAACCGCGAATTTCGGGCAAACCAGCGGATTCATGAATGCCTGTTTGTCGCCGCTGGTCTTGCGGGTGATAACCGCGCCGGAATTGGATTCGGAGCCGGTAGCCGGCAGGGTCAGCACCACGCCGATGGGCAGTGCGCTGGTTACTTCCGCGCCCCGGGTCAGCAGGATATGCCAGGGATCCGCCTCCGCGGTGTAGTTGGCGGCAGCCGCGATGAACTTGGTGCCGTCCGCTACGGAGCCGCCGCCGACGGCCAGCAGAAAATCGATTTTTTCACGACGCACGATGTCGACCGCTTTCATCAGCGTTTCATAAGTCGGGTTGGGTTCAATACCGGAGAATTCCAGCACATAGCGGCCTTTGAGCGCGCTCATCACCTGATCGAACACGCCGTTGTGCTTGATGCTGCCGCCGCCGTAGGTCATCAGAATACGGGCGTCAGCCGGAATTTCCGCCGCCAGTCCAGCGATTTGTCCTTTGCCGAACAGGATTTTAGTCGGGGTGTGAAGGGTAAAGTTTTGCATGATTATTGATCCAGTTTGAAGCCTTGCTGCAAGAGCGCAGGGCGTACTTGAGGGTAGTAGATATGTTGGTAATAGCTGGCGGTATTGCTGCCCCAGGGCTCGCCATCACGGCGTCCGGTCTGTTCCCAGTGAGCCACCAGCGTCTGATTGTATTGTTCAATGGCGGTTTTCAGGTGTTCCTGATGGTAAACCTCGTCGTGACGAAAGGTGTTTAGCGGCAGACGCGGTTTTTGGTGCGCGGGTTTATCCACGTAGCCAAGCGCCAGCCCCGCCACCGGGAAAGTCAGCGACGGCAGTTGCAGCAGATCGATAATGGCCTGCGGTTGACGGCGAATGCCGCCGATGGGGACGATGCCAAGGCCAAACGAATGTGCCGCAGCAATTAGCGTTCCCAGGGCAATCCCGACATCCGTGGCGCCGGAAATAATGCTCTCCACGCTTTCGTGGGCGTGTTGAGTATTGCCGCTCATGTCGATGCCGGTGGCGGTTTTGTGCATGTCCAGCACCAATGCCAGGAAAACCGGCGCCTGCGCTATCCAGGGCTGCCCGCCTGCGAGTTCGGCGATGCGAGCGCGCCGCGCCGGGTCACGAATGACAATCACTGAGACTTGCTGCGAGTTGACGGAGGTCGGCGCCAGGTGTGCGGCTTCAATGATGGCGGACAGCACGTCTTCCGGAATGGGTTTGTCCTGATAGCTGCGTTCGCTACGGTGTTGAGTCAGTAATTCGATGGTCTGATTCATGGCTATCCCTGTTATATGGGGCGGGAAGTCGGGTGCGCGAGGCACTGACAGGATGTGCAAATATTCTCGGCCGATGCTAACGCGGCGGCAATGCTCATTTCTCTACATGTATTGCCTATTCCTGCAATCTTAAGAAGAAAAGGGTGATTAGGAACCCCGCATATGTCATTTTATTTCTATTGTCTGTAAGAGATGAATATATGCAAAACCATAGTCAACGTCAGCGATTAGTCAATCTGGCGATGCCTTACATCAGTCGCAACTGTGTAACCCAATCGCCAATATCGCAGGTCAAAATTATTTATGCCGATACGCACAGTGCGCGAACGCCGGTGCTGTATGACCCTTGTATCGTGATTATTTTTCAGGGGCACAAAGTCGGTTATCTGGGGGATAAAGTCTTTCAGTATGATCCGCAAAACTACCTGCTAATGACGGTGCCGTTACCGTTTGAATGCGAAAACTTCGCCAGCCCGGAGAGTCCCATCGTCGGCATTTCCATTCGGGTGGATATCCCGATGCTGCAGGATTTACTGATAGAAATGGGTGATGACGGCAGCATGAAGAAACAGCGGGCGGATACCTCCGGGTTCAGCAGCGTTCCGCTTAACGAGGCGCTGTTGTGCGCGGCCGAACGGTTACTAGAAGCGATGGCGGATGCCAGGGACGCCAGAGTGCTAGGCCCCTGGATTGTGCGCGAGGTTATCTACCATGTGCTGTGCGGGCCCTGCGGCGCGTCGCTGCATGCGCTGATGAACCGTTATAGCCATTTTGGGCAGGTAGCCCGCGCATTACGACATATTGAAAACCATTACGCCGATAGCCTGAGCGTAGAGCAGTTGGCTGGCGAGGTGAATATGAGCGTGTCGGCATTTCACCATAACTTCAAATCGGTGACTGGCACATCGCCGCTGCAATACCTGAAATCATACCGTTTACACAAAGCGCGCCAGTTGATGGTGCATAACGGCCTGCGCGCCAACGCCGCGTCAATGCAGGTTGGCTATGAGAGCCCGTCGCAGTTCAGCCGGGAATTTAAACGCTATTTCGGCACCACGCCGGGGGATGAAGTGGTCAAACTGCGATCCGGCGCGGTGGCGATTGAAGGGAACTAGGGCTGAATTCTCAGGCGGAGGGGGCGGCCACCTGTCAACGCGGCGCCCCGACGTAATGATCTGAATGGTAAAATCCGTGATATCAACCGGCGACGGTGCGTTTTTTGCGCCACAGCACCAGCAGCATGCCAACCAGGCCGCTTGCCAGTAAAATCACCGGCAGGATACAAAGTGCGGTCATCACCAGATCTTCATGACGTTTCACCAGCGGGATATGGCTGATGGAGTAACCCAGCGTGACGATACCGAAGACCCACAGAAAACCGCTCAACCAGTTGAAAAGTTGGAAACGGGAGTTGCTCAACCCGGAGATGCCGGCGATGGTGGGCAGCAGGGTGCGGACGAAAGCCAGAAAACGCCCGACCAGCAGCGCCGAGAGCCCGTGATGATGAAACAGATTATGCGTGCGTTGGTGGTAGTGCGCCGGCAACTGGTGCAGCCATTTCTTTACCAGACGAGTATCCCCCAGCCAACGCCCCTGCAGATAGCTCAGCCAGCAACCGAGGCTGGCCGCCAGCGTCAGCAGCAATACCGTGGGCATAAAATGCATCACGCCCTTGGCTATCATGGCGCCGGTCAATAACAGCAGGCTATCGCCCGGCAGGAAAGATGCGGGCAGCAGGCCATTCTCCAGAAACAGGGTGGTAAAAAGAACGCCGTAAATCACCCACACCACATGGGGATTGGTCAAGGCACTGAAATCCTGTCGCCACAGTGCCTGAATAATTTCATGAACAACACTCATAGTGCTTCCTGTCTGGTTTTGCTGTGACCCCCGAAGCTGCGATGTCTTCGCTTCTCACGTCTTAACAACGCAGGATCAAAAGAATAGGGGAAAAAAGGTAAATTTATAGTCATCATTGTTACGTTTCATCATACACGTATTACCTTTATGCCCGCAGCAGCTTCCAGGGGAAGGAAGAGATAGGGCTATCACATTTCCTGAATTCTCCCGAATCCGGCAGCCAGATCTTCAATCAGATCGCCGACATCTTCCAGACCGATATGCAGCCGGATGAGCGTCCCGCTGAAATCCACGCCGCCGGCCGGGCGGAGCGACGCCAGTTCTTCCGGTTGATTAGCCAGGATCAGCGATTCAAACCCTCCCCAGGAGTAGGCCATACTGAAGTGGCTGAAATGATCCAAATAGTGGGCCAATTGTTCCCGACTGAGTTTCTCTTTAAGTACGAAAGAAAACAGGCCGTTACAGCCGCTGAAATCGCGGACGAAAAATTCGTGGCCCTTGCAGCCGGGCAGCGCTGGGTGATTGACCACCGCCACTTCCGGGCGCTCCGCCAGCCAGCGGGCAACGCGCAGGCTGTTTTCCTGATGCTGTTGCAGACGCACGCCCAGAGTACGCAGGCCACGGCTGGCCAGATAGGCGCTGTCCGCATCCGCCATCTGCCCCATCAGATAGGACTGCTCCCGGAGCTGATCCCAGCAGCGGGCATTGGCCACCGCGGTGCCGATCATGGCGTCGGAATGGCCGACGATATACTTGGTGCCTGACTGGATGGAAATATCCACGCCCAGCTCAAGCGGGCGGAACAAGACACCCGCAGCCCAGGTATTGTCGATCATGATGACGATATCCGGATTGACGCGGCGTACCGCGGCGACGATCGCCGGGACATCCTGTACTTCCATGGTGATGGAACCGGGGGATTCCAGAAAAACCACCCGTGTGTTGGGCTGGATCAGGCTGGCGATATCGCCGCCGATCATCGGGTCAAAAAACGTGGTGGCGATGTTCATTTTCGCCAGCACTTTGTTACAAAAATCCTGAGTAGGTTCATAAGCGGAGCCTGTGACCAGCAGATGGTCGCCGGCGGAGACAAACGCCTGGATCGCGTTGGCGATAGCGGCGGCACCGCATGGGTAGAGTGCACATCCTGCGCCGCCTTCCAGTTCAGACATGGCATCCTGCAGCGCAAAATGGGTCAACGTACCGCGACGGCCGTAAAACAGCGCACCTTTGGTTCGGTTGATGGCGGCGTTCTTTTTGTCCTGAACGGTATCGAAAACCAGAGAAGACGCCCGTTGAATTACCGGGTTGACGGCGCCCTGGGTAACTCTTTTACTGCGTCCGGCGGCCACCAGTCGGGTGGCGATATTTTTACTTGTCATTCGGCATTTACCTGCTGCTAGCGATCCTGGCGACTTACGCGGAGAAATCGGTACGACGTGGGAATCTCTTACGTTATCACGACTGATGGGACAGGGGGACAATGTTTGCGCGGTCGGTGCGTTTGCCGCGGGATTTAGCACAAGACCTTATTAAGCGTGCGGTTTAAATGCGCAAATAATAATGAGAACGACTATCAATTAATCCCAGGTTTGGTATCATTTTCATCCGAATATGGCATGAGTTTGGATGATTGGTGGAGGTACAGCGTGTATACGGCTGACAATAATAGTAACCGGCGGGCGTTATCTGTATTACGGAGCGCCCGTCTTGTATTCCAGGTATGGATTCACCGCCTGCTGACGTTGGTACTGTTTTCTGGCGTGAGCGGCGCGGTGATCGCGGCGCCGGCGCCGCTGGCAGTCAACGGCGTAAGTGTGCCAGGCGCGGGTGAAAACAACCTGATGAGAATGGATCTCTCCGTGATGGGCATGTACCAGCATGCCGACGTGGTAGTAAAAACGGTGATGATCGGTCTGGTGGTGGCCTCGGTGATTACCTGGGCGATTTTCCTGAGTAAAAGCGCCAGCCTGATGAGCGCCAAAAACCGTATTCGCCGTGAACATCTGGCGCTGGAAGATGCCAGTACGCTGGACGACGCTGCAGATATCGCCGCCGTCTTCAAGCCCGGCAGCGTCGCGTTGCAACTGCTGGACGATGCGCGTAACGAACAGATGCTGTCCGCTCGTTCGGATGACAACAACGGTATTAAAGAGCGCACGGCGTTTCGCTTTGAGCGTCGCGTTGCGGCGACGGGGCGCCAGATGGGCCGCGGTACCGGTTATCTGGCGACGGTAGGGGCCATCGCGCCGTTCATCGGCCTGTTCGGAACCGTCTGGGGCATCATGAACAGCTTCATCGGTATCGCACATACCCAAACCACCAATCTGGCGGTAGTGGCTCCCGGTATCGCCGAAGCATTGCTGGCGACGGCTATCGGGTTGATAGCGGCAATCCCTGCCGTGGTGATCTACAACATTTTCGCCCGCTGGACTACCAGCTACAAGGCGATCGTCGGCGATGTGGCGGCACAGGTATTGTTACTGCAAAGCCGCGATCTCGATATCGCTGCCAGCGTGGGGAGCCAGATGGCTTCAGCGGCGCAAAAACTGCGGGTAGGTTGAGTCATGGCCATGCATCTCAATGACGGGCAGAGCGAAAACGGCGAAATGCACGATATTAACGTGACGCCGTTTATCGACGTCATGCTGGTGTTGCTGATCATCTTTATGGTGGCCGCGCCGCTGGCGACGGTAGATGTCCGCGTCAATCTGCCTGCCTCCACCGCTAAACCCCAGCCGCGGCCGGACAAGCCGGTATATCTGACAGTGAAAGCGGATCGGCAGCTGTATCTGGGCGAGGAGCCGGTGGCGGAAACCGCATTGGCGCAGGCATTGGAAGCCAAAACTCAGGGGAACAAGGAAACCACGATTTTCTTTCAAGCTGATAAGAGCGTCGATTACGAAACCCTAATGAGGGTGATGGATTCACTGCGTGATGCGGGGTATCTCAAAGTCGGCCTGATGGGGGCGGAAAAAGCGCGGTAACGCGCTTTTTTTTCGCCTGCAGGTTAAGCTAGTGAGTCGGGGTGCCGCCAGTGGATGCGGGTAGGGACGTAAATGCGGCTATCAGGCAAAGGACGCTCGTCAACCAGTGCGGTGATCATGTCGAAACTGTTGCGCGCCAGCGTTTCGCAGTCCTGCGCGATGGTGTCGATCTTCAGCGGCAGGCAGTCGAACAAATAGTGATCGTCAAAACTGCATAGATGCAGGTTGCTGTTCAGTAGATCGTGCTGATTGAGGTAGCGCAGCACGCCTTCCAGCAAACCGCAGGCGGCGGTGAATAACGCTTTAGGCGGCCGGCCCAGTTGGGCGCAGAGCTGGGCGAACATCTCGTAACCGGCGCTGGGATGATAGCTGCCGTGAATAACCCATTCCGTGCGACATTCGACGCCGGCGCGCTCCAGCCCAAGCTGAAAACCGGCCAGTCGGTCGCGTGTTGGGGATATGCGCGCCTGCCCGCCGATGAAATAAAACTCGTCGCTATGACGACGCGCGATTCTTTCCACCAGCGTAGCGGTGGACTCCACCGATTCGGTGATCACCAGGGGGAGGTCGGAATCGCCGATCACCCGGTCGAACTGCACCACCGGCAACTGTTGATTGATCTTCTGGTATTCCGCATCACTGAGCATGCTGGAGGCGACAATCAACCCATCGACCTGGCGCTGTATCAAACTGTTGACGGCCATCATTTCCTGACTGGCGTTTTCATCGGTACAGGCGATCAGCAACTGGATGCCCGCCTCGCGGCACAGACATTCCAACTCGCGGGAAATGACGGCAAAACCGTAGTTGGTCATTTCCGGCACCACCAACCCCAGCGTATTACTACGGCGGGAGCGCAGGGAACGCGCATGAATGCTGGGTTGATAACGCTGCTGCTGGGCAAGAGCGAGCACCCGGTCGCGGGTGTCGTCCGACACACGAAACTCTTTACTACGGCCATTCAGCACCAGACTGGCCGTGGATTTGGAAACGCCCGCCAGCCTGGCGATATCGCTGATAGTGATGCGTTTGGTCTGTTTCACCGCTTGATCTTTCGCTGCCTAAAGAAGGCCGTCATTCTATCACGCATGGGGACAACAACCAGTGCCGGAGCAGGATACTGCCCGACCCCTGGAAGCGGATCGTGGCGTCGCCGTCGGGGAAATAACGCGACGACATAACGGCCTGACCGTGATTGATAAAGATTTCCACGCTGGAGCGATCGCACAGGATCTGCAAGTGGTAGAGCGTTGTGCCGCGCCAGTAACGGTGCTCCGGTTCGCCCGTCAGCCGATGACGGCGGCTGAGTGAGAGGCGTTCGCCATCCCAGTTCAATGTCATCTGGTCGGCGAAATGCGCCTGGAATTCGCCCTGGATATCGAGCGATAGCTCCGCACTGCCTGCAGGGAGCGCAGGCGCATAACTCGCCGTCCCCTGCCACTGGTATTCGCGCAGGCGCAATCGTTGCAATTCGCGGGCCGGCAATTGGTAAAGCCGACCGTCGCGCAGCGTCAGTTCGCGCGGACAGGTCATGGTATGGATCCAACCGTGTGCGATCGTCGGTTGTTGAAATTCGTTCTGATCCGGCACGCCCATCCAACCGAACAGCAATCGGCGCCCATCATCGCTCAATGTCGTTTGCGGCGCATAAAACTCGAAGCCATGATCCAACTCATTGAATGCTTGATGGGTGAAGCGCCCTTGTTCGCCCTCCAGATGGCCGACGAAATAGCCGGACTGGTAGGTATTCAGATAGCGTTCGTCCTCCGCCGCCAGCCCCTGTGGACAACAGATCAGGACGTCCCACCCGTCGAGCGGGAACAGATCCGGGCACTCCCACATGTAGCCGAAATCGCCCAGGCCATTCAGCCGCGAACCGGCGATTTCACCCAGCAATTGCCACTGGCGCAAATTGTCGGAACGATACAGCAGAATTTTGCCCTGTAACGTCGCATCCTGCGCGCCCAGCACCATATACCAGCAATCTTGATATCGCCAGACTTTCGGGTCGCGGACATGGCCGGTATAGCCTTCCGGCAGCGTCAACACCGGGCCAAGTTTGTCGAACTCGCCGTCGGCATTTTCCGTCGCGAGGCACTGGTACGCGGTACGTGAGCCGTCGTCGTACTTGACGTTACCGGTATAAATCAGCGTCAGTACGCCGTTATCCGCCACGGCGGAACCGGAATAACAGCCATGGCTTTCATAGCGTTCTACTGGCAACAGCGCCACAGGTTCGTGGCGCCAGTGCACCAGGTCGGCGGAGCTCCAGTGGCCCCAACATTTGGCGCCGTGGGCGCAGGCCAAAGGATTCCACTGATAAAACAGATGGTAGCGCCCGTTATGCTGGATGAAACCGTTGGGGTCGTTCATCAGGCCCACCAGTGGTGACAGGTGCCATTGGGGACGCCAGGGATCGTAAGTCTGACGGGACTGCCCCGACATCAGGGTTTGCGCCATCCGTTTTAACAGGTGGATTTCCTTCATTATGCGTTGTCCGTTTTGTATTTCAGCAGGAACGACAGGACGAATGCGGCGCCGAACGCGATCAGCATGCCGATCAGATAGTTCAGGATAGAACCTGCCTGTACGATTGCCAGCCCTGGAATGCCGGTCAGCCCAACTGCCGTCATATTGACGTGGTTGGCGACCACCCAGGCGCCGCCCAGCGCACCGCCCGCCAGCGCCGCCAGAAACGGTTTGATGAAACGCAGGTTGATCCCGAAAATCGCCGCTTCGGTAATGCCGAGCAGGCAAGAGAGCGCGGACGGTACGGCAATGGCTCGGATTTTGGCATCTCGGGTTTTGAAGTAGACCGCCAGACAGGCGCCGCCCTGGGCGACGTTGGCCATGGCCCAGATGGGGAGCAGGAAGTTGACGCCAATCGACGGATTGCCCAGCAGCCCGGCCTCAATGGCATGGAAACTGTGGTGTACGCCGGTAATGACGATTGCCGAGTAAAGACCGCCAAACAACAGGCCTGCCAGCCATCCGGCATGGGTAATCAGGGTGTTGAGTACGAGAGAAATACCGTCGCCCAGCATACGTCCCGCCGGGCCGATCACCAGCATGGCCACGAAGCCTGAAATAATCACGGTCAGGAATGGCGTCACGATAATATCCAGCGCGTTCGGTACCACCCGGCGCAGCCGTTTTTCCACCAAACTCATAAACCAGACGGCCAGCAGCACTGGGAAAACCGTACCCTGATAGCCAATCATGGCGACATCCAGCCCGAACAGGCTCATGGTCTTGAAACCGCCGGCCACGCCCCAGGCGTTCGTCAGCGCCGGGTGAGTCAGGATGCCGCCCAACGTGGCGCCCAGATAGGGGTTGCCGCCAAACTCGCGTGCGGCGGTAAAGCCTATCAGGATTGGCAGGATGATGAATGCCGCCGAGCTGAACATATCCAGCATCACGAACAGTGCGCTGCCGGCATCCACCCAGCCGTAGGTTTTGATCATCCCCAACAGCCCCATTAACAGGCCGGAAGCCACGATGGCGGGGATGATGGGCACGAAAATATTGGAGAGCAGGCGGGCCAGCCGTTGTAGCGGATTGAGCTTCTGCGCCGCCAGCGTAGCGGTTTCCGCGGTGCTGGCCTCGCTGATACCGGCGACGTTGATAAACTCGGCGTAGACTTTGTTCACCAGGCCCGAACCAAAAATAATCTGCATTTGGCCCGCATTCTGGAAGCACCCTTTGACGCCCTCGACGTTTTCAATAGCGGCTTTGTCCGCCATCGCATCGTCTTTCAACACCAGACGTAAACGGGTGGCGCAATGTGCGGCGCTGGCAATGTTCTCTCTTCCGCCCAGCAAGGGAAGCAGAGTCGTCGCGGTGGCATGAATATCCATAGCATTCCTCGTTGTTGAAACATGTTTGCCGTACCGGCGGAATACCCGGCGTCGGTACGGCAGAGTTGACTATCAGAACCAGGTTTCCATCTGGACGCCGAAGGTCCAGGCCCCGCCGGCTTTGAAGCCGGTAGCGCCGAAGGCATCGTCGCTGGCGTATTTATCCAGGCGTTTATCCCAGTTCATGTAGCTGGCGTAAACGCGCAGCTCTGGTCGGCTTAAGAGGTTGGAGATATCCCCCACCTTGAACGTCGGTGCAAAGGTCAGCTTGTAGAAGTTGCCGCTGACCTGATTGCGCGAGTTGTACCCCCGCGGGTTCAGGTCCATATATTGATAGCTACCTTCATACGCGAGTGCGAAATTTTCTGTGATTTCCTGAATCAGGCGCGCATTAAATGTCACCCAACTGTAGTCGTCCCCCTGTACGTAGCGGTCTTTGCTGCTTTGAGCCAGCACGGCGGGTGCAAAACTCCAGGTGCGGTTCAGCGCCGTGGTGCCGTAAGTCGCCAGCCGCCAGGTGTCGGCATCTTTGGTCAGGTTGCCGTCGGCGCCGAGAGACTTCACTTCCGCCCCCAGACCGTGGCCGTACAGCACCGCCACTTTAGCCGTCCCCTCTCGCAGCCCGTAGAAGCTATCGCCGTGCCAGGCCGCCATCGCGTGGTAGCCGTTGTCGCCGGCATTGGTATTGGTGACGTGGTTGGCGCTGTTAACGCCGCTATTGGTTTTGACGTCGTTATTGCGGGCATTCAGGCCGCTCAGCATGAACTGGAATGGGCCGACGAAGTTGTTGCTGGTGACGATATAGTTCTGGATCTCGTTGTCCAGCGAGGTGATTTCACCCAGGCTACGGCCGTACATCGAGACGCTGGTTTTCCAGCCGTCCGTCGGCTTGACGTCATAAATGCCGCCGCCGGTACCCGCCAGAAAGATCACGTCGGAGTCGATCCAGTGAATATCGAAGTTGTCGCGGTCAAAACGTTTGCCCGCCCATAACGTGGTGTCTTTGAACGCGCCGGTAAAGGTAGGCAGCGAACCTAGCTCCACAAAGGCTTCGCGCACGTTCAACTGGCTGGTGGTGGCGGTCCAGTCGTTATAGCTGCGTTGCCCGTCCGCCATCATCACCTTGAAGCGCGTGGTGGCGCCGTTGGCCAGTTTGGTGCGGTGCTCCAGTTTCATTTCAAGGTAGGTGTCGTCCTCGTTGCCGAGACGGCCGACATGGCCGCCGGTTTCCCCAGCGGGCGTCATTCCGGGGCCGATATCAGCGTTTGAGCTGGTGGTCGAGCTGTGTGCCGCCAGCCCGGAACGGGCATAGCCGTGAAATTCAAACCCATCAGCAAAGCTGCTTTTGCTGGATAGCGATTTCGTTTGCTGCGCCACCTGTTGGGTCTGCTGCTCGGTTTGTGCGGCGCGTTGCGCCACTTGCTGTGTCTGCTGGGCGACTTGCTGGGTGGCGAACTCCACCTGCTGGGTCTTCTGCTCTACCTGTGACGTGCGGGTGGCAAGCTGTCTGGCCTGTTTTTCCGCCGCATCGGCGCGGGCTTCGGCCTGCCTGGCGCGTTGTTCGGCTTGCTGAAGACGCTGTTCCAAGGCGTTCAGCCGCGTTTCGATGCTGTCCGACGACGCGGCCATCACGAGCGGGGATGCGCATAACGCAAGCCCAATAGCGGCGGCGAGAGAGGTCTGCTTTATCATAATAGGGGGTCTCTTTTAGGTTTGGCTGTCATTGTTTTGCTAAATTGCTAAACCGGTTATGCAAAATGAAGCTAATGGGGGCGAGCGCAGGTTGGCAAGCAATTTTGCGTTCCTGCTGTGGTAACTGTGATCCTGGCGACAAAACCATGACATCCACCGCCGCAAGACGGCGGCGTCAGGGGGATTTTCCCCCACCGGGAAATCGGAAAAGAGAGGATGGCCGGGTGATGCCCCACCGGCTGTGCCGTCGGTGGGGGAGGTGAGTCATATTGTAATTAAATCAGTTGGATGCGTTTTCAGTGTGGGCGAGCTGTCTGGCGTGCGGCAGCGCAGTCATGGCGCCTTTGGCCGTGGTCGCCAGCGCGCCGCAGCGCTGCGCCTGATCAACCATCGGCCGCCAGTCCATAATGTCAAATGGACTGTCATGCTGCGCCAACGCGGCCAACATACCGGCGACAAACGCATCGCCCGCGCCGGTGGTGTCTATCGGTATGACGCGCTGGGCCGGAAAATGCTGTAAGTATCGGCCATTGTGCAGCCATACGCCGTTACCGCCCAGTGTCAGCAGCAGACGCCGTATCGGGTAGCGCGCCATCAGCGCGGCGGTGCCCTGTGGGATATCGCGGGTGCCGCTGAGCAGGTGGAATTCCTCTTCGGACAATTTCACCACATCCGCTAACTTCAGCGCCTGATCCAGGTTATCTCTCAGCGTTTGGCGGCAAGGCCACAGGTCTTCGCGGATGTTCGGATCGAAACTGACCCAGCCCTGGGTTTCCCGAATACGCTGCATCGCCAGCAATGCGGTACTGCGGGAGGGTTCGCGCGACAGGGCGATGGAGCAGAGGTGCAGCCATTCCCCCGGCTGGAAATCGGGCAAGTCGTCCGGTTGTAGAAACAGGTCGGCGCTGGGCCGCACCATGAAGGTGAAAGTACGTTCGCCTTGCGCATCCAGGCTCACCACCACCGTGGAGGTGCGGTGCTCCGCATCCGGTTGCATATGGCGAACATCCACCTGCTCGCGGGCCAATACATCGCGCAGGAAATGACCAAATACATCCTCGCCGACGCGGCCGATAAAACCGCTGTGCCCACCTAATCGGGCCACACCTACGGCGACATTGGCAGGGGCGCCGCCTGGGCATTTCAGATAGCGATCTTCGCCTTCTGGAATGAGGTCGACCACCGCATCGCCCATAACCCATACTTTATGAGACATAATCACACTCTTCATCGAGGATAGTTAAACTGTTCGCTAACATAGAAGAAACGGTTTAGCTAATCAACTTATTGATGGGCGAGGGGGATGAAAAGCGTCTCACCTGCGGAGAAAAAACGGCAGATTTGGCCCCATTGCGCCGTAGACATGCGTATCGCCACCGGCTTTAAAGGAAATGGGATAAAACAATATTCAGCTAATTCAATCACTGAATTTTATTTTTCAATAATTATTACCGGGGTAAGGATATATCCCTCAAATAATTCGAGTTGCAGAAAGACGGCAAGTGAGTGAATCCCGATGAGCTTATTCAGGTAAGTGATTCAGGTAAGTGATTCGGGTGAGCGACAAATAGACATCTGTTTATTTGAACGCTGCTTGCTGCGGCCGGAAGGGCGAGGCCCATTGATGGGCCGAGTCACGCAGCCAACACATCTGCAACTTGAATATGACGGGTATATTTATTTTTAAATATTATTTATCGACTAACATTTATCGACTAACGAATGCCGCAGCGGTGATAAGTCGCTTTTTTATTTATAAAAATTATCTTGTCACTGCTTATTTGTTTTCCATACTTAATAAATAGTCAGGTGTTTTATTGATGAGGTCAGCCGATGCCCGAGGCAGTCCATGTGGAACTGTTATCCGCACCCTATTTTCATTATTGGGGTAAAGCGCAGTCGTCTTCTGAAAATGAAAACGGCGCGGCTTATCATTTATTGCCTTATCACGGTCTGGATGTGGCGGCCTGCGGTTATTGGCTGGTGAAACATAACCGTTTTCATGCCCGCGACCACCTACAGGCGTTGGGGTTGCATGAAGAACACGCCGCATTATGGTTGGCATGGTTTTTGGCCTGGCACGATATCGGTAAATTTGCCCGCGGGTTCCAACGGCTGTACCAAAACCCGGATGCCCCGTTGGTGCAATCAACGGGGCAGGTGTCTTCGGCGCGCCATGATTCGTTAGGTCTGTGGTTGTGGCGATACCAACTCTATGACCGCTGGCAGCAGGATGCCGACTGGCTGCCGACGGTTTCCCGCGCCGATAAGTTTCATCATGTGATGGATCTGTGGTTGCGGCTGATGTGCGGCCATCATGGCCAACCGCCGGTGGAAGACGATAACGGCGCACTGGCATTTCACCCGGATGACATTCTGGCCGCTCAGGCCTATCTCACCGACCTGCGCACGGTGTTTCCTGAATTAACCGCGTTTCCCGATACATTTAGCGATCGACGCTGGCGGGCATTATTGCAACAGCAAAGCTGGCCGTTAGCCGGTTGTGTGGTACTGGCTGATTGGATCGGCTCGTCACAGGCGGATTTCCCTTATCACGCCGGCCCCCTCGCCCTGGCGGACTACTGGCATCAACATGCGTTACCGCAGGCGGAAAGCGCGGTGTTGCGTCTGCCTGCCGCCTGCCATGTCGCGCCGTTTCAGAGCATGAACGCGCTGTTTCCCTTTATTACTCAGCCAACGCCGTTGCAGCAACAAGCCATGTCGGTGGATATCAACACGCCCGGCCCTCAGTTGTTTTTACTGGAGGACGTTACCGGGGCGGGAAAAACCGAGGCCGCGTTGGTGTTGACGCACCGATTGCTGAGCGCTGGGTTCGGCGATGGGGTGTACGTCGGTCTGCCGACGATGGCGACCGCCAACGCCATGTACCGGCGGCTGGCGACAGCGTACCGCATGCTGTTTAACGAGCCCGGCTCGCCATCGCTGATGTTGGCGCATGGCGCGCGCGACATGGTGACGGATTTTCAATTGTCGCTATGGGCGCCGGAACAGACCGGGCCGATGCGGTATGGCCCGGATGAAAACAGCGCCAGCGCAGCGTGCAACCAGTGGTTTGCCGACTCACGCAAAAAGGCGCTGCTGGCGGATGTCGGCGTCGGCACGCTCGATCAGGCGTTGATGGCGGTGATGCCATTCCGGCATCAGTCGCTGCGTCTGTTGGGGTTTAACGGCAAAATTCTGCTGTTGGATGAAGTCCATGCTTATGACGCCTATACCAGCCGCCTGTTGGAGAACCTGCTGGCTTTCCACGCCAGTCAGGGCGGCAGCGCGATCATTCTTACCGCTACGCTGGCGGCATCGCAGCGGGAGCGGCTGGTGCAGGCGTTCTACCGCGGGGTACAACAGCCGCCCGGCACGTTGGCGAAGCAGGCGGGTTATCCCTGGTTTACTCAAGTGAATGTGCAGGCGTTGCATGAATGGCCGCTGGCAACCCGAGCCGAGGTTTGTCGTACCGTGGCGGTGGACTGGTTATCCCGCAGCGCCGAGGCCATTGCGCTGATTCGTCGGTCGGTGGCGGCCGGGCAATGCGTATGCTGGATCCGCAATACGGTGGACGACGCGATAGCCGCCTGGCGGCAACTGTGTCAGTGCGATGAGATAGCGCCGGATGACGTGCTGCTATTCCACAGCCGGTTTGCGTTTTGCGACCGGCTGGCGATTGAGGATACGGCGGTCGAGCGCTTCGGTAAGCACAGCGACGGCCGTGCCCGGCGCGGCAAGGTATTGATTGCTACGCAGGTGGTGGAACAGTCGCTGGATATTGATGTGGATGTGATGATAAGCGATCTCGCGCCGGTGGATTTGCTCATCCAGCGGGCCGGGCGTTTGCAACGTCACATTCGCCGGGCCGACGGTGGTTGTAAGCGGCCAGACGACGCCGCGCCGCGGCAGGATGACCGCCCCGCGCCGGTGTTGTGGGTGCTGGCGCCGGAATGGCAACCGGACGCCGGGCGCGACTGGTTGGGTGCAGAGCTGCGCGGCACCGGCGCGGTGTATTCGCATCAGGCGGTGTTATGGCGCACTCAGGCGATATTGCGTGAACGCGGTGCGCTACGTATGCCGGAAGAGGCGCGTTTGCTGATAGACAGTGTGTATGAGCAACGTATTGCGGCACCTGCCGCATTAGAAGCGGGGGATTATCAGGCGGAAGGAAAACAGTTAGGCGATCGCACCATCGCGGCGCAATCCTCGTTGACGTTCTCATTGGGATATTGCGCGGCGGCAGCCCAGCGTGGCTGGAGCGATGACGCCGAGCTGTTTACTCGTGCCGGTGAAGACTCTCTGGATGTGTATCTGGCCTGGCGCGCCGACCACGACGACGCGCTACCACGGCCCTATGCCGGCGAGGGGGAATTCGGCTGGGAAAAAAGCCGCCTGTCGGTACGCCGGAACTGGTGGCGGCAGCACGAAAAACAGTGGCCGACGCTACAGGGCGAGGCGCGGGAACGTTTTCGGCAACAACTGCACCGCCCCGGCGCCGAGGTGCTGCTGCTGACGCCGGGCGAAGCGGCGGATTACTACCATGCAGATCGGGGACTCGTTGCGCGGTAGTCAGTGCATGATGAATTTGGTCGCCAAATCATCAGATTGTTGAGAACCCTTCTGGTTGCGCGCCATAGCCTTTTGTGGCGTATCAAAACTGTGCTGAGGTGGGTGACTTCGTCGGGTGAGCCGCATGGATGCGGCGAAAGCCCGTGTCGCGCCGGACAAAAACGCCAGGAGCGTTTTTGAACAGCGTTTACGCTGGCCCGAAGGGCGAGCCCCAGGGATGGGGCGAGTAACCGCGTCACGGGCGGCCCGGACAGCGAAGTTGAACGCCGAAGGTCGCGCGTCGCGCCACAGTTTCGCCGCCAGCCAGAGGTCAAAGAGAGGCGGCGTTTGAGCCTCTCCTTGTTGGGCGTGCGTCGGGGTTGCAAAGGAACAATCCGGTTATCACGCACAAAACGTTTCACTGTTCCAACATAAATTTGTCTGTCATACGACCATGGCGCTGTTTGTCCACAGCCTCAAGGTAATACGACTGTTTTTTCACAGTCTTTTTACTGCGTTAGCAGTTTTGTCCACCGGGAAACATCGGTGCCACTGGCGCGAACTCTGGCCGCGCGGAGGCAGAAAACAATAACAGGAATCATGACGACCTCACGGATGAGGCCTTACTGAAGAGGTAGGTTCATGTTTTCACTGATTGACACACCCTGGTTATCTGTAGTGGGCGCGGATGGACACCGTACTCGCATTTCTCCACGGCAACTGACCGACGACCGGATTATCGATCTGGCGTGTCCACGGCCCGATTTTCAGGGCGCCGCCTGGCAACTGCTGATCGGCCTGTTGCAAACCGCTTATGCCCCATCGGATGAGGAAGCGTGGGAAGATATCTGGCACGACGGGCTGGGCGACGGCTGGATACAGGCACTGGACGGTCTGGCGCCTGCGCTCCAGTTCGGTGCCGACAAGCCGGCGTTTATGCAGGATTTCTCATCGCTGGATGCCGACAACAGCCCGATTGCCGGTTTGCTGATCGACGCGCCGGGCGGCAACACCCTTAAGCTCAACAAAGACCACTTCGTCAAACGCGATGCGGTGAGCGCCATCTGCCCGCACTGCGCCGCGCTGGCGCTTTACACATTGCAAACCAACGCGCCGTCGGGCGGCGTCGGCCACCGGGTCGGCGTGCGCGGCGGCGGCCCGATTACCACACTGCTGATGCCTTACGATGCACATACGCCGGTGCCGCTGTGGCGCAAACTGTGGGCTAACGTCACCTCTGGCGAGCGCGGCCGCTGCGAAGCCGACGTCTTCCCCTGGCTGGCTGCCACCCGCACCAGCGAAGGCGATAAAGACAAGGTGACGCCGGAAAATGCGCACCCGTTGCAGGCGTTCTGGGGCATGCCGCGCCGTATCGAGCTGGATTTCAGTCACACCGAATCCGGGCGTTGCGACCTGTGCGGCGATAAGTCCGACCATCTGCTGACGCACTACCGCACCAAAAACTACGGCGTACAGTACGAACACTGGCGGCACCCGCTGACGCCGTATCGCCAGTCGAACAAAGACGGCATGTTGCTGTCGGTAAAAGGCCAGCCGGGCGGGTTGTCGTACCGCGACTGGCTGGGGCTGGTACTGGGTACGAAGGATACACTCAATGACACGCTCCCCGCCTGCGTGGTGAGCCTCAGTCATCAGCGCGTGCCGCTGCGCCAGAAAGTCGGGCTGTGGTGCTTCGGTTACGACATGGACAACATGAAAGCCCGTTGTTGGTACGAACACCGCGTGCCGGTGTGGAAAGAGATCACCCCAGCGGTGCGCGATTACCTGCCGCTGGGCGTGCAGATGGCGCACGACGCCCAGCAACTGCTGCGCCAGTCGGTGAAAGCCGCCTGGTTCAGCCGACCGAAAGACGTGGGCGGCGATTTTAGCGTTATCGATGTGTCGTTCTGGCAGGAAACCGAACAGTTTTTCCGGCAGCTCTATCGTTCTATTGCCGGGGGTAATTGCCCGATTGCGGCGCTTAACGCCTGGCGCAATCAGCTTTACATGTACCTGATCGGTACTTTCGATCGCCTCACGTTCGGCAACCCGGATCAGCAAGGGGATTTGACGCGCGCGGTAGAAGCGCGCAGCGAGATGGTGAAGCTGTTTTACGGCCAGAAATCGATGAAAAAATTGAAGGCATTGCAACCACAGGAGGTGTCGGCAAATGGGTAATACCGCAGCAATGCTGGTGATAGACCCACGCGCGGCGAGGGAAATCGGTATCTGGTTCAGTGAATTACAGAACCGATATAACGACAACTACAACGGACGGGCGGAGCGGGCGGCGTTGCGGCGCGCCGCCGCCCCTTATGGCGCGCTCACTTGTCAGGGGTTTATGCGGCTGTCGAATAGGCTGGCCGAGGTGATTGGTGATAAGGAACATCGCCTGCTGGCGGTGGCGATATTTGCCGCCGTGGCGGCCCATGCCGACGGGAACGACGACAAGAAAAGTTTCGCCGCGCAACTGGGGGAAAAGGTCAGCGCCGGCAGTGACCGCCGCTACCTGTCCGAACTGCGTTTTGAGCGGCTGTTACGGGCGCAAACGCCGGAAGAGTTATGCCGTCTGTTGATTCGGGCAGTCAGGATCCGCGGCCGTGACGGCGTTAATCTGCCGTCGCTGGCGGATGGCATCTTGCTGTGGATGGAGGAATGGCAGGCCCGGCAGCACAACCTGGCAATACAACCGAATCCGTTAAAACGCAACGCCGTGCGCTGGGCGTGCGAATACAACCAGAAAACTCAGGAACCGGCGCCAGACGCGCTGCCGCCAGAGCCTGAGGCGGTTAGTGGAAACCCATCGAACGATAATAAGGAACCGGCATGACCACCTTTATTCAATTGCATTTTTTGACCGCTTACGCGCCCGCCAACCTCAACCGTGACGACACCGGCCGCCCGAAAACCGCCATCGTCGGCGGGGTAGAGCGGTTACGGGTGTCATCCCAAAGCCTGAAGCGCGCCTGGCGCACGTCCGACGTGTTTGAAAACGCGCTGGGCGAGCACATCGGCAAGCGCACCCGGCGGCTGGGGCGTGAGGTGTATCAGCAACTGATTGATGGTGGCGTAACCACCAAAACCGCAGAAGAAGCGGCGAAAGAGATTGCCGGGCAGTTCGGCAAACTGAAAAAAGAAGAGAAAAACGGCGAGGATCCACTGGCGAAATTCGACATCGAACAACTGGCGCACGTCAGCGTGCCGGAGCGGGCGCGGGTGGATCAACTGGTCGCGACGCTGATTGCCGAACCCCGCAAACCCAACAGCGAAGAGTTGAAACTGCTGCGCAAAGCGGTGGCGAGCGTCGACATCGCGCTGTTCGGCCGTATGTTGGCATCCAGCCCGGAGTTCAATGTGGAAGCGGCTTGCCAGGTAGCGCACGCGCTGGGCGTCAGCGCGGTGACGGTGGAGGACGATTTCTTCACCGCGGTGGATGACCTCAACACCGGCGACGACAACAGCGGCTCCGGCCACATGGGTGAACAGGGTTTTGCCTCGGCGTTGTTTTATCAATACATCTGCATCGACCGGGATCGGTTGCTGGAAAATCTGGGCGGGGACGCGGCGCTGGGGGAAACCGCGCTCACCGTGTCGCCCACCGGCAAGCAGAACAGTTTCGCCTCCCGCGCCTATGCCTCTTACGTGCTGGCGGAGCGAGGGTCAGCGCAGCCGCGTGCGCTGTCGGTGGCATTCTTTAAACCGGTGCGCAGCGCTGAACCGCTGGAGACAGCCATCACCGCGCTGAAAAACCAACAGGAAAAGTTCAATCGCGCGTATGGCGCCGACGGCATGACCGACTGCGTGATGGATATCGAAGCTGGTGTCGGCAGCCTGCCGCAACTGTTGGATTTCATCAGCCAGTGAGGCCGGCATGACAGAATATCTGGTGTTTCAGCTCTATGCGCCGCTGGCCTCTTGGGGGGAGCCGGCGGTAGGCGAAGTGCGTCATACTTCGCCGGTGCCGAGCCGTTCAGCGTTGTTGGGATTGCTGGCGGCAGCGCTGGGTATCCGGCGTGACGAAGAGGAACGGCTGGCGCAGTTTAACGCGCACTACCGTTTCGCCTTAAGGGCATTGTCCCGCCGAGAGGGTTGGCTGCGGGACTACCATACCGTGCAGATGCCGCGTGAAGAGCGCAAACGGGTGCGTTATACCCGGCGTGATGAACTGTGCTCCGACCCGGGGCAAGGGCTGGAAACGCTGCTGACCGCCCGTGAATACCGCTGCGATGCGTATTACCACGTGGCGGTGAGCGCCACCGACGGTGCGCCCGTCACGCTTTCGCGATTGGCTGATGCCCTGCGAACCCCAGTGTTCCCGCTGTATCTCGGCCGTAAAAGTTGCCCGCCGGCGTTGCCGCTGGCGCCGCATCTGTTGCACGGATCATTGGCTGAGGTGTGGCAACAGGTTAACGCTACGCCGTTGCTCAATGAACCGGCGCTGGCGTTCATCAACCAGCCGGACGGCAGTTGCTACTGGGAAGCGGGCGAAGAGGTTGAGGTGGAAGGCGCAGTTCTGGAGGTGGTGCGCGGCGACCAGCCGGCCAGCCGTCGGCGCTGGCAGTTCACCACGCGGATACAGCGCCACGGCGTGCTGAAAGGAGGTCGGTAATGTTTTTTTCCCGGGTCACGCTGCAACCGGCGGCGCTGCCGTCGGTCATGGCGGAGAAATGGCAGACCACGCCGGTCTATGCCAGCCACCAGTGGTTGTGGCAACTGTTCCCGCAAGAAGGATCGCGCGGCTTTCTGTTTCGGCAAGACGACCATGCGACGCTTAGCCGCTATTACCTGCTCTCGGCCTGTGCGCCCCGCCAGGATCACAACCTGTTTGTGGTGGAAACCAAACCCTGGCAACCGCAACTGAACGCCGGGATGCCACTGGCGTTTTCCCTGCGCGCCAATCCGGTGGTGACGCGCCGGCAAAAGCGGTGCGATGTGCTGATGGACGCCAAATATCACGCCAAAGCGCAGGGTGCGGACTCAGCGGAAATTTGGCCGCGCCAACAGCAGGCCGCCGTCGACTGGCTGGTTAGGCAGGGCGAACGCGGCGGGTTTGCGGTACATGCTTGTCACGTTGACGGTTATCAACGCCATCGGTTGTATAAACCGCAGCAGAGCGGGCCGGTCAGTTTCAGTTCGGTGGACTTTGACGGCTTACTGCGTATCACCGACGCGAAGCGTTTTGCCGAGACGGTGAGCCAAGGGCTGGGGAAAAGCCGGGCGCTGGGGTGCGGGCTGTTGTTGCTACGCCGGGCCTGAGCGGGAGGTTGCCATGTCGTTTGTTCCGCTTAGCCCGATCCCGTTAAAAGACCGCACGTCGATGATTTTTCTGCAATACGGGCAGATTGACGTGGTGGACGGCGCTTTTGTGTTGATCGACAAAACCGGTGTGCGTACCCATATTCCGGTCGGTTCGGTGGCTTGCATCATGCTGGAGCCGGGCACGCGCGTCTCCCATGCGGCGGCCAAGCTGGCGGCTACCGTCGGCACGCTGTTGGTGTGGGTGGGCGAGGCCGGGGTGAGGTTATATGCCGCCGGACAACCGGGCGGCGCGCGTTCCGACCGGTTGTTGTATCAGGCGAAGCTGGCGTTGGATGAAGAACTGCGGCTGAAAGTGGTGCGACGCATGTTCGAACTGCGTTTTGGCGAACCGGCGCCGAGCCGCCGCTCCGTGGAGCAACTGCGCGGCATTGAAGGCGCGAGGGTACGCCAAACTTACAGCCTGCTGGCGAAGCAGTTCGGCGTGAAATGGGATGGCCGTCGCTACGATCCGAAAGACTGGGCGCGCGGCGACAAGGCTAACCAGTGCATCAGCGCCGCCACCGCCTGCCTCTACGGTATTACCGAAGCGGCGATACTGGCGGCAGGTTACGCGCCCGCCATCGGTTTTATCCACAGCGGTAAGCCGTTATCGTTTGTTTACGATATTGCCGACATCATCAAGTTTGACGGTGTGGTGCCTAAAGCGTTCGAGATTGCGGCTCGGAACCCGCCGGAGCCGGATCGCGAGGTGCGGGTCGCCTGTCGCGATATTTTCCGTAGCCAGCAAACGTTGGCCAAACTGATCCCCTTGATTGAGGACGTGCTGGCCGCCGGTGAGATAGAGCCGCCGCAGGCGCCGCCGGACGCGCAACCACCGGCCATTCCCGAACCGACGCCGTTTGGCGATGCCGGACACCGGGGGCATGGCGCATGAGCATGCTGGTGGTGGTCACGGAAAATGTACCGCCGCGTTTGCGCGGCCGACTGGCGGTCTGGCTGCTGGAGGTGCGTGCCGGGGTCTATGTGGGCGACACCTCGCGGCGGATTCGCGAAATGATCTGGCAGCAGGTGGTGGAACTGGCGGAACAAGGTAATGTGGTGATGGCCTGGGCCACCAATACTGAGTCCGGTTTCGAGTTCCAAACCTTCGGTGAAAACCGCCGGATGCCGGTGGATCTCGACGGACTGCGATTAGTCTCTTTTCACCCTGTTGAAAATCAGTGAGTTAGCGTTCTTTAACAACCGGGAAAAATCGGTGGAATTTTATTGCCTTTAAAATGCCTTATAAAACAGGTATATATTTTTAGAGTGTTCCCCGCGCCAGCGGGGATAAACCGCGTACCGGCACCGACTCCACCGGCAGACGGAAGTGTTCCCCGCGCCAGCG
This sequence comes from Musicola paradisiaca NCPPB 2511, assembly GCF_000400505.1. Lineage (NCBI taxonomy): Bacteria > Pseudomonadati > Pseudomonadota > Gammaproteobacteria > Enterobacterales > Pectobacteriaceae > Musicola > Musicola paradisiaca. Next base: position 4,132,375 of record NZ_CM001857.1, on the reverse strand, counting down.
GGGATAAACCGGATAAATAAGTAAAAACATGTTATTCCACAGGGTGTTCCCCGCGCCAGCGGGGATAAACCGGTAATGTTATGAGCGCCGCCGCCGATGCTGGTGTGTTCCCCGCGCCAGCGGGGATAAACCGTGTGTTTTGCTCATAGTATGATAGAATATCAGGTGTTCCCCGCGCCAGCGGGGATAAACCGTGAGGCGCTAGTCGAGAAGGCCGGGCGTGAAAGTGTTCCCCGCGCCAGCGGGGATAAACCGTGGGCGACTCAGGATAGTTTCTGGTGCGGCAAGTGTTCCCCGCGCCAGCGGGGATAAACCGTGTTCACGCGCATCTTCCACCCACTGACCGCCGTGTTCCCCGCGCCAGCGGGGATAAACCGATTACATCGATCAGAATTTTGGCGGCAGCCGGGTGTTCCCCGCGCCAGCGGGGATAAACCGATACGGAGCGCCCCACACAGGCGTCGTGCCGAGTGTTCCCCGCGCCAGCGGGGATAAACCGAGTGCTTGCACTATAAACAAACAGAATAGGCGGTGTTCCCCGCGCCAGCGGGGATAAACCGCCGTGATGATTGCGACATCACGGCTTTATTTTGTGTTCCCCGCGCCAGCGGGGATAAACCGTGTGACTCGTGGCCGAGATGTCGGATATCTCAGTGTTCCCCGCGCCAGCGGGGATAAACCGTAACGAAAGGGGCGTCAGATGTTAAAGAAACTGTGTTCCCCGCGCCAGCGGGGATAAACCGCCAAATTGATATATCAACAAAAGCCGCTAACGGTGTACCGAACTGCTGTTGCTGGCACAGCGTCAGTTTGGCGCGGCGTAACAACCATGACTGAATTGGCGTCTATTAGTTGCGGGCCCGGTTGGGGCTGTTCGCTTGTAATTCGCGGACAAACCTGTCTTTTGCGTAAGTGAAGTCTTGAACGGTTTTCTCTGTACCCCATCCGACCCGGCGTACCAATGAACCGAAAAAATTGTCGGGAATGCAGAAATCCGATTTATCTATGACCTCTGCATAAGGGCTGTCTATGCGAACCAGTAAGGAGAGAACCTGGGTGCGCTTAAGCGCATAGCCGCGTTGTCGACAAAAATCGGCAAGGGCTGTTTCGGTATAAAAGAAAATATGTTGGCCACAATCCGGGGCGAGATAATCCCAGTCTTTTCCCTGCTGCTCATAAAACTGTGTCGAGAACACAATGAGATCTGCGTTTGTAGCAAAGATTTCTTCAAGGGATTGCTGCGGCTCCACCAGATGTTCGAACACTTCAAAGGCGGAAATAAGCGCGGGGTGTTTGTCGGATAATTGGTCTATTTTAAAGTAATTAGCGTATTTCGCGCCATCGTAGCGATCGAATGTGAAATATTCGAAGCCGCTATCCCGCATTAATCGTGTTAGCAAGCCTGATGAGCCGCCATAATCAATGCAGTCCATTGTTTTATTAAATCCAATAGTTTCTAGTAAAAATACCAACTGTATCCATGTTTGGATAATGCGCGCAGCCTGACCGACGTCGATATGGACACCTGGTATCGAATATGCCTCATCTAGCCAATAAGGTTTTTCGGTTTGTAAGCTGCCGCAACCGGTACATTCGAAATAATTAACGTTATATTGCGTAAGAACGTTAATTTTATACACCAAAGTAGAATCGGCACCACATAGTCGACATTTGTCGATTAGCGTTTTTTCTTTTGAGCGGCGAAAGAGTTTAAACATATTAACCTGTCTTCTTACCGGAGCGTGGAAATAGAGCGATGAATATTACGTAATCATACTATGCGTCCCGATAATTTTGTGTCAAATCACCTTTGTGGAATAAAGCGATCCGGTCATCGTTGTAAAAAACAGTGCGGTCGCACCATTTCTTCGGTTTGTTCCTGATTTTCTGTATTGCGCGCGGGCCCCAACCGTTTTCTGGCTGATGAAGGGGAATGTGCGCGTTCGTTATGCCCGCGTGAAGAAGGGCCCCCTTTGTTTCCTGAGCGACCGCGTCCCTCCTTTTCTCGCCATTCGGGTGATAGCCTAAGGCGGTTTCAGACGATGGTTATGCATTATGTGCCACTCGTAGCTTGTTATGTGGACGACACCGGCATTTTTTCATTAGAGAGTGTGCGCAATGACACGTTTTATCGGTCTGTATTTAGGTCGGGAAGTGGCATTATGTGCAGTCCGAGATAATTGAACTGATGTATCGGTCGGTTATGGGTCTACGACGATCCACTGGGGAAAGAAGCCGTGGAAGCAGATAATGTCCTGGGAATTATTTCCCGCTATCTGAAGAAGTTGCATGTTTTGACGCTGTGTGTCAGCGACAATAGCGCGTTGTGGTGCGCCAACTGTTTTTATGTGTTTGACGAGGCTCAGGTGGCGTTTTTTCTAATGACCGAAATAGAAACGCGCCATGCGAATATTATGCTGCGTCAGCCGCGAGTGGCCGGTACGGTGAATGGCCAGCCCAAAAGTGTTTTGTTGGTCAGAGGGGTGCAGTTTGTCGGGGAAATTTCCCGTTTGACCGGCGAAGAGGAAACCAGCGCACGCAATCGTTACAATGCGCGTTTTCCCGTGGCCCGCAGTATCTCAGCGCCGATCTGGAAGCTGTCGCTTGATGAGATCAAAATGACGGACAATGCGCTGGGGTTCGGCAAAAAAACATGTGTGGCACCGCCGGCATCCGGTAGCGGCGTCGATATAACCGCATTCATTTCCTGCCCTGGATACGGCACAGCAGGGTATCGCTGTGCCGATGATGACGGGCGCTTTAGCGCAGATGGTGAATCACCTGATTGCGGCTGCCGCGCCAGACCAGCGTCAAATCCCGGCGTTCTTGCTCGAACTTGCCGTCCACCAGCACGTTAATCAGATCAACCACTTCCTTCTGCTCCGGCGTCAGTTCGTCCATGCGGTAGCCCGTCCACATCCAGATATCCTTACCGGGGCATTCGGCGCGGATGCGTCGCACCAGTCGCAGCATCTCCGGGATGTTTTGCGGATGCAGCGGATCGCCGCCGGAGAGGGAAATGCCCTGCAAAGGAATGGTGGTGCTTTGCAGATCCGCAATAATGCGGTCTTCCAGCTCCGGAGTGAAGGGATGGCCTGAGTTCAGACGCCAGGTGCTCTGGTTATAGCAACCGGGGCATTGGTGTTCGCAACCGGAAACAAACAGCGTGCAGCGCGTTCCGGGGCCGTTCACCACGTCAACAGGATAGTATTGGTGATAGTTCATACAGGGTACCGTTCATTCAGCCGTCGGCAGGCGACGGCAATAAGCACAATATCACAGGCTGGCTGCTCGCCATCAGGCGCAAAGACCCGGCTGATGCGATGCCGCGTCAGCCGGCTTGCGTTGTCAGGCGCGGCGGTAGCCACGCCTGTCGCGGGTCGTCAGCCCAGTTGGCCGTTGGCGAGGTGTTTCACCCGGCGTTTGACCTCTTCCTGCTTGCCGGCATTGAACGGACGTGCATCCGGGCTGCCCAGATAACCGCATACCCGACGGGTGACGGAGACGCGCGCCGAATCGTGGTTGCCGCATTGCGGGCAGGTGAACCCTTTGCTGGTGCAGTCGAATTCACCGGTAAAACCACACTCGTAGCACTCGTCGATGGGCGTGTTGGTGCCGTAGTAAGGCACTCGGTTATAGCTGTAATCCCACACGTCCTCCAGCGCCTTGAGGTTATGCTGCAGGTTTGGATATTCGCCGTAACAGATAAAACCACCGTTAGCCAGCGGCGGATAAGGGGCTTCGAAATCAATTTTCTCGTAAGGGTTCACCTTCTTCTCCACATCAAGGTGGAAGCTGTTGGTGTAGTAGCCTTTGTCCGTAACGCCGTGCACCACGCCGAACTCGGCGGTATCCAGACGGCAGAAACGGTCGCACAGATTTTCGCTCGGCGTACTGTAAAGGCTGAAACCGTAACCCGTTTCTTCTTTCCAGCTTTCGGTGGCGGCCTTCAGGCGGGCGACAATCGCCACCGCTTTCTGCCGTAGCGTGGCATCGTCGAATACGTGTACCTCGGTGCCGAACAGCGCATTGATGGTTTCGTGAACGCCGATGTAGCCCAGCGAAATGGAGGCGCGACCGTTTTTGAAAATATCGGCGATGTTGTCGTCCGCTTTCAGACGCACGCCACAAGCCCCTTCCATATAAAGTATAGGCGCTACCCGGGCTTTTACATTTTCTAACCGGGCAATACGGGTCATCAGTGCTTTTTTCGCCAGTTCCAGGCGTTGATCCAGCAGCGTCCAGAAGCGGGCTTCGTCGCCCTTCGCTTCCAGCGCGATGCGCGGCAGGTTGAGGCTGATCACGCCCAGGTTATTGCGGCCATCGTGCACCTGCTGGCCGTTTTCTTCATAAACGCCCAGGAAGCTGCGGCAGCCCATCGGGGTTTTGAACGAACCGGTGACGTCCACCACCTGGTCGTAGTTCAGAACATCCGGGTACATGCGTTTGCTGGCGCACTCCAGCGCCAGTTGTTTGACGTCATAATTCGGGTCGCCCGGTTTGTGGTTGACGCCGTCGCGAATGGCGAACACCAGTTTCGGGAAGACGGCGGTTTTGTGGTTCTTGCCCAGCCCGGCGATGCGGTTGCGCAAGATGGACTGCTGGATCAGCCGCGACTGCCAACTGGTGCCGAGCCCGAAACCGAAGGTGACGAACGGGGTCTGGCCGTTGGCGGTGTGTAGCGTGTTGACTTCGTATTCCAGCGACTGGAAAGCGTCGTAACACTCTTTTTCAGTGCGGCTGTGGGCGTAGCCTTCCGCATCCGGAATGTTCCATTCCCGCGCGACCGCCTTATGCTTCTCGTGGCTGGCGGTGACGAACGGCGCCAGAATTTCGTCGATACGGTTGATGGTGGTGCCGCCGTAAATGTGGCTCGCCACCTGTGCGATAATCTGGGCCGTCACCGCCGTCGCGGTGGAGATGGATTTGGGCGGCTCGATCTCCGCGTTGCCCATTTTGAACCCGCCGGTCAGCATGCCGTTGAGGTCGATCAACATACAGTTGAACATGGGAAAGAACGGGGAGTAGTCGAGATCGTGATAGTGGATCTCGCCGCGTTCATGGGCCAATACCACATCGCGCGGCAGAATATGCTGTTTGGCGTAGTGTTTGGCGACGATACCGGCCAGCAGGTCGCGCTGGGTCGGGATGACTTTGCTGTCCTTGTTGGCGTTTTCATTGAGCAACGCCATGTTGCTCTGTTCGACCAAACCTTGGATTTCCTGATTCAATCGGCCCTGACGCTCGCGTGCGACATCGCGATCGTGGCGGTATTCGATATAGGTGCGCGCCAGCTGTTTGTAACGGCCGGACATCAGCAGGTTTTCCACTGCATTCTGGATTTCGCGGATATCAACACGCGCTTTTCCCTGCATTTGCTGAGCGACGGCACAGGCCACGGTTGCACAGTAGTCCGCATCGTCCACGTCTGCGGCCTGCGCTGCTTTGAGCACGGCATCTTTGATGCGATTTTCATCAAAAGGTACCTGGCAACCGTCCCGTTTAATCACTACTGGTTTCATGTTATTCCTCGGTGTTCTTCCTTCGTTGATGTTATCCACAGGCGGAAGCCGCTGTTGGCAAGGGATGCGGGGGCTGTGGATGCTTTTGTGGATAAACACTACATATAGGCATCTAATAAAATGGTAGACACTATATATTGATTTCCGCCAGTGGTGTGTCGACTTTTATTGCTTCAAGATTGATATAGCGCAAAGAAAAATTTATCTCGGAGACAAAACGAGTAGATGAAAAAACAGCCGATTACGCGGGAAGTCAGGCTACATGCCCCGTCCGGCGATAAACGTTGTTTGGGTTATCAAGGCATCCCGATGTCCGGGTTGTTTTGGTACTGAAATACGCTGCGGGAGAGGGCACCCTGCACACTGGCGGCGCTATTTCGGCGTGGTTAGAGGGAGATCCCGGCCCACGTCGGGGTGACGTAAGGCCGGGAGCGCAATAGCGGGGTGGTGTTAGGCGCTCAGCCAGCCCAGTTTGATGACAAACAGGATGGACAGAATCACCAGCGTGATGTTGACTTCGCTTTTGCGGCCGCTCAGCAGTTTGATCACTGTCCAGGAGATGAAGCCCAGAGCGATGCCGTTGGCGATCGAGTAAGTGAACGGCATCGCCAGTGCGGTGATGGTCACTGGTGCGGCGGTGGTAACGTCGCGCCAGTCGATTTCCGCCAGACCGGATGTCATCAGCACGGCAACGAACAACAGCGCCGGTGCGGTGGCGTATACCGGCACGCTACCGGCCAGCGGAGCGAAGAACAGGCTCAGCAGGAACAGCACCGCCACGACCAGCGCGGTCAAACCGGTACGGCCGCCGGCGCTGACGCCCGCCGCCGATTCGACGTAACTGGTGGTGGTGGAGGTGCCCAGCAGCGAACCGAACAGCGCCGCCATGCTATCTGCAACCAATGCTTTCCCCATTTTGGGGCTGTTGCCCTGTGCATCCACCAGCCCGGCGCGGCGGGTTACGCCGATAAGCGTACCGGTGTTGTCAAACACGTCCACGAACAGGAAGGCGAAGATGACGCTGATCAGGCCGACATTAAGCGCGCCCTTGATATCCAGTTGCAGGAAAGTGGGGGAGAGGGACGGCGGCGCGGAGAAGATGCCGCCGAACGGCGTCAGGCCGATGCCCATCGAGATAAACGTGATGCACAGGATGCCGATCAGCACCGCACCGGTCAGGCGGCGCGCTTCCAGCACCACAATCAGGATGAAGCCCAGCAGCGCCAGCAGCGGGCCCGGTTTGGTCAGATCGCCGATGCCGACCAGCGTGGCCGGGTTATCCACCACGATGCCGGCGCCTTCCAGCGCAATCAGCGCCAGAAACAGGCCGATACCGGCGGCGATGGCGGAGCGCATCGGCAGCGGGATGCTGTTGATGATCAATTCGCGGATCTTGAACAGCGACAGCGCGAAGAACAGTACCGCGGAGAGGAATACCGCACCCAGCGCTATCTGCCAGCTATAGCCCATGTGTAACACGACGGTATAGGTGAAGAAGGCGTTGAGGCCCATGCCCGGCGCCAGCGCCACCGGATAGTTGGCGATAAAACCCATCAATGCCGAGCCAATCGCGGCGGCCAGACAGGTGGCGACGAACACCGACCCTTTGTCCATCCCGGTGGCGCCGAGGATGGTGGGGTTCACAAACAGGATGTAGGCCATTGCCAGGAATGTGGTGATCCCTGCGATGACCTCTGTACGCACCGTGGTGTTGTGCGCCTTGAGCTGGAACAGTTTTTCTAACATTTTTTGTCTCTCTAGTAGTGCCTGATGATTCGTGCGTAGTGATGCCGGGGCGCTGGGCGCCGTGTTTGCCTTCAAAATACGTGCCGATTGTTTTTATGGAACAGCATATGCGGGGCATATTATGTCGCGTTGTATGCCTTCCGACCATCATCACAAAGCAATTAATGTGCCGGAAACGAGCATCAACCTGACTTGGCCTCCCGCCTGCCGGAAATTGACGGATATTGCGCTGTCCCTTGGACTCGTTTTTGCGCGAATGGCGGGATTGTCCGTGATGGTGGCGTCAAACAACGCGGGACAATCATACCCAGATTGGGTTGCGACAGTCTGAAATAAGCGTGTCCGGCGGGTGATAATGCTTTGGGGAGGCTGGACACATTATTCTGTCGTTGGGGGATTATGTCCGACAATGATCAGTGGCTGCACCGGAAAGACGTTGCGGGGTAATTAAACGGGTGCGCGGAAATTATAAACGATTTGGGATTTATCTTGGCAGTATGGCAGACCCCGGATTGGGAGCTGGTGTCTGCCATCGATGTATGCAAGGACCTCAAAATTAATTCAGCAATGAATAGGGATAAAACTTTTCCAGAATAGTCTTATAGTGGCAACGTATATATTTGATAACACCGGCAGGTAATGTCCCAATATACTGATTTTCTTTTCCGGATCGGTAATGAGAACTCTCATCGATATTTCCGATGGTACGTCCGGAAAAAGAGGAAAATGTATATTTTTCACTGCGGACGGAATGATTAAACTGCAGTTTTTCTTTCAGATAGGACTCGATAATTCCATTAGGGTTTTTGACCAAATCTTCCATTTTGATGGTAAGAAAACGGTGGTCATCATAATTCCAATGTCTCAGCCCATGAAGCGGGCCCACAGCGCCATTGTAGAAATCGTCCCGCTCAAGGAATGCCAGTGTAAGATAATATCCTTCTTCTTCAGACACTTCGTTAATGATCTCTCTTTGGCGCGCTAATTCAGGCCAGCCATCCACTGAATGGGTTTTTTTGTGAGAGTGGTATGCGGAAACAATGATATCTAATGGATTCCTGATGATGTGAATACCATCGTCCATTTTATCTTTTATAAAGTCATAAGAAGAATTGGTTAAAATATCAATGCCGTTTGGGTTGTCATTAAAAATATGACTAAGATGACTTGCGGATAAAGGTATCGAGTTTATGGAGCAAAACTCTTCAAGGTATACTCTGAGCCATGAGGTTGCGCATTTATGATGCGATAATATATTTACTCTATTCATCGTTTTATGTTTCTCAAGATCCAATATTATATATCCTGATAATTAAAAAGCTGTTGCTGATCAATCCTAATAAATCGATCTTTTACTGCGCTTATAAAGATCTTTTTGAGTTTATCATATGATGAATGTTGCTAACAGTAACGAATCATTGGCGTTATGCCTGACGCTGCGCCGGAAACGGCGGCAACTGGCGGAAGATATTGACCAACCCTTCAGACCAGGCTTTGCGTATGGCGGCGAAGTAGGGATCGTTTTCGGTGATGCGGTGCTGCTCGCTGCTATCAAAACTGCCGGTACGGTAAATCATCACGTCCAGCGGCAGGCCGACAGACAGGTTGCTGCGCAGCGTGGAGTCGATGGAAATCAGCGCGCAACACATGGCCTGTTCCAGCGAGGTATTCATCGTCAGTACGCGGTCGATAATCGGTTTGCCGTACTTGCTTTCGCCGATCTGGAAGTACGGGGTATCCGACGTAGCTTCGATGAAGTTGCCTTCGGGATAAATGTGGAACAGCCGGGGGGACTCACTACCGATCTGGCCGCCTAACAACAGGTTGCAGCCGAAATTGGTGGTACTGCCGTTTTGCTGGGACTGACTGTCGCGGTGGATGACTTCGCGGATAGTATCGCCGAGCAGCGTGGCGGCGTCGTACAGGGTGTCGACCTGCATCAGGTTCGGGCTATGCCCGGCCTGAATGCGGGCGCTCAGCAAACTGATAATGCTCTGGGTGGTGGCCAGGTTGCCGGCGGACTGGATAACCAGAACCCGTTCTCCCTCCTGCTGGAACACATGAAGTTTCCGGAAGGTTGCAATGTGATCGACGCCGGCATTGGTGCGGGAATCGGAAGCAAAAACCAGCCCGTCGGACAGACGCATGGCCACACAGTAGGTCATACAACACCCTTTGATTAACAGTTCGCGCTATTGCTGCTGCTGTATCTGTTGCTGTCGCTCAAACAGATTCACCTCAGCCGCTGAAAACATCTCTTCACACCCGCCGCCCAGACGGCTGCCGCGTACCGGGCAGGCATCGAGATAATCCAGCCCGACCGCCAGCCGCAAATGCTGGCTGAGCTTGCGGGTCTTATTCGTAATGTCGAAGCTGCGCCAGCGTCCTTCCAGCCAGACTTCGGCCCAGGCATGCATCGCGACATGCCGGGTATCCCGGCTATAGACGTAACCGCTGACGTAGCGCGCCGGGATACGCAGGCTGCGACAGCAGGCCAGGAATACGTGGGTATGATCCTGGCAAACGCCTTTTTCGCCGGCAAACGCGATGGCTGCGGAGTCATGCACCTGAGTTGCGCCGGGAGTATACGGCATTTTCAGTAGCAATTCCGCCATCAACTGGTTCAGGCTTTCCTCCGGCGCATCCTCCCGAAAATAGCGTCGGGCGAACTCGCGGATGGCATTGTCCGCGTCGGTCAACGGGGTAATACGTAAAAATACCAACGGCGACAGTAGCTCATGTTCTTCTTCGACCACCTCATCAGGATTATCGGCGATTTCCACCACGCCTTGCGCATGAATGGTGATGTCCTGATGAGGGTGATCCAGCGTCAGTACGTGCATCAGATTTCCGTAGGCATCGGTAGTGGCTACGGCCGAGGCAGGCAATGTCAGTTTCCAGTCTTTGATCTGTTGGCCGGCGGAGCTTTTCGGCGTCAACCGCAGGTACTGGGTGCTGAATTTCACTTCTTCATCGTAGCGATAGTGCGTCAAGTGGTTGATGGTGAGTTTCATAGCGCCTCCAGATAGGTTTGGCGGATGCTGTCAGCCAGTTCATTGATTTTGCTTAAAAAACGATTGAGGTACTGCTGCAACTCCTCTTGCAGTACGTCATCCATTGAGCCGAAGCGCAGTTCGACGTGCAGCAGGTGCGCCAGACGCTGCGGCACCCGAGCCCGCTCGCTGCCGATCATTTCCAACTGCTGTACCAGATCGCCGACGCAGGCGTGCAGCGAGCGGGGCACATCGTTGCGCAGCACCAGCAATTCCGTCACGGTTTCCCGGCTGATGGGCTGACGGTAGATGCTGTGATAGGCCTCGCGGGCGCTGACCGCGCGCAGCAGGGTATCGAGCCGATAGTATTCACGTACCGGATCCGGATCGTTATTGAGCTGTTGATCTTTCACCACCAACAACTGCGCGGTGGCAAAGGCTCGCTCGATCAGGGTGCCGATACGGATAAAACACTGGGCGTCGTTGCGTAACAGCGTACCGAACATGGCGCCGCGGAACAGGTGGGCGCGTTCTTTCACCCAGTCGAAAAATCCATCGATGCCGATCTTGTCGACCCCGGACTGACGCAGGTTGCGGATGTCGATGCGGGTGGTGTTGACGCACTCCCACACTTCGGAGGAGAGGCTGCCCCGCACCGCGTGGGCATTGTTCCACGCCATTTCGATGCAGCTGTAAATACTGCACGGGTTGTGGCTGTCCAGCGCGAAGAAATTCAGCAGGTTGTTCATGGTGAAACGGGCATAGCGCGCCTGAAACAGTTCGTGCGTGAACGTCAGGTTGAGCGGCAGCGCCAAATCGTTCTGCTGTTGATTGTGTCGCGGCATCATCGACAGTTTGTAGGTCACGTCCAGAATACGGGCGAAGCTCTCCGCGCGCTCCAGGTAACGGGCCATCCAGTACAGTTCGCTGGCGGTACGGCTTAGCATGATTCGTCCTCCTCCATCACCCAGGTGTCTTTGGTGCCGCCTCCCTGAGAGGAGTTCACCACCAGCGAGCCTTCTGTTAGCGCGACACGGGTCAGCCCACCGGGCACCAGCCGGATCTCTTCGCCGTAAAGCGCGAAGGGACGCAGGTCGATATGACGCGGCGCCAGCCCTTCTTCAACGAAGGTCGGGCAGGTGGATAACGCCAGCGTTTCCTGTGCGATGTAGTTGCTGGGGTTCGCCAGCAGCCGTTCACGGAAGTCTTCGATTTGTTGCCGGGTGGATTTTGGCCCCACCAGCATGCCGTAGCCGCCCGCGCCATGAACCTCTTTCACCACCATGCTGCCGAGGTTGGCCAGGACATAGCCGAGATCTTTTTCATCGCGGCACTGCCAGGTGGGGATGTTGCCGAGGATCGGCTCTTCCGACAGGTAAAACCGCACCATTTCCGGCACGTAGGGATAGATGGACTTGTCGTCCGCCACGCCGGTGCCGATGGCGTTGGCCAGCACCACGCCGCCGGCACGGTACACCGACAGCAGCCCCGGTACGCCGAGCATGGAGTCGGCGCGAAACGCCAGCGGATCGAGGAAGGCATCGTCGATGCGGCGATAGATGACATCCACCCGGCACGGGCCTTCGGTCGTGCGCATATACACAGCGCCTGCTTTGACAAACAAGTCGGCGCTTTCCACCAGTTCGACCCCCATCTGCTGGGCCAGAAAACTGTGCTCGAAATAGGCGCTGTTGAAACGGCCAGGCGTCATTACGACGACCGTGGGGTCGTCCACTTGTGTACTTTCCCGCAGCGTTTGCAGCAAGTAACCCGGGTAGCGTTCCACCGGCGCGATATGCTGGCTGGCGAACACGTCCGGATACAGGCGCATCATCATTTTGCGGTTTTCCAGCATGTAAGAAACGCCGGATGGAGTACGCAGGTTGTCTTCCAGTACGTAATAGTTACCGTCGCTGTTGCGTACCATATCGATGCCGGTGATATGGGCATAGATGTTGTTATGCAGATCGACGCCCTGCATGCAGGGTTGGTACTGCTCATTGGCCAGAACCTGTTCCCGGGGGACGATACCGGCATTGAGGATGTGCTGATCGTGGTAGATATCATGGAGGAAGGCATTGAGGGCTTTGACCCGTTGACGAATGCCCAGATCCAGCATGCGCCATTCGTGGGCGGGGATGATGCGCGGTACGCTGTCGAACGGTATCAGCCGTTCGGTTCCCCCCTCCTCGCCGTATACGTTAAAGGTGATGCCAACCCGGTGAAACAGCAATTCCGCCTGTTCTTTCTTCTGACGAATGGCGTGCTGGTCGGTTTGTTGCAGCCACTGCCAGTAAGCATCGTAGTGCCGACGTTGCCGGCCTTCTGCGGTGAGCATTTCATCGTAGTAAGGCGCGGTAGGAAGCGTCATTTTTATCATTGTCATCTCCTGCATTCCGCTTGACGAAGATACAACGACAGATGCGAAAACCATGCCATGGTGCTCAATATCGCCATTATTGCAAGGATGGCGGGATATTTGCGCAATGGTGGTGCGAATGGCGGCGTGTTTGCCTTATTAACGGGCGGTGGATCTATTTTATGGTGCGATGATGAATGCGATTGCACCACGTAAGAAAAAGGGTGCCCGAATTTGAGTCAACATTAGCCAGCAATATTGAATAAATCTGATGCGATAAAATGTTGCGCATTGCGATTTAATGTCCAGGTATCTTCATGTGCTGTAGCAAATACCAGCAGCGACAGTTAACACGACTCATTCATATAGGTATCAACAGTATGGCTATCGGCATTCGATTGGATGAAGATTTTGTCACTGAAATCAAGGTGTATGCAGAAGCATCCAGCCGGAGCGTGCCCAAGCAGATAGAACATTGGGCCAGAATCGGCAGGATTGTTGAGGATAATCCTGATCTGACATACGGATTTATTATGGAAACGTTGCTCGCCCGCAGCGAAGCAGAGAATGGTCAGGTTTCTCGTTATGTCCGAAGAACAAAACCGAGCAGAGATTGAGGTTTATCAGACCAACCGGTTTGAGAAAGCATTGGACAATAAGCCTGGGTTCTCATGAGAACTTTTATCAGCAACAGAAAAGGTTGAGAAAGCCAGATTTAGCACTCATCAGGTAAACGAACCCCGGCATCAGCCGGGGTTTTTCGCTTAAAAGTGGCGATGAAATCTTAACCGCGTACCGCAATAGCTTCGATTTCGAGTTTTACGTCTTTCGGCAGACGAGCCACTTCCACGCAGGAACGCGCCGGGAAGGTTGCATTATGCTCTTTGAAGAAGGCTTCATAAGCGGCGTTGACGGTGGCGAAGTCGTTCAGGTCTTTCACGAACACCGTGGTTTTGATGATATTGCCCACGTTCAGACCGGCGGCTTCCACGATGGCTTTCACGTTTTCCAGCGACTGACGCGCCTGCGCCGTCACATCATCCGACACCAAGCCGGTTTTCGGATCCACCGGGATCTGGCCGGAGGTGAAAACCAGGCTACCCAGATCGACACCCTGAACGTAAGGGCCGATAGCGGCCGGCGCCTGTTCCGTACTGATAATGCGTGACATATTTTCTCCTGATTCATGCTGAGTGGACGTGCAAGGGGCACATTATTTCAAAAAGCCGGTGGTGTCGCCATCCATCGCACCGCTTTGGGGTGCTTAGTGGCCGTTCAGCACCGCCTGACGCTCAAATTCTTTTTCGCAGTATTTGCACTTCAGGTGCACATCGTCGTCGCGCTGTTTGACGCTGAAGGAAGAACTCACCGGTTCGATGCGGCTGATGCAGTTGGTGTTCGGGCAGGTGAGAATACCCTCGATATGGGAAGGCAACTGCGGACGCAGTTTGCGCACCACTTCGTAGTTGTCGATCTGGTTGACGGTGGCCTGCGGCGCGTACATCGCCAGCTGGTTGGCCTGTTCTTCCGTCAGGAAAATGTTTTCGATCTTGATCAAATCCTTGCGGCCCAGATGGTTGGAGGGCAGGTTCAGGCCGATGGTGATACGTTGATCGGTGGCGGTGAGTTTGAACAGGGTCAGCAGTTTGAAACCGACCTGGGCCGGGATGTGATCGATAACCGTACCGCGTTTGATGGCTTCTACCTGTAGTTTGTTGTCGTGAGTCATTGTCTGTTCCCCCTTCATCACAGAACCAGTTCGCTGTTCAGCACCAGTGCCAGCAGAGCCTGACGTGCATAAATACCGTTGCCTGCCTGCTGGAAATAGTAGGCGTAGGGCGTGCTGTCCACATCGGTGGTGATTTCGTCGATGCGCGGCAGCGGGTGCAGCACTTTTAGATTGCTGCGCGCGTTAGCCAGATCAGCGGCGCGCAGGATGAATTGCGCCTTGATATTGATGTACTCCGACGGATCCAGACGCTCTTTCTGTACGCGGGTCATGTACAGGATATCCAGCTCCGACACCACTTCTTCAACGCTGGCGTGCAGGCTGTAGGGGATGTTTTTCTCAGCCAGCATATTGAGGATGTAATCCGGCATCGCCAGCGCATCCGGGGAAATGAAGTAAAAGCGGTTGCCGTCGAACTTGGCCAGCGCCTGGGTCAGCGAGTGCACGGTGCGGCCGTATTTCAAGTCGCCGACCATGGCGATGTTGATGTTGTTCAGGCGCCCCTGGGTTTCCTGAATGGTGAACAGATCCAGCAATGTCTGGGAAGGGTGTTGGTTGGCGCCGTCGCCTGCGTTGAATACCGGTACGCCGCCGGAGAATTCGGTCGCTAATCTGGCCGCGCCCTCCTGTGGATGACGCATCACGATGGCGTCGACATAGTTGCTGATGACCGAAATGGTGTCGGCCAGGGTTTCGCCTTTTTTCCCAAGCGAAGTATTGCTGCTGTCGGCAAAGCCCACCACGGAAGCGCCCAGCCGGTGGATGGCGGTTTCAAATGACAGACGGGTTCGGGTGGAGGCTTCAAAGAAGCAACTGGCGATCACTTTGTGCTTCAGCAGTTCCGGCTGCGGGTTGGCCTTTAGACTGGCGGCCACCTTCAACGTCAGCTCCAGATCGTCCCGGCTGAGATCGTTGATTGAGATGATGTGTTTTTTATAGAGCGGATTGACCATTTGGCGATTCTCCCCCACGGTGAGGTCCGATAAACAAAAGAAGCGATGTGTGCCGCCCAGCGTGACAGGCAAAAAAAAGCCCCTCGAATGAGGGGCTTTTTTAAAGAACGGTTGGGCAACGGAAGGAAAAAAACTGTCAGGCTGCCGAACGGCAGTTGCGGTTGATAACCCACGAAGACAGCGGTATTGGACATGTTCCCTCCCGACAAATTGTGCGGCATTATACGCGCCGAAAATGTGAATTCAAGCAAAAAACGCCCGTTTTATGCGCCTGGCAATCGGTTGCGGGCGCTTGTGAGCGGGGAACTTGGCAAGCGGCGGTCTCGGCTGCGCCGAGGGAAAAAATGACGGCTGCCGCCAGATGCCATTCATGCTGCCGTCATTTGTGCGCGGCAATATCGATAAGGGTACGCCGCGTATTTGCCCGGTGCCGTGTCGTAGGAATCAAATGTTTTACCGCATCACTTTTTTGCGATGACATGCTGGCAGGGTGCCGCCGGGAAGCGTATAAGGTGCTGTAAAACGTTGTTTCATTTTTTAAAGGAGTGACCATGATCACCGGTAACGTCAATCATCTTGAGCTGGTGCCTTATTTGCCTGCTCGTCTGCGCGATGCGATTGAGTATGTTAAGCAGCACATTACGGCGCAGACGCCGCTGGGTAAGCACGATATCGACGGTAACTCGCTGTTCGTGCTGGTTTCCAACGACAGTACCGATGCGTTTGAAAATCGTCGGGCCGAGTATCACGCCAAATACCTGGATATCCAGATTGTGCTGGAAGGCACCGAAGGTATGACGTTCAGCAACCTGCCGGCCGGCAAACCAGACGTCGATTGGCTGGCGAACAAGGATATCGCGTTCCTGCCGTCGGGCGAGCAGGAAAAACAGGTGATCCTGCAGCCAGGGGATTTTGTGGTGTTCTTCCCCGGCGAAGTACATAAGCCACTGTGTGCGGTCGGCGCGCCGGCGCCGGTGCGCAAAGCGGTGGTGAAAATCGACGCCTCTCTGGTGTTGTAACTGTCTTATCTAAGGCGCTGCGGCGCCTTTTCTCTCCTTACGGCAAGAACGCTGCCGTCCACATCGTAGCAAAACGCAACCTTCTATTTTTTACCCGCATCTCTGTTTGATGTTGTCGTTGTCGTGCCGATTACTCAGCGCTGTGATCCATCCCGTAAATCATGGCGACAAAAAATGAAACCGGTTGCGGCTATAGGGGGTTTCAGGCAGTCTGAAACCGGTTTCAGTGTGATAAAAACCCATCGTCTTATATACCCGAAATGATTCAGGTCGCAGGAAGCGGCAGCCGAGCGAGCCCCGGTCGATGACTAAAATCAAGTGGTCGGAGGCAACATATCTCTCCGCCGGCAACCGGCTTGCACGCAACGTGTTGCGGCCCCAACGGGGCCAAGCCGGGTCATACAGCCAACACCTCTGCAACGTGAAGCATGACGGGCATGATCGGATAAAAAGGTGACGCTATGGCAGGGATAAGAGATTACGCAAAGCTGGCGCAAAGCATTCTGCAGGAAGTCGGCGGCAAGTCTAACATCGTCGATTTTTCACGTTGCGCCACGCGGCTGCGTTTAGTGCTGGAGACGACGCCCGACGAGGCTAAAAAACGGATTCAGGGCCTGCCGGGCGTGATTGCCGTGGTGGAAAGCGCAGGGCAATTTCAGGTGGTGATCGGGATCCACGTTGCCGAGGTTTACTCGCAGATGGCGGCGCTGCTGGGCGATAGCGCTACCGCAGCGGCCAAACCCCGCGGTCGGATACTGGATCGGGTGATTGCTACCATGTCCGCCGTATTCGCCCCGATAGTCTATATCCTGGCCGCCGCCGGGATTTTGCAAGGATTGTTGATCGTCATCAACCAGTTCTCCGTTGCCTTCAAAACCTCGGGGACTTATGCCGTATTGAATTTTATGTCGTGGACGCCGTTTGTTTTTCTGCCGGTGTTCATCGCCATGACGGCATCCCGCCATTTTCGCTGTAATCCCTACGTGGCGGTGTTGTGCTGCTGTGCGCTGATCAACCCCGAGTGGGGGGCGATCGCCGCAAAAATCGCGGCGGGCGAAAGCGTAACTTTTTTGGGATTGCCATTGGCCAAAACCTTGTATGGCGCATCGGTATTGCCGCCGCTGTTTTTGGTGTGGGCGCTGGCCTGGGTGGAGCGTCGGGTGACGTCATGGCTGCCGGAAGTGGTGAGCGCGCTTTTTGCACCGCTGATCTGTTTCCTGGTCGTCGTGCCACTGACGTTGCTGGCCATCGGGCCGGTGACGACCTGGGCGGCAAACGGCGTAGCCGGCGGCTATAACATGTTGTTCAACGCCTTTCCCGCGCTGGCGGCGGCGATCATCGGCGGCGTCTGGCAGATCATTGTGATCTTCGGCGTGCATTGGGGGATCACGCCGGTCGTTATGGCGAATTTCGACGCCAACGGCTACGACTCCTTTCAGGCTTTTCAGACCATCGCCGTGATCGGCCAAATGTCCGCTGCGTTCGGCGTCTTTCTCAAAACCCGTAATCGCGAGCTGAAAACCCGCTCCCTGTCGGCGGGCGTGACCGCGGTTTTCGGCATTACCGAGCCGGCAATCTACGGGGTGACGCTGCGCTATAAGAAGCCCTTTATCTGTGGCTGTATCGGCGGGGCCACTGGCGCCGTGGTCGCCAGCCTGTTTGGTTCGCTGTATTACGTCTACGCCGGGTTGCCCGGCATTCTGACGGTGATCAACGCCATCAGCCCGACGTCGTCGACGTCGTTTATCGGCGAGCTCATCGGCAGCGGGGTCGCCATCGTGTTGACCATCACGCTGGTGATGGTGGTCGGTTTCGACGATCCGGTCGATGAAGGCGCAGCCAGGGCTACGGCGGCCGAAGGCAGCGAGCGGGCCGCGTCGGTTTGAGACGATGATGAGGCCAATGTGCGTCACTGTTGCCGCCGGTTTTCGGCGGCTTTTGCAAACAAGAGGTGGAAACTGTGAGTAAATTACCTGATGGCTTCTTATGGGGCGGCGCCGTTGCGGCCCATCAACTGGAAGGCGGATGGCAGGAAGGGGGGAAGGGCGTCAGCGTTGTCGATGTACTGACGGCGGGGGCGCACGGCACATTGCGACGCATCACCGAGGGCGTATTGCCCGGCGAGAGCTACCCGAATCACGAGGCGATCGATTTTTACCATCGCTACAAGGATGACATCGCGCTGTTTGCGGAAATGGGGTTTACGTGTTTTCGCACCAGCATCGCCTGGACCCGTATTTTTCCGCGAGGTGATGAGCTGGAGCCCTGTGAGGCCGGCCTGCGGTACTACGATGACCTGATCGACGAATTGTTGAAACACGGGATCGAACCGGTCATGACCCTCAGCCATTTCGAGATGCCGCTGCATCTGGTTCAACAGTATGACGGCTGGATGAGCCGTAAAACGCTGGAGTGTTTTGTTCATTTCGCCACTACGGTGATCGAGCGCTATAAGCACAAAGTGAAATACTGGATGACCTTCAACGAGATCAACAATCAGAAAAACGTCGCGGCGGAGATCTTCGGCTGGATGTGTTCCGGGGTGCGTTTCCCACAGAAGGAGAAACCGGAGGAGGCGATGTACCAGGCGGTGCATCATCAGTTTGTCGCCAGCGCACGGGTAGTGAAACGGGCGCATGATATCAACCCCGCCATCAAAGTGGGCTGCATGTGCTCTTTTGTGCCCTTTTATCCCTATTCGTGTCACCCGGAAGACGTGATGCTGGCCGCCAGATCGATGCACGATCGCTTCTACTTTTCCGACGTTCATGTGCGTGGCCGCTATCCCGGTTATGCCCGGCGGGAGTGGGCGCTCAAAGGATATAACATCCGTATGGAGCCGGAGGACGAGCAGATCCTGCGCGAGGGGAAAGCGGACTACATCGGTTTTAGCTATTACATGTCCAGCGTGGTCAAACATGATGTGCAGAACGCCATTGCCGCCAGCATGGACGGCAGTTCGGAGCATTCAATCCCGAACCCGCACCTGACAGCCAGCGACTGGGGGTGGCAGATTGACCCTGTCGGCCTGCGCTATGCGTTGGTGACGCTGTATGAGCGGTACGACGTGCCGCTGTTCATTGTGGAAAATGGGCTGGGTGCGCTGGATAAACCCGACGAAACGGGGGTTTGTCAGGATGACTACCGCATCGACTATCTGCGTTCTCATATCGAGGCCATGAAGGCTGCGGTCTGGGAGGATGGTGTCGAACTCATGGGGTATACGCCATGGGGTTGTATCGATCTGGTGTCGTTCACGACGGGAGAAATGGCGAAGCGCTACGGCTTTATCCATGTGGACAAACACGACGACGGCACCGGTACGTTGAAACGTACACCGAAGAAATCTTTTTACTGGTATCAGAAGGCGATCGCGTCCAACGGTGAAATGCTGTAGGGCTCGTCCGGCGATGTTTTGCCGGACGGCGCGTTCGGTCTCGTTGGCTGAACGCGCGGCCTCTCGCCTGACTCGGCGGGGTTCTGGATCTCTGCCGTGGCGGGAATGGCGACGCCGTTACGGCAGTTCGGCATTCGGGGCGAGCGTCGCCACCATGACCGCTTTGATGGTATGCATCCGGTTTTCCGCCTGGTCGAACACGATGCTATGCGCCGACTCGAACACGTCATTGGTGACTTCCATGCCATTGTGCAGGTCGTACTGCTCGGCCATTTGCTTGCCGAGAGTGGTTTGATCGTCGTGGAATGCCGGCAAACAGTGCAGGAATTTCACCTGCGGATTCCCGGTGGCGGCGATCATGTCCATATTGACCTGATACGGACGCAGCAGATTGATGCGCTCCGCCCAGGCGTCTTTCGCTTCGCCCATCGACACCCATACGTCGGTGTAAATGAAATCCACGTCCTTCACGCCAGCGGCTACCTCTTCGGTCAGCGTAATCGAACCGCCGGTTTTGGCGGCGGCTGTCTGGCACTCCGCCACCAGCGCCGCATCGGGCCAGCAGGCCTGCGGGGCGATCAACCGCAGATCGAGGCCGGTCAGCGCGGCCGCTTCCAGCATAGAGTTGCCCATGTTATTGCGGGTATCCCCGACGTAGGCCAGTTTCATGGCCGATAGCGGTTTCTCCGGCAGATGTTCCTGCATGGTCATCAGATCGGCCAGTAGCTGCGTCGGGTGAAATTCGTTGGTCAGGCCGTTCCAGACCGGAACGCCGGAAAATTCCGCCAGCGTTTCCACCAGTACCTGGCCGTAACCGCGGTATTGGATGCCGTCATACATGCGGCCCAGCACACGCGCTGTGTCTTTCATGGATTCTTTATGACCGATCTGGCTGCCGCTGGGCCCGAGATAGGTCACTTGTGCGCCCTGATCGTATGCAGCAACTTCGAAAGAGCAACGAGTGCGAGTCGAATCTTTTTCGAAGATGAGTGCGATGTTTTTGCCTTGCAGATGGCGGGTTTCAGTACCGTTTTTCTTATTGATTTTGAGGGTGGCGGCGAGTGACAACAGCGTTTCTATTTCCGCAGGGGTAAAATCCATCAGTCTTAAAAAGTGACGCTTATAAAACGGGTTCATCTTTTTGTCTCCATGTGGCTCAACGCGCGTGGTTGAATTAAAATTCACTTTATATGTGTAAATATTCAATTTCAAGTGTCGGGTTAAAACTTTCTGGTGGAGACGAACGCAGGGCTGTGGGAAAATGAAGCCATCTTTGCCGTTTTTATGAGGACTGGGACATGGCAAACCGTGAATTGCTGGAAGAACAACGTGAAGAGACACGCCTGATTATCGAAGAGTTGCTGGAGGATGGCAGCGATCCTGACGCGCTCTATACCATCGAACACCATTTTTCCGCCGAGAAGTTCGAGGATCTGGAAAAGGTGGCGGTGGATGCCTTCAAGCTGGGCTACGAAGTTACGGACGCCGAAGAGCTGGATACGGAAGAAGGTATCACGCTGATGTGTTGCGATGCGATTTGCGAGGTGTCGTTGAATGCCGAACTTATCGATCAGCAAGTGGAGCAGTTGCTGGAACTGGCGGAGCGTCATCAGGTCAACTATGACGGCTGGGGCACCTACTTCGAAGATCCGAACGGCGACGATGACGATTTCGACGAGGAAGACGAAGATTTCTACGATGAGGACGATGACGGCAAGCGTCATTGATTCCTGGGGTTGTTCTGATACCCGCCGCCCGGCGGGTATTTTGTTTCCGGCTTAAAGCGTTTTCAGCATTCTGACTTCACAATCCACATGACCGGTACAACCCATGGCATGGTTGATGTGCTGGAAACCCAGTTTCTCATAAAGACGGATGGCGCTGGTCAGGTGCCCGGTCGTTTCCAGATAGCAGCGTTGAAACCCTTGCTGACGGCCGAACTCCAGCGCGCGTTCGGCCAGTTGCCGGGCGATGCCCTGTCCACGGGCGATGGGCAGGAAATACATCTTTTGCAATTCACATATGTCGGTATCTCCGCCTGCCAGCGGTGCTAAACCGCCTCCGCCAACCACTTCGCCACGATATTCGACAACCCAGTAGACGCAGTAGGGACGGCTGTACACCTCGAACAGTCTATCCAGGTCGGGGTCGGAGACAGTGTATCCCTTATCGGCGGTTAGACCGAATTCGGCGGAAACACGCCGGATTACGCTAGCTATCGCGCCATTGTCGGCGGCGGTAATCGGGCGTGTCAGCAATGGGACGGAAGCTGGGATCGTCATGGATGCTCACTCTGGTCTGAAGACGGAGGAATCATGCTGACGTGTAATGGACAGCATGCTATATCGCCCGGCGATTATACGTGGTGAATGTGTCGAGCCAAACGTCTGTTATCGGGATCACCCCGAAATGGTTGTCATCAACTGGCGATCGGGCCGCATGACAATATTTCTGACGGTGTATTGCACCGATTTCTCTTTTATGAGATTTTTTCTCTTATTAAAGAAATAAAGGCGCATCTAACGATGGAAAATCGATTGTCGGATATCGATTTACGGCTGTCTGAACGGTTGTCCGCGTTGCGTCGTGAACGCGGTTGGTCGTTGGATGAACTGGCGCTGAACAGCGATATCAGCCGTGCTACGTTGTCGCGTATGGAACGGGGGGAAACCAGCCCGACGGCGGCGTTGCTGGGCCGGCTGTGTGTTGTGTATGGCTGCACGATGTCCCGTCTGCTGGCCGAAGTGGAAACACCGTCGCCGCAAAAGCTGGAACCGGGGCAGCAGACGGTTTGGGTGGATCCTGAAACGGGTTTTGTCCGGCGCAGTGTTTCTCCGCCGGTAAATGGATTCAATGCGGAGATGATTCTCGGCCAGTTGCCAGCCAGCGCCCGGATTGAATACAACGCACCGCCGATTTATGGCCTTGAGCACCATCTTTATGTTTTGGACGGGCGTCTGGAGGTCGCGCTGGAAGAGCAGGTGTACGCCCTGTCGCCTGGCGACAGCCTGCGTTACCGGCTGCATGGTACGTCTGCTTTTCATAACCCTGGCGCGGGTGATGTCCGTTACCTGATCGCCATTTGTAAACCCTGACCGGCCGTGATAGGAGCGGAATATGACTCATTCTGTCAGTATGGCGGCAGCGCCGCTGGTGATTCGCAAAGATGATTTGTCCGGCGATGAGACCCGGGCGTTGGTGGCGCTGCATCTGGCGGGTATGCATGAAAGCTCGCCGCCGGAGCATGTTTTTGCTCTGGACGTGTCCGGATTACAGGCGCCGAACGTGACATTCTGGAGCGTTTGGCAGGGGGACGACGTGGTAGGGATCGGCGCGTTGAAAGTGCTGGATGCCGGGAGCGCCGAAATCAAGTCGATGCGCACCCATCCCCGGCATTTACGGAAGGGCGTGGCGGCATATTTGTTGGATTACGTTATCATGCAGGCTCGTCAGAGCGGGCTGCGTCGCCTGAGCCTGGAAACCGGCAGAGGCGATGCGTTTGAGCCTGCATTGGCGCTGTATCGTAGTAGAGGGTTTGTTAATGGCGAGGCATTCTCAGATTATCTGGCAACAAAATTCAATCAATTCATGCATTTAATGTTGTAGAATTCAGTGGGTGAACAGAACTCGCTGTGTGAGTGTCGTCGGTATGAGCGTTTGATATTGAAGATGTCGCGACCGATAGCAAGGATTATTTTATAATGATGATTATTAATCAGATAATATTTTAATCTAAGTAAAATCACTGGAAGATAATATTTTTTTCCATGGTTAGTTCGCTATCGTTATTGGGATATTTTAGTGAAAACATTAATATCAACGTTCCCATTTCTTCAGTGACGAATAAAGTGCTGTTTATGGTAAACCGTATAGCATCATGGATGGCGGGGTTGATGTTCCTGCTTGTTTTTTCTTCTTTTTCCGTCAGTGCACATGCCGAAGGTCTTATTCCTCAGGAAGGTGACTGGATTGCACCTGAATTTACTTTTCATACCGGCGAAACGCTGAAAGCCTTTCGTATGCATTATTACACGCTCGGCGATAGCAAAAAGCCGGCAGTATTATTGCTGCATGGCACCAATCAACCGGTAAAAGCCTTGTTGGACAACGGGTTCGCCGGTGAATTATTTGGGCCGGGGCAGCCGCTGGACATTAATAAATATTTCATCGTTATTCCTGAAAGCATTGGTTCGGGTAAAACCGCTAAGCCGTCAGATGGATTACGTATGACGTTTCCGCAGTACAATTATGCGGACATGGTGTTGGCGCAATATCGTTTGTTGACCGAAGGTCTGGGAATTACGCATTTGCGTCTGGTTATGGGATATTCCATGGGCGGAATGCAAACCTGGCTATGGGGCGAAAAATATCCTCAGATGATGGATGCGTTGGTGCCGATGGCCTCTCTGCCGACAGAGTTGTCCGGTCGAAACTGGATGCTGCGCCGGATGCTGATTGAATCCATCAAACGCGATCCAGCCTGGAACAACGGTGATTACACCGCGCAACCGCCGGCGCTGCAGACTGCCAATATTATGTTCAGCATCGCCACTACCGGCGGTACGCTGGCTTACCAGAGCAAAGCGCCGACGCGCGCCCTGGCGGACAAACGGGTAGAGGAGCGGCTGGCTGCGCCTGTGACGGCGGACGCCAACGACTTTATTTATATCTGGAGTTCATCGGCGGATTATAATGCGGCGCCGGAATTGAACCGTATTCAGGCCCCCATGTTGGTGATTAATTCCGCCGATGATGAACGTAATCCAATTGAAACAGGCATTCTGGATAATGAGCTCAAAAAAATAAAACATGCCGAGCTGTTCCTTATTCCTGCAAGTAAGGAAACTAGCGGGCACGGTACCATGATGTCAGCGAAGTTCTATAAAGCCAGACTGGGTGAGTTTATGGAGAAAACCCAGAAACATCATAAATAATCAGTGTTCGGCGGTATTTCGTTTTTTGGGGCAATGACTCCGGATGGCAACGAAGTCCGCCTACCTGTTAATGGCTGGCAAAAAAGGCAATTACCGTCAGCCTTATTTCTTCTGTGATATTTCCTTTTCGTTTTCGTTTTTATTTCGGTTTATATCCGTTCAATTCAGGTTGCAGATAGCCGTGCCATTTACCGACCGAATTGCAGCGGATATAGCGTTTTCCTGTGCGGCAATGACGTTGTTATTGCCGCGCTGTTCGTCGTCTATTCCATATATCAGGTTTGTATTCGCCGTTGGGATACAGCATAAACAGCAGGGACAAATTATGTTTCGCAAAATCAAGATTCGCACCACATTAACCATCATGATTTTTTTACTGGCGGCGCTGTTGCTGTTTGTCGGTGTTATCGGGCTGGTCGCTGTGCAGTCGGGTAATCAGTCGTTTTCCAAAGTCGATAAAGAAGTGCTGCCGGGGCTGGTGGCGTTGAATGAAAGTTCCGAGTGGCTGCTGCGCGGCCGTCTGGATTTGCGTTTGTATGAATCGTTGGTCGGAAAAGGCGATATGGAAGCGGCTAAAGTCGCGCTGACCAGAGCCCGTACCAAAGTGGAGGATTCCGGGAAAAAGTGGCAGGAGTACCTGACTTATCCGCAGTCCGAGCAGGAAAAAGCCATCTCTGCGGAAATGTCCGCCCGGCGTGACGCGCTGATGAATGATTTTATTAATCCGGCCTTCCGTGCATTGGACGCGGGAAATCTTGACGAATACCGGCAGCGGGCAGGGAAATCCACCGTGCTGTATGCCAGCTTTGATAAGGCGGCTAAAAATCTGGTGGCATTTAAACGCCAGAGTATTGATGACGCCTATGACGATTCCAACCAGCGAGTGTCGCGCGTGCGTATCGTGTTGGGCGTAGTAGTGGTGGTGACATTGCTGCTGGCTGTCTTGGCGTGGAATATCCTGACCAACCTGGTGGTGAAACCGCTGAATCAGGCGATTACGGTTTTCGACCGCATCGCGGAGGGCGATCTGCGGGCCCAGATCGATATCAACGGTAAAAACGAGATCGCCCATCTGTTTGCCGCGGTGCAGCGTATGCGCGACGGGTTGGAAAACATGGTACGAGTGGTGCGCAGCGGTACCGATTCTATCAGCGTCGGCGTGGAAGAAATCGCTTCCGGTAACATCGATTTGTCCAGCCGAACCGAACAACAGGCCGCTTCGCTGGATGAAACCGCCGCCAGTATGGAACAGATTATGGCGATGGTGAAAAACAACGAGAGCAATACCCGCAAAGCGAACGATCTGGCGAAGAAAGCGTCCGATACCGCATCACGCGGCGGCGAGGTGGTGACGGAAGTGGTGGATACCATGCAATCCATCCGGGAAAGTTCGTCGAAGATCTCCGATATTGTCGGCGTGATTGACAGCATTGCGTTCCAGACCAACCTGCTGGCGTTGAACGCCGCCGTCGAAGCGGCGCGAGCCGGCGAGCAGGGCAAAGGCTTTGCGGTGGTGGCGTCCGAAGTACGGATGCTGGCGCAGCGTAGCGCAACGGCCGCGCGTGAGATTGGCACCATGATTGATAATTCACTGGGGCGCATCGAGAAAGGCGCCGGATTGGTGGAGGTGGCCGGTAAAACCATGAATGAAGTGCTGTTGGATGTCAGCAAGGTGGTTACGGTGATGGATGAAATCATGCTGGCTTCCGGCGAGCAGAGCCGGGGTATTTCACAGATTAATATCGCCATCAACCAGATGGACGGCGTGACGCAGCAGAACGCCTCGTTGGTAGCAGAGGTTGCGACCGCAGCCGGTTCGCTGAAAGAACAGTTGGGTAGCCTGCAGCAATCCGTGGCCAGTTTCCGGCTCGATAATGCACCCCATGATGCTCAAAGGCAGCCATCCTCCGATCCGCGCTTTGCGCTGGTCGATGGACGCTGACGGGTAGCATTATTCCCGGCGTCGGCATAAGGCGCCGGTGGGATGTCCCCTGTAGCGGCGACGATAACGTAAAAAGCCCCGGTTCCCCGGGGCTTTTTTATGCGGGCGATATCATTACAGCGCGGCAATGACGGCCTGTTGTTCCAACAACTTGGCTTTGGCAACCGCATAACCGTCACGTTTTTCACGCTCTTTGGCAACGACGGCTTCCGGTGCGCGCGCCACGAATCCTTCGTTGGACAGCTTGCTGTCGATACGGCCGATTTCCACTTCGAGCTTCGCCACTTCTTTCGCCAGCCTGTCCAACTCGGCGGCTTTATCGATCAAACCAGCCATCGGGATTAACAGCTCGGTACCCTCGATGAGTTTAGTAACGGAAACCGGGCCTTTGTCGCCGGCAGGCAGCAATGTGATGCTTTCCAGCCGCGCCAGCGTCTGAATAAAGCCGAGGTTGTCCTGCACCCGGCGGGCGGCATTGGCGGACGCATCGCGCAGCAGCAATACCAGCGGCTTGCTGGGGGCGATGTTCATTTCGGCGCGGATATTACGCACGGCAACGATCGCCTGCTTGATCCACTCCAGATCGTTGAACGCCTGCTCATCTTCCAACGCGACGTCAAACGCCGGGAACGGCTGCAACATGATGGTGTCGGCATTCACGCCTTTCAGCACTTTGACGCGCTGCCAGATGGTTTCGGTAATGAATGGGATAATCGGATGCGCCAGGCGCAGCAACGCTTCCAGCACCGTCACCAGCGTGTGGCGGGTACCGCGCAGTTCTGCTTCGCTGCCGCCGTTCATCACCGGTTTGGTCAGCTCCAGATACCAGTCGCAGAACTGGTTCCAGGTGAATTCGTACAGCACATTGGCGGCCAGATCGAAACGATAACCGTCCAGCGCCTCACGGTAAGCTTTCACCGTGCGGTTAAATTCCGCCAGAATCCACCGATCCGCTAACGACAGCACGTTTTCACCGCTGTTGAAGCCGCAGTCTTGCCCTTCGGTGTTCATCAGCACGAAGCGGCTGGCGTTCCACAGCTTGTTGCAGAAGTTACGGTAGCCTTCCAGGCGTTTCATGTCCCAGTTGATATCGCGACCGGTGGAGGCCAGCGCCGCCAGCGTAAAGCGCAGCGCATCAGTACCATGGGGTTCGATGCCGTTCGGGAACTGTTTCTCCGTGCGTTTGCGGATTTTCTCCGCCAACTGCGGCTGCATCATGTTACCGGTGCGTTTTTCCAGCAGCGCTTCCAGTGAAATGCCGTCTACCATATCCAGCGGGTCAATCACGTTGCCCTTGGATTTGGACATTTTCTGGCCTTCTTCGTCACGGATCAGGCCGGTCATGTACACGGTATGGAACGGTACCTGCGGTTTGCCGTCTTCATCTTTGATGAAATGCATGGTCATCATGATCATGCGGGCGATCCAGAAGAAAATGATGTCGAAACCACTCACCATCACGCTGCTGGGATGGAACGCTTTCAGCTCCGGCGTCTGTTCCGGCCAGCCGAGTGTGGAGAACGTCCACAAGGCGGAAGAGAACCAGGTGTCCAGCACGTCGTCGTCCTGACGCAACGCGATACCCGCTTCCAGATTATTGTCGCGGCGAACCTCCGCTTCGTCGCGGCCGACGTAGACGTTGCCGTTATCGTCATACCAGGCTGGGATGCGGTGGCCCCACCACAGTTGGCGGGAGATGCACCAGTCCTGAATGTCGCGCATCCAGCTGAAATACATGTTTTCGTACTGTTTCGGCACGAACTGGATACGCCCGTCTTCCACGGCTTCCACCGCTGGCTTGGCCAGCACGGCGGCGCGCACGTACCACTGATCGGTCAGCATCGGTTCAATGACGACGCCGCCGCGGTCGCCGTAGGGCACTGTCAGGTCGTGTGGTTTGATTTCGTCAAGCAGGCCCAGTTCGTCAAAGGCGGCTACGACCGCTTTACGGGCGGCAAAACGCTCCAGCCCGCGGAAGGCGTCCGGTATTTCGCTGCTATAGGCGGTGCTGGCTTCACCGTTGGTGCTGAATATTTCCGCTTCCTGACGGATATCACCGTCGAAGGTCAACACATTGATCATCGGTAACTGATGACGTTTACCGACTTCATAGTCGTTGAAATCGTGCGCCGGGGTGATTTTCACGCAACCGGTGCCTTTTTCCATATCGGCATGTTCGTCGCCGACGATCGGGATGCGGCGGCCGACCAGCGGCAGGATCAGGTATTTGCCGATCAGATCCTGATAACGCGGATCTTCCGGGTTGACCGCGACGCCGGTATCGCCCAGCACGGTTTCCGGACGGGTGGTGGCGACGACCAGATAATCTTTACCGTCGGCGGTTTTTACGCCATCAGCCAGCGGATAGCGCAGGTGCCACATAGAACCTTTGACGTCGCGGTTTTCCACTTCCAAATCGGAGATGGCGGTGCGCAGTTTCGGATCCCAGTTCACCAGGCGTTTACCGCGATAAATCAGGTCTTCTTTATACAGGCGAACGAACACTTCTTTCACCGCATTGGAAAGCCCCTCATCCATGGTGAATCGCTCGCGTTCCCAGTCCACGGAGTTGCCCAGACGGCGCATCTGCCGGGTAATGGTGCCGCCGGATTCTGCCTTCCACTGCCAGATTTTTTCGATAAAGGCGTCACGGCCGTAATCGTGGCGATTTTTGCCCTCTTCGGCGGCGATTTTGCGCTCCACCACCATCTGGGTGGCGATGCCGGCGTGGTCGGTTCCTGCCTGCCACAGGGTGTTTTTGCCCTGCATACGCTGGTAGCGAATCAGGGTATCCATAATGGTTTGCTGAAAGGCATGACCCATATGCAAGCTGCCGGTGACGTTGGGCGGCGGGATCATAATGCTGAAACTGTCTTTGCTGGTATCGCCGTTGGGCTTGAAATAGCCCTGTTTTTCCCAGTGTTCGTAGAGCGGCTGCTCAATATCGTGTGGGTTATATGTCTTTTCCATTATGCTCAAAATTCAGTGAGTTGGCGGCGTCGCCGTGGTCAATTGGAAGCCGACGCTGCGGTAGGCTTTATAGCGTTCGCGCGCCAACTGTTTCAGGGATTCTTCGTAAGGGACGAAGTCTATCACTTCATGGAAAGCGGTGGCAAAATCTGCGAACTGGGGCATTAGGCTTATCAACAGGTCGCGCGGCCCGTTGCCGCGTTTGTGCGGCCAGGCCAGTTCCACCGGAGCACCCTGGCGAGGGCCTTCACCCGCCAGATTGTGGGGGACAAAGGTGTGGGGCTCTCGCTGCCACAGTGCTTCGTCCAGTCGCAGAGCCTGTTGTTCGTCTTCGCAGGCGATAAGAACGCGCTTTCCTGCCCGCCAGGCGGCCGCAGCCAAATCGCAGGACAGCGCCTCGCAGGCGTTTAGCTCTCCGCTGGGGGTGTCATGGTCGAGCAGATAAAAGATGGCGTTTTTCATAACGTTAAGGCCGATATCCATAGAACGTGGCTGACGGGGTTCATCCCCGCCCGGGCGGGGATGGCGTGTCGACGCTATGTTAACAGCGTTCGGCGACGGGCGGACATTATTCCGTATCGTTCAGGCCGGCGCGGTTGAGCAGAAACTGGGACAGTAACGCCACCGGGCGCCCAGTGGCGCCTTTGGCTTTGCCGGAACGCCAAGCAGTGCCCGCGATATCCAGGTGCGCCCAATTGTACTTGCGGGTGAAACGAGACAGGAAGCAGGCGGCGGTGATGGCACCGCCAGGACGACCGCCGATGTTGGCCATATCCGCGAAGTTGGATTCCAACTGTTCCTGATATTCATCGCCTAACGGCAGGCGCCAGGCGCGATCGCCGGACTGCTCGGCGGCGCCCAGCAGTTCGTGCGCCAGCGGATTGTGGTTCGACATCAGCCCGGTGAGATGATGACCCAGCGCGATCACGCAGGCGCCGGTTAGCGTAGCGACGTCGATCACCACTTCCGGATCGAAACGTTCGACGTAAGTCAGCGCATCGCACAGCACCAGACGGCCTTCGGCGTCGGTGTTCAGCACTTCAACGGTTTGGCCGGACATGGTGGTCAGGATATCGCCGGGACGATAGGCGCGGCCATCGACCATATTTTCGCAGCCAGCCAATATGCCGATAATATTGAGCGGCAACGCCAGCTCGGCCGCCATGCGCATCACGCCGTAGACGGACGCGGCGCCGCACATGTCGTATTTCATTTCATCCATGCTGTCGGCGGGCTTGATGGAGATACCGCCTGCATCGAACGTCAGGCCTTTGCCCACCAGAACGATCGGTTTGACGTCGTTACTGGGCTCGCCCTTGTATTCAATCACTGACATCAGCGATTCGTTCTGAGACCCCTGTCCGACGGCCAGATAGGCGTTCATACCCAGTTCTTTCATCTGCTGTTCGCCGATCACGCGGGTGGTGATCTGGTCATAGTTGTCTGCCAACTGGCGTGCCTGTGAGGCCAGATACGCCGCGTTGCAAATATTCGGCGGCATGTTCCCTAGATCCTTGGCGGCTTTGATGCCGGAAGCGATCGCCAGGCCATGCTGAATAGCCCGTTCGCCGGAGGTCAGTTCGCGGCGGGTCGGTACGTTGAACACCATCTTGCGTAATGGGCGGCGTGGTTCGACACGGTTGGTTTTCAACTGATCAAAGGTATAGAGCGTTTCTTTGGCGGTTTCGACGGCCTGCCGTACTTTCCAGTAGGTATTGCGGCCTTTGACGTGCAGTTCGGTCAGGAAACAGACGGCTTCCATGGAGCCGGTATCGTTAAGCGCATTGATGGTTTTCTGGATCACCTGTTTGTATTGGCGTTCGTCCAGTTCGCGCTCTTTTCCGCAACCAATCAGCAGGATACGTTCGGAAAGAATGTTCGGTACATGATGCAGGAGCAGTGATTGCCCAACTTTGCCTTCCAGTTCGCCGCGGCGCAGCAGTGCGCTGATATAGCCATCGCTGATTTTATCGAGTTGCTCCGCGATCGGGGACAGTCGACGGGGTTCAAATACGCCGACCACAATGCAGGCGCTCCGCTGTTTCTCCGGGCTACCGCTTTTTACGCTGAACTCCATGTACTCTCCTGAATCTCTAAAGACAACGGCGGGATCTACGGTTAGAATGTGACACTCCGTAATACTTTCCCGCCGTTGCGTTAACATAACCTGTGTTAAGCTAAACGACGTAGCGAATTTGTTGCTGATGATACTCAGCAGGTTCTGATAAACATCCCGAAACAGGGATGTTGTAATAATGCTTTAGCTACGAAGGTTGCCACAAATGAGTATAAATGGCGAGTTAGCGAAAAAACTATCGACTTTCCTGCAAAAAGACAAGTTTTCACAGGCGTAATTGAGCGTGATCATCATTCGATATCTGGTTCGGGAAACCTTCAAAAGCCAAGTGGCTATCCTGTTCATCCTACTGCTGATTTTTTTCTGTCAGAAACTGGTGAGAATTCTGGGCGCCGCGGTCGACGGCGAGATACCTACGAATCTGGTGCTATCGCTATTGGGGCTGGGCGTGCCTCAAATGGCGCAGCTCATCCTGCCGCTGAGCTTGTTTCTGGGGTTGCTGATGACCTACGGAAAACTGTATGCGGAAAGTGAAATCACCGTCATGCACGCTTGCGGACTCGGCAAGAGCGTATTACTTAAGGCATCCCTGTTGTTGGCGGTATTGACGGTGCTGTTGGCTATGGTGAATGTACTGTGGCTGAGCCCCTGGTCTTCCCGGCATCAGGACGAGGTTTTGGCGGAAGCGCGGGCCAACCCCGGCGTGGCATCCATGGTGGAAGGGCAGTTTCAGCAAACGCAGGATGGCAATTCGGTATTGTTTGTCGGCAATGTGAGCGGACAGGATTTCGAGCGTATCTTCATGGCGCAATTGCATCCACGCGAGAATACGCGCCCGTCCGTGGTTGTCGCTGATCGCGGACATATCGTGGCGCGTAATGACGGTGCCCAGATTGTCACCTTGAACAAGGGGGTGCGGTATGAGGGCACTGCGATGTTGCGGGATTTCCGCATTACCGATTTTGTGAACTATCAGGCGGTAATGGGGCACCAGGACGTGGCGATTGATCCGACGAATGTCGAACAGATGGATATGAAAACGCTATGGAGCTCGCCCGATATCGCTGCCAGAGCCGAGTTCCACTGGCGCCTGACGTTGGTTTTGTCTGTGCTGATTATGGCGGTGATGGTGGTGCCGCTTAGCGTGATCAACCCACGTCAGGGGCGCGTATTGAGCATGCTTCCCGCGATGTTGCTCTATCTGGTGTTTTTCCTGCTGCAAAGTTCGCTGCGTTCTAATGCAAGTAAAGGAAAGTTGGATCCTCTGATGTGGATGTGGTTGACGAATCTGGTCTATTTCGGGATTGCGGTCGCGCTGAATCTATGGGATGGCGTACCGATGCGGAAAGTGCGAGCTCGTCTGCGAGTGAGAGGAGCCGTCTGATGTTTCGTGTGTTGGATCGCTATATCGGTAAAACTATTTTCAATACCATCATGATGACGCTGTTCATGCTGGTATCGCTCTCCGGCATCATTAAATTCGTCGATCAACTGCGTAAAGTCGGCCAGGGCAGTTATTCGGTTCTGGGCGCGGGTCTTTATACGCTGCTCAGCGTACCCAAAGATATTGAGATTTTCTTCCCGATGGCCGCATTGCTGGGTGCCTTGCTTGGGCTGGGCAACCTGGCGACGCGCAGCGAACTGGTGGTGATGCAGGCCTCCGGTTTTACCCGCCTGCAAATCGCCGGTTCGGTAATGAAAACCGCCATTCCGCTGGTGCTGCTGACGATGGCGATTGGGGAGTGGCTGGCGCCGCCGGGGGAACAAATGGCGCGTAACTATCGTTCCCAGATGATGTACGGCGGCTCCATGCTGTCCACCCAGAGTGGGTTATGGGCGAAAGACGGTAACGACTTTGTCTATATCCAACGAGTGCAGGGTGAGAATGAACTCGTCGGTGTGAACATTTATCACTTTGACAATCAGAGCAAGCTGCTGTCGGTGCGTTATGCGGCGTCTGCGGTGTATGAAAACGGCGTTTGGCAGTTGTCCCAGGTGGAAGAATCCGATCTGCGCAGCAACAAGCAAATCAGCGGAAGCCAGACAATCAGCGGCGAATGGAAAACCGGGTTGACGCCAGACAAATTGGGTGTGGTGGCGCTTGATCCAGATGCGCTCTCCATCCGTGGCCTGTATGACTATATTAATTACCTGAAACAGAGTGATCAGGAGGCCAGCCGTTATCAGCTGAACATGTGGAGCAAGCTGTTTGCGCCACTGTCGGTGGCGGTCATGATGCTGATGGCGCTATCGTTTATCTTTGGCCCACTGCGTAGCGTGCCCGCGGGGGTACGTATTGTGATTGGCATCAGCTTTGGTTTTCTGTTCTATGTGCTCGATCAGATCTTCGGGCCGCTCAGCCTGGTATATCGCATACCGCCGGTACTTGGCGCTCTGCTGCCCAGCGCGTTGTTCCTGTTCATCAGTATTATGTTGTTGCTGAAACGCCGTTAAGCCTGACGGCTGGTGGATAATGCCGTCAGTCGTTGGCGACTTCTTCATGGGATTTTCCTGTTTTTGCCGTCGATGGAAGTGATAAAGATGATTTTTTCAGCACTCGGTATGCCAATGAAAGGATTAAGGTTGCGCTGTATCGATGTAACGGTATAATCCACCACGTTTTCCGCAAGGACTACTTCGTGCCGAAGTGGCGAAATCGGTAGACGCAGTTGATTCAAAATCAACCGTAGAAATACGTGCCGGTTCGAGTCCGGCCTTCGGCACCAAAATTCAAAAATCAAGCCACCTTTGGGTGGCTTTTTTTGTGTCCGTCATCGTCCGCTGACTTACATATATAATTGTTAAATAAAGATTTAATTTGGTTTTTCTACCTGTGTGGATTGTGCGTTTTTTCCACAGCGGTCTTTTTGCATCCGTTGTAATCCAGAGGTTGTTGGGGGCATAATCGGGGGCATCTCCACTTCGATAAGATATGTGCCCCCAAAATGAAGCTCAATGCCCGTCAGGTCGAGACTGCCAAGCCCAAAGAGAAAACCTACAAGATGGCGGATGGGGGCGGCTTATACCTTGAGATTACCCCACGCGGTTCAAAATACTGGCGCATGAAGTATCGGCGTCCAGATGACAAGAAAGAAGACCGGCTGGCTTTTGGTGTTTGGCCGACAGTCACCCTGGCTGAGGCTCGTGCTAAACGTGATGAAGCTAAAAAGCTGCTGGTGCAAGGTATTGACCCAAAGGCTGAACAAAAAGAGGCACAGGCTGAAACTGCGGGGGCGTATACCTTTGAGACTATCGCCCGGCAGTGGCACGCCAGCAACAAGCGCTGGGGCGATTATCACCGTGCACGGGTGATGCGTTATCTTGAACTGTACATTTTTCCGCATATTGGCACGGCAGATATCCGTAAACTCAAAACCAGCCATCTGTTAGCACCGATAAAAGCGGTGGATGCCAGCGGCAAGCACGATGTAGCACAACGCCTGCAACAGCGTGTTACGGCGATTATGCGCTATGCCGTGCAGAACGATTATATTGACTCTAACCCGGCCAGTGACATGAGCGGGGCATTAACGACGACGAAAGCACGGCACTATCCCGCCTTGCCGCCGGAACGTCTCCATGAGTTCCTGTCACGGCTTGCGGCTTATCGTGGCCGCCAGATGACACGTATTGCAGTCGAACTCACGTTGCTGACGTTTGTACGTTCCAGCGAGCTTCGTTTTGCCCAATGGCGAGAGTTTGATTTTGATAAGGCTTACTGGCGGGTTCCAGCACAGCGGGAAGCGATCAAAGGCGTGCGTTACTCCTATCGTGGCATGAAGATGAAGGAAGAACACATCGTGCCGCTCAGTCGTCAGGCTGTAGCGCTGCTGGAGCAGTTAAAGGCAATTAGCGGTGACAACAAATGCCTTTTCCCGGGTGATCATGACCCGGAAAAAGTGATGAGCGAAAACACGGTCAATAACGCGCTACGAGCGATGGGTTATGACACGCAAACCGAAGTTTGCGGACACGGTTTCAGAACGATGGCGCGAGGCGCGTTAGGGGAATCTGGCCTGTGGAGTGACGACGCGATAGAGCGTCAGTTAAGTCATTCTGAGCGGAACAATGTCCGGGCGGCTTACACCCACACTTCTGAGTATCTGGATGAACGTCGGTTGATGGTGCAGTGGTGGGCGGATTATTTGGATGCTAATAGAAAAGAAACAACAGCACCCTATGATTATGCTAATAGATTTAGATAAGAAAATAAGACCGGTGTGAACCGGCCTTACTCGTATTTTCTAAATCAGGCTACTTAATAGGAAGTTAAAAGAAGGCGATGTGTTATTCGAAAAATTCATATGAGGCGTGATTCTCTTCGACCACTCTATTTTTTTATTCAAAGATTTCCAATAAGGTGTTTTGGGCTTTAATAATGAAGGATCATCTGCCCGCATTAATAGCTCCCATGTGCCGCATATACTATCTTGAACGTAGGTATCTAAAATAGCGATGTTAATATTCGGGTTGTATTGCACTAAAGCATTTCTATCACCCATATACCATGCTTCGAGTTCTTCACAAGCAAGAACGAATCTAACATCAGTATTTGGAGCTTGTGTGTTTTTTAAGTTATTTAATTTTTCTAAAAATGTAGATTTTACATTATTATCAATATCAATTAAAACAATAATACGATTTAATGGATTTGCGATTTTTTCATATGCTCGTAACTTTGCGGGGAGATTGTGAAGTAGTGAGTTATTAGCCTTATTAGGTGCCGCATTTAAATTAGCAGGTAGAGAGCCAATCCCTTGATGTTTATGTATATTCCATGAGTGTGCAACGCCTTGGTTTCCATGTAAAAAAGGCATTAACTTTTTAAGGAATTTTACTTCCGATTCACCTTCAACTAGTATATTGAAGTGCATATTTAAATCCTTTCATCAATATGGTCACTATACCAAAGGCTTCCTAAAGGAATTCCCTCTTGGAACATTGCTACAACTTCGGGATATTCTGTAGCTCGTTTTAAGTCAGAAAAGCCATCTGCATTTTTTTCTAAAACCCATACTTCCTCAGGGTCTAATGCATCTACAAAATATGGCTGATGTGTGGTTATGAAAACCTGAGATGAATTTTTCTTACCAGATGCATGGCTACGTATTTCATATGCAAGAGATTGCAGTAGCTTATGATATAAACCATTTTCAGGCTCTTCAATACAAATGAATGGTGCAGGCTCTGGGTCTTGCAATAATAGTAAGTAAGCAAATAGCTTTAATGTGCCATCTGAAACTTGTTGAGCATAAAATGGTTCGGAGAAACCTTCATTCCAAAACTTAACCAATAATCTCCCATCTGGAGATGCTTCTGTTTCTATTTTGCTTATGCCAGGGATTTTACTGGAGGTTTCCCTCAGTACTTGTGCAAATGCTTTTGGATGGGATCTTTCCATATACTGGACATAGTTACCAAGATTATCTCCAATTCTATTTAAATGTTTTTGCGGCCCAGAACGCGGGAGATCCCTTGCTCTATCAGGAGTAAAATATGATAAATACCAGCCTTCAATAAAACGGCGGAATTTAATAATTCGCGGGTGCTCTTTTAGATTGCCCAACGTGGCAATTCCCAATTGTTGGGGGTTATCTAACTCCACATTAATTGTTTGATTGCTCTCTTCTTTTAAAGAATCTTCCACATCTGTAGTAGATGCAAGGGCATCACCAGACCAAACGCGACCAGCACCATTGCTTAGTTCAAGAAAGGAAAAAGGCCAGCCATGAGATTGTTTCCTTCTTCTTTGTCTTAATCTTTCACGCTTAACGATTGGTCGCATAAACTCATCCAAACCAATGCATAATTCGTATGTTATAGGTCTCTCTGATGCTGATTCTCTGTAATAAACTTCAAATTCCATGTCGCCTTCTGAGCCGAAAGACTTGAGTTTAGTAAACCCTCCTCTTCCATTACGGTGACAAGCATCTTCAACTCCGTATGTTAAGCAATCCGCCAAGAAACCGAAAGCATCAAACAAGGAGCTTTTACCACTCCCATTGCGACCTATAACCGTGGTTAAAGGCGAAAGAGGTTTTTGTTTTTTATTACTTAATGTTTTTCCTAATGTTACGTCTCTCAAAGTCCTAAAGTTTTTAATTCTCATACCTTCGATTAGTGCCATTTCGCTCTCCTTGTTAATTTTTTTCTAATTTATCTTATCCTCAAGTTTTTTAAAGTCTGATTTGCACATTCGGCGCGCAGTGCTTTCCCCGACTCGCCTGCCTGCTTAAGAGGGCGGTTTTAATACAGTGCATGAACAGGCTCAGGCCGCACCGGTACAAGGGCAGGACGGGTTAAAGAGGGTAGCAAAACCATGTCCCCTGTGGATGCATGGCTTAACTCAGGAAAAATAGCGGGATTTTCGGTGATTTTCAGGCAGGGTGTCTCGCATAAATCCGGTGATGGACGGATGTGTATTTTTCTGATTATCACCCCAGTGGAGCCTCGTCAGGTCTGGATCCGGTAACTGTAATTATCTACCCTACATTGAGTATTTAATTGTACCAATGGCTGAGAAGTTCAGGTTTCACCCCCTTGAAATCCCACCAAAACTGTCGTAATTTTATCCACGCAACACCGCTGTCGATGACAGCCACCAATGTTTCCAGTATCAGGATGATACGAGTGACCCGTGAGAAACGCCTTCGGGTGGTCACAACGCCAAAGTCATAGGGAATGGAGCGTGGTCTGAGACTGACGCCTTCGGGCGACCACACCGGTACTGTTACTCTTCCATCACCTGCAAGGAAGAGAGCGTGATGAAGAAGCGCGGTAAATCTGCCAGCCTTTGGGAGCAGATGTCGTCAGGTAGTTTGAGCGCCGTTACGAGCGTGACGATGAAGGTCAGTTAAACTAAACCATAGCCCATTGGGCCCTAAGTTTTACCCATAACCCGGCTTGCCGGGCGGCGTAAAATGCTTCACTTATACTATACCCAGCCAGAGCGCGGTTTTCCCGTACCGTAGGACACTGGCTTGTAGCTGCAACGTTTATCGTTGTAGTGATTTCACATACTAAGCGACTTAACTGGCGCTTACCCTCGTAGGTTCACGTTAGCGTGCAACTTCGATTTTACTCGTCCCAACGATTGCCGTCTGTACGTGTGAACGTGCGGGTTGTACCGCATGATGCCGTAATGCATCAGGCTGTATCCGCCTGTTACGCTTTCACCCGGCGTCACTTTTACCGCGCAAGCAGGTGAAAGTGACGCCGCGCACTGACGTCTTTCTCGACTTTACTCATGGCCGTTTGCGCTGCGTGTCAACATTCTGACACCACCGTTTTCGCGCCTCATTGTGTTTAAAAGCATTCTGGATCGATACCGAGGCAGGCGATTTGCCTGGGGGTATGACTGTGTGAACAGCGGTTGCACTGTGTGCATCACCGAACCCCCGATACCTCAACAAAACCCAAGCCCTCCGGCGCACAGGTATCGTTCAGGCAGAGCACCGACTCTGCATAGCAGCCATGCGCCGAAGGGCTGAAGTCGAGATAAGAGCATGACAAAACTCAGTCGTGAAATGAAAACATGGGCGAAACAGGCGGGTGGCAGCCATAAAACGGTTCATGATCGCCTCCGTATTGTTGAGCGTTTGTGCCGTCATCTGCTGGCACTCAACATTCAGGTGCGCAGCGTACAGCACGTTAAAGCCCGGCATATCGAAAGCTATGTGGCGGCCCGCCGCTCT
Organism: Musicola paradisiaca NCPPB 2511; assembly: GCF_000400505.1. NCBI lineage: Bacteria > Pseudomonadati > Pseudomonadota > Gammaproteobacteria > Enterobacterales > Pectobacteriaceae > Musicola > Musicola paradisiaca. The sequence continues at coordinate 4,093,040 of NZ_CM001857.1, read as the reverse complement.
CAGGGCATGGCTTTGCGCACGCTGCATAACGAGATGTCCGCCTTGCGCAGCGTGCTGCGTCTGGCAGGCCGGGGCAAACTGGTGGATGATCCCCGCCTGAGCAATCAGGCGCTGGGGCTGGGTGGTGCCAGCCGGGCAGGCACTAAATATGCCATCTCGGATGCGCTCTATCAGTCCGTGCTGGAGTCCGCCCGTCGGGAAGATGTCGGTCTGGCCTGTGCGCTCCAGCTTGCCCGGTTGCTGGGGTTGCGTTCTCAGGAAGCGGTGCAGTGTTGCGCCTCGCTAAAGCGCTGGGAGCAGCAACTGACCCGGCAGGTTGACCGGCTCACCGTCGTGTTTGGCACCAAAGGCGGGCGACCGCGTGAAACCCGCGTGCTGGACAGCGCAGCGGTGCTTGCTGCTGTGCGTGAGGCACTTGTCATCGCCGACAACCGCAACGGCAAACTCATCAATAAACCGGATTTGAAAACCGCCATGAATTTCTGGCGTGCTCGTACTACCCGCCTCGGCCTGACCGGCCATTACTCCCCCCACAGTCTGCGCTATGCATGGGCGCAGGATGCCATGCGTTTCTACCTTGCCGACGGGTTTAGCCGTCAGGAGGCACGGGCGCTGGTGTCGATGGATTTGGGTCATGGCGATGGCCGTGGCCGTTATGTTGAACGTGTCTACACCCGTCAGGAGGAGGCGTAATGATGTCCAATCTCACTCTGTTGCGTTTGCCCGATGTGATGAAAAAAACCAGCCTCAAAAAATCCTGGATCTATTACCTGATCGATCGTGGCGAGTTCCCCCAGCCGGTGAAGCTGGGCGCACGTTCTGTCGCCTGGGTGGAGAGTGAAATCAACGACTGGATTGCCGAGCGTATCCGTCAGCGGGCGAAGGGGCGCAAATGAGTCATTCAGCTTTTCTTCTGGCGGGCAAATTGGGCTATACTGCGCGGGCTACGGCAAAATCCGTAGCCGGAATTGGCGTTCCGACGATTACCACGGTGTCTAAAAAACACGTACATCATGTTGCGTGTTTTTTTATAGACAGTGCTTGCGCACACCTGTCAATGGTGGCTCAGGCGGGGGCTCCGAAAGGAGCGCCGGAGCCCGTGGTAGCCGGTTACGCCAACCCCGTCTGGGCTACCACCCACGGGATTGGCGTCTCAGGTGGTGGCTGTTTTCTGCTTACCACGGAGGCTGCCTTATGGCTACGACCCTTAGCTATTCCTGCCTGCAATCTTTCACCTCTCCTGCGGAGGTGCGCTATGTATAACCCCACACCGCTGTTACTGGAAGAGATCGCCGATCACTGCCGGGTGCTGGCCTACGCCATCATTGAGTTGGAAAACCCCGTTGCCAAAGAGCTGCTGATGTTCATCTTATGGGAGCGGCTTAACCTGCTGAATGACACGCTGGATGCGGAGGGGCCGGACAATGAGTAAGTTTGTCTCGGAAAGTGTTGCACAATCCCGCCACCGCTGGCCGTCGATTCTGGCGGCATTAGATATCTACTTTCCTGCCGGGGGCCAGCATGGCCCTTGCCCTGTCTGCGGTGGAAAAGATCGCTTCCGCTTTGATGACAAACGGGGGCGTGGCACCTGGTTCTGCAATCATTGCGGCCACGGTGATGGTCTGGATCTGGTCGCCCGCGTCAGGCGGTGTGATATCGCGGAAGCGGCCAGAGTGGTGACGGCACTGGCGTCATCAGCCAGTGAAACACCGCCCGCCAGAGAAAAGGCGGTTGATCCCCGCCCGCTGGCAGAGCGCATCAAGGCGCTGATGACAGCCACGAGCACCGGGGAAAGCCCGTATCTGAAAGCCAGAGAGCTGATGACACCGGCTATGCTGCTGACGGCCGCACAGGCGATGATCATCGGGCGTGTCCGGTTTGGCGAAGGATCGCTACTGTTGCCAATGTTCCGCACCTCCGGTGAACTGGCAGGGGCGCAACTGATCACGCCCGGCGGTGAAAAGCGGTTGTACCCCGGCACGCAGTTGAAAGGGGCGTTTATTCCGGTCAACCACGGCCCGGAGCCGTCGAAGCTGATTATCACCGAAGGGTATGCCACAGCGCTCACCCTGCAACAATGCTCGTCATGCCATGTGGTGGCGGCGGTATCGGCTAATAACCTGCTGAACGTCGCGCAGGCATTCAGGGCGCGTTATCCCCATTGCTGCCTGATTCTGGCCGGGGATAACGATATTCACCCGGATGGCGCGGCCAACACCGGCAAACTGATGGCGGAGAAAGCGGCGCAGGCCGTTGACGGCTGGGTATCCCTGCCGCCGACCGATACCGCCTGTGACTGGGATGATTTTCGCCAGCGGCACGGCATGGAAGCTACCAAAGCCGCGTTTCGGCGTCAGCTTACCCGGCCTGCCGTTATCAGCCCGGCCCCATTGCCTGACGCCGGGCTGTCTCCTGTAACGGCATTTTCCTCCGCCCTGCCACTGCGTAAAGGCTCGGAAGGGTTTGATACCCGACAGGATTACCTGATCAAGGGCTACCTGCCGAGCGGTGCGGTTGCCAGTGCTTACGGTGCCAGCGGGTCGTATAAATCCTTTCTGGCTGTTTCCTGGGCGTGCCATATCGCCACCGGAAAGCCGTGGGCCAACCGACCGGTCACGCAGGGCGCAGTGATTTATGTGGTGGGTGAAGGTGGGATCGGCGTACCACGCCGGATTCGGGCGTGGGAGGAAACGCTGAACGACCGTAGCCCGATTGATGCGCTCTACCGCGTTGACTGCCCGGTATTCCCGGCCAGTCCCGACAGCGTGGAGCAGGTGATCAAGGCCGCCCATGACGTGCAGGCCGCCACCGGGATGGCGGTACGGCTGATCATTCTGGATACACTGGCCCGCTGCTTTGGCGGTTCGGATGAAAACGCCGCTAAAGACATGGGGGCGTTTATTCAGGGTTGTGACTACATCAAGGCGGCCACGCAGGCCACGGTACTGATTATTCATCACTCCGGCAAAGATCAGGACAAAGGCGCCCGCGGCTCCAGCGCCTTCCGGGCTGCGCTGGACGTGGAGTTTAATGTGCGCCGCGAGGCCGACGGGCAGGCGCTGATCCTGACCTGCACCAAAATGAAGGACGCCGAAGAGCCGCCTCGCCGGGCCTACGACCTGACGGCGGTGAATCTGTACGTGGACGATGACGGCGAGCCGGTCACGTCGCTGGTTCTGCGGGATGAAGGCCGGGAAGTCCGCGATGACCCGACCGGCGCTGACCCGGCGCTCAGTGGGATCACCCGGCTGACGGATAACCATGTGGCGCTGTGGGAAGCGATCCGCTCGCGTACGGCAAGTGGTGACGGCTGCACCCGCGCACTGGTGCGCGACGATATGCGGGCGATGGGGTTTGATGTCTCCAAAAAGTTTACCCGCTGGCTGGATAAACTCGTCAGGGATGACCTGATCGCGCTGGATGGTGAAAACATCGTGCCATTATCAAAACGCGGTAACGTGGGGGAATAAACGGGGGAAATGTGGGGGATGCCGGGTATCAGGTTATGGTATCTGGCGACTTCCCCCACTTCCCGGATGCCTATATACCCTAAGTGGGGGAGAATAGTTAACTTACTGTATATCAATGATTTGTTGTTTTCCTGCCGTTATCCAGTGGGGGAAATGCATTACGCGGTAAAGTGGGGGAAAGATGGGGCATCAGCACAGAAAACCGCTTTACCAGCATGAACGCTATTTACCCCTTTCCTGCCTGATGCGACGTTTTCTGTCAATCAATGTACCCGTTTCATCAAAATAGCGGCTGGGCCAGATTTCAGCGGGATGTTTGTCCAGCGCGGTGGCAACCAGCCATTCCCCCTTCGGCCAGGGACGTACCAGCACATTCGCCAGTGTGGAAGAACTAAGTCCCGCAGAACGGGATAGCGCGGCCAGCGTGGTACCTTTCTTGCGTAAGCCAGCGATGATATCCGCCTGATGCCAGTCGTTATACGTAGTCATACCTTCTTCCTTATTTATTAAGATGTCAGGTAACCATACGTACTAATTCTTCCGCATTTACTAAGAGTTACTTAGTGGTATGAAAGCCGGTTTTTATCGAGAGCTTAGGCATTCTTGCCGGGATAGACGAAGCGATGGCCAGCGCTCGCATGAATCAATATGAGCGTGGGATTCACACGCCAGATTTTGAGCTGGCGTGCCGACTGGCTGCTGTACTGCATGTTCCGGCCTGTTATTTTTATACGGTAGAAGATGATTTGGCAGAAATGATCCTGTCGTTTTACGACACGAAGGAAAATCCATCTTCATAGTGCCACGGAGCGCCCGTCCCCTCCCAAAAAAGGGGGCGGGCGCGGTGCCAGACGCTATCATGATTGGCAGACCATAAGATCTAAATAGCTTCTCATATTACCGCTCCACTTTAGCCAGGCCAGGTTGGTTGCCGGGAAATGGTGAAGCTGCATTCATAAATTGCGTTACCTGTTTCAGTAACTGCCACAGGTACCGGCACTGATGGTTTCGCGTTATTGTTTCGTGTAACGATAGCCACAGTCGCTCTATCGGATTCAGCCACGGCGAATAGGTCGGCAGAAACAGCAGCCGGAACTTCCTGTTCTCCTCCAGCCAGCGCTCCACTTTGCGGCTTTTATGGATGATGTAGTTATCAACCACCAACGTAATGGTTTTGGCTCGCCGGTATGTGCGTCG
>NZ_CM001857.1:3986860-4088273 GCF_000400505.1 Musicola paradisiaca NCPPB 2511 | reverse complement strand
CGACCGGCCAGCAAGGCGCACGACCGGCCCTTGAGGCTCTTGAGTCCTTCAACACCCTGTAAAGTAAACCAGTTTATCCATCTTCCGACGGATGAACGCGCAGCACAAAGCAGTCTGGCGACGTCGGTGACGGTCATTCCCCGATGCAACATCAGTATGGCAATGAGTCGTCTGGCATAATTTTTATCGCGTGTTTGTTGGGCTTCTTTGCACATCAGTTGTCGTTCTTCATCAGGGATTGCTGCTATGATCGGCATCGCTCAGTCCGGTTGGTGATTTGTGATGTTTGGCGATTGATCAGATCGCACAATCCGGGCTGAGTTCCCTCCAAGTGATCTACTATTTGGCGAAGCTATTTAGTCGCGACTAATAACGTTAATTAATTGGCTTTCGACTAATACTGATGGGAAATGACGCCATTTATTTTAAATCAGCATGCTTAAATGTTTGTTCGCCAGCCTGGCTATTTGTCATTTTTAGCACGCCATTCTCTTCTGTATAAGTGATTAAGGCATCATTCGGGTTATCTCGCCAACGGCCTATGTAGTTAGGTTCCGAATCACTTCCAGCAGTTCGCCATAGCACTCGTGACCCTTCTATCATCTTGCACTGATATTTCCACAGGCTATTATCACTGGGCCTGTGATATTGCAAATTAACGAGATCTCCATTCATTTTTGTTTTCATTATTTTGGGTTCTTTTGCGAACTCCATTGATATGGCCGCTTTACAGATTTCAACATTCGAGAAAGGAGCTGAAAAAGCGGGAATAGCCATTAATGAGGTACTTAAAATCAGAGAGAACTTAATTAAATGCTTCATAAACCCTCTTTATTTTGATAAAAATTTATTACCATAACGATAATAATAAGGTGTGTTCCTGTATTTCTGACGCGACAAAACCCCAGTATTGGTAGAACGCTTTTGCCTCATCAGATAACGCATGTACCAATAACGCTTTGTTGCCTACCTGCTGCGCTACATTGCGGGAGCGGAGTACCGCATCTTTCAGAAGCCCGGCACCGATCCCCATGCGTTGATAACGTTCATCAACGGCTAATCGGCCAAGTACCAGAACAGGAATGGGGTCAGGCATATTGCGCCGGAATGCGCCCGGTGCAACCTGACGCTGGATGCTACCCGACGCGAGGGCATAGAACCCCACCACACGCTGTGTACCGGCTTCACACACCACGAAGGTGCGTGAAGCGCCCAGCGTCTGATTTTTTAACGCCTTGCGTTTCAGCCATTCATTCAATGACGGCTCTGAACAATGAAAATCCACAACCGCATGTTGAGGCAGCAATAATTCAGGTGCCGTTATTCCCACGGAGATTTCCTGTTCAGTAATGCATTCACACGCGGATTATCTGTGACAGGTGATTCCAGCACCTTAATGAAAGCATCATATTGTTCATCATTGACCAGAAACAGCCGTTGATCCAACAACACATCCTCAGCCTCACGGCAGGCAGCATCAAGGATAAACTCTGTTCTTGATTTCGACAGCAATTTAGCAGCGACATCAATCAGCTCCCGCTGTGATGCTTTAGCACGAATATTAATCGGCATTTCTTTTGTCTCTGTTCGCATCGTGACCTCTCTGTGTAGCGAATAGCTATACATCCAGTATAGTGAACGGTACAGAAAATAGCCATACGCCATTCATGAACAACATTTTCGTCATCGCGGGGTTGGGTTAGGATCTGTTGCACGGAATCGAACCAGAACGGATAAGAATTAATCTTATTGATAAAATGACGTGATATAGCTCATTGAAAACATGGGCTAAAAATGAAGTGGGGGCATAAAAGGGGGCACCTAAATTAGATTGGTGAGTATTAAATTTTATTATTCAATCAATTACATCATTTTGCGTGTCCGGCCTTCGCACCAAAATTCAAAAATCAAGCCACCTTCGGGTGGCTTTTTTTGTGTCCGCTATCGTCCACTGACTTCCATATATCATTGTTAAATAAAGATTTAATTTAATTTTATTGTCTGTGTGGATTGTGCGTTTTTTCCACAGTGGTCTTTTTGCATCCGTTGACATCCAGATTATTTGGGGGTCAAGATAAGGGTCAATTCGCTTCGATTATGAGTTGCCCCCCAATTATGGCTCTGACTGACGTTGTTGCTCGTACCGCTAAGCCCCGCGAGAAAGCCTACAAGCTTGCGGATGCACATGGCCTGTACCTTCTGGTGAGTCCTAACGGTTCTAAGCGTTGGTATCTCAAATACCGCTTTGAAGGTAAGGAAAGCCGGATTGCTTTCGGTGCCTACCCGCTGATCTCGCTGGCGAAGGCCAGAGAGAAACGCGACGAGGTGCGATTACTGCTGTCAGAAGGCATCCACCCAACGGAAAAGCGGGAAGAAGAGAAAGAACAGGCACAGGATGCGCTGAACACCTTTGAAAAGGTGGCAAGAGACTGGCACCGAAACATCAGCCAAAACCGATGGTCACAAACGCACGCCGGACGGGTATGGCGTGACATGGAGCGTAATATTCTGCCTGCCATCGGCCAGCGCCACATCGCCGACCTGAAAACCAAAGACCTGCTTGAACCGCTTAAAGCCGTGGAGCAAAACGGCCATCTTGACTTGGCGTCGCGGCTACGCCAGCGCGTTACCGACATCATGCGTTACGCGGTACAAAATGACCTGATCGAGCGCAACCCGGCGCAAGATCTCACCGGGGCGATAGCTGCGCCAAAGGCGACGCATCGGCCAGCCTTGAAGCTCGATAAACTGCCTGACTTTCTGGCACGGATTGAATGCTACAAAGGGAGAGCGTTAACCCGACTGGCCTTAAAACTTACCCTGTGCGTTTTCATCCGTTCCAGCGAGCTACGCTTTGCCCGTTGGCCGGAAATCGACTTTAAACGCGCGATGTGGACGATACCGCCCGAACGTGAAGCTATCCCCGGAGTGAAACACTCACAGCGTGGCGCAAAGATGCGCTCTGAACATTTGGTGCCGTTATCCCGACAGGCTTTAGCACTGCTGGAAGAGATTAAGGCTATCAGCGGCGCTCACGAACTGGTCTTCCCCGGCGACCACCGACCAATCAAACCGATGAGTGAAAACACCATCAACAGTGCATTGCGAACAATGGGCTATGACACTACCACCGAAGTATGCGGACACGGCTTCCGTACTATGGCCTGTAGCGCGTTAGTTGAGTCTGGTCAGTGGTCGCGGGATGCCGTAGCGCGGCAAATGAGCCATCAGGAGCACAATGGTGTCCGTGCTGCATATATCCACAAAGCCGAACATCTTGAGGAGCGCAAGCTGATGCTGCAATGGTGGGCTGATTATCTGGATGCCAACCGGGAAGAGTATGTGGTGCCGTATGAGTTTAAAAATATTTGATTCATTAGAGAGTTGGCGATGTTGATGCTAGGCGTATCCTGCATCGAAGGTGTGTCTATTAAGTTCCGCACCAGCCCCTTTTTGGGGAGGGGCTGGCGCTCATTTTTCTGATGTGATGATTTTTTCTGAGGATCACCATACTCAAGTATTATTTCTGCCAGCTAGTCAGAAATAATAAGCTTGGATGTGTAGTACCGATGCCAACCGACAAGCCAGTGCAAAATCCGGCTTATGATACCGCGCCAATCTTAACCCAGTGACAGCTTAAGTTGCATTCCGCAAGCAGCGGCATATCGTTGTAAGGTTGAGATACTGGCACTGGAAACATTTCTCTCAAGGCGGCTTACGGCGGGTTGGCTCACACCCATGCGAGCGGCGATCTCTGTACTTGTCAGACCTGACCTGGATTTCATTTCGATCAGAACAGCGCGAAGCGCTTCTTCTTGAGTTTCGTCCTCATACGCTTTTTTAACTTCAGGATGAGAAAGCGCTTTCGCTTTAACATCAGAAAATCGGATACCGTTAACTGCCATCTTTCAATTCCTCCCATCGTGACTTTGCCAGCGCTATTTCAGCTTTCGGGGTCTTAGGGGTTTTCTTGATGAATGTCCTTAAAATATAGATCTTACGTCCTTTGGCGTAAGCAAAAAACGTTCTGCTGATGTCTTTTCTACCAACCCGCAGCTCAAACAATCCATCTTCAATGATGTCCGTGTCTGGATATTTTAGCTCGGGCCCTTTAGCTTCAAGCTTTTCCAGCCCTTTAAGCGCCTTTGCCTGCATAACAGGTTCGAGGTCATAAATTTCGCTTGCAGCTTCGGGGTGAAAAATCAATTCATACATGTCAGTCCCCTTATCTGTGGGGATTATAATTTATAAGTTATAATAACTCAAATGTTATATTTTGAGTGGAGGAAAGATCAAAATATCCTCTGCCGGAGTAAGTAAAGATCCCCCACGTTACCGCGTTTTGATAATGGCACGATGTTTTCACCATCCAGCGCGATCAGGTCATCCTTGACGAGTTTATCCAGCCCGGTAATCGCCGGAGAAGAGCAAGGTGAAGTGATAGTCACATTTATGCATCGTGTGGTGCCGGCTGGTATTATCGGGACGTAAAGGGGAGATGATAAAATGTCTGTGCCCATCATTGAACGTTCAGTCTAGCGAGGGAATTATGCGTACAGTAGCAACCTGCCATGCCGCATATCGGGATGATATTGCTGATCTGATCACCCGTCGCCCGGTGCCTGGCCCGGGAGTGTCGCAAGTGGATCCTTTCTTATTTCTGAATCATCACGGGCCGCAGGTGTATGCACCGAACAATCAGGGATTACCTTTCGGGCCACACCCGCATCGGGGGTTTGAAACCGTCACTTTTATTCTGGAGGGAAGTCTTGCGCACCGTGATAGTGGTGGGCATGAAAGTATCATCAACGCCGGTGGCGTGCAGTGGATGACGGCAGGTTCTGGGCTGGTTCACTCTGAACTGTCGCCTGATGACTTTAAACGTCATGGCGGTGCGATGGAGATTCTGCAACTGTGGGTGAATTTGCCCGCTCGCCTGAAAATGACTCCGCCGCGTTATATCGGGCTACAACGAGACGCTATACCCTGTGTGCCGCTGGCATCGGGAATGGGCGATATGCAGTTGATCTCCGGGGAATATCAGGGAGCTATCGGCCCGATTCCGTCACTCACCGGCGTGTTTATGTCAGTCGTGCAGTTGCAACCGGGGGCGGAAACCGTGTTACCCGCGCCGCAGGGGTGCAATGTATTCCTTTATGTGGTGCGTGGAGCGGTAATTGTTGCGGACACTGCCGTGGTTCAGTGGAACCTGGTGGAAATGCGGGATGATGGTGATGCCATTGCTATCAGTGCGACGGATGAGGCGGTGTTGCTGTTTGGGTATGCGGAACCGATAGAGGAACCCGTGGTGTCTTACGGGCCGTTTGTCATGAACTCGCGTGAAGAGATCCAGCAAGCGATAGCGGATTATCACGCCGGAAAGTTTGATAAGGTTTGACCCAAATAATCGGCGCGCTGATCAAAAAACAGCGTGCTGCATTGAGCGATTTCAACCGTGGCATGTGGCAGAGCGTTGTGCTGATGTTGTTGTGCTGATGTTAAAGCGAAAGCGCTTTCACAATCTCAACCTGACAACGTTATGCCGCTGCTTGCGGGATGCAGCTTAAACCGTCACTGGATTAAGATTAGCGCGGCATTCACACGCGGATTATCTGCGACAGGCGATTCCAGTACCTGAATGAAAGCATCATATTGTTCATCATTGACCAGAAACAGCCTTTAGATCCAACAACACATCCTCAGCCTCATGGCAGGCAGCATCAAGGATAAACTCTGTTCTTGATTTCGACAGCAAGTGAGCGGCGACCATGAGCTTTTCTTTATTGGCGACCACGACCCGCGTAAACCGATGAGGGAGAACACGGTGAACAAAGCGCTGCGGGTGATGGGGTATGACACCCAGGTTTTTCTTCACTACCTGCTATTAAAAATCAGCTTCAGTCCCAACAGGCCCATAACGCATCCGGCGGTGCTATCGACGATTTTTTTGTATTTCAGATAGGCGTTACGTGGTGATTCGGCGGAAAGAACAAAGGCGACGATAACATACCATCCGGCATCTATCAGGAATGCCACGAGTGGGATGAGGGCATAAAAATACAAAGGAATCTGCTGGGGTAATAACGCGGAAAATACCCCGGCGAAGACAACCGCCGTTTTTGGGTTGCTCAATTGGGTGAACAGCCCAAACAGAAATGCGCGCCGCAATGATAGGTTCGTTGCTCCCGTCTCGGGGCCTTGAGCCAACGGTGTGTTGGCGGAACGCCAGATCTTGACGGCCAGGTAAACCAAATAAGCCCCGCCGAGTATTTTCAACAGCCAGAATATCATCGGGACCGCCAAGAACACCGCATGCACGCCCAACAAGGCGATGACGGAAAATATCAACGCGCCTGATCCCATCCCCAATGCGGTGGCGACACCATGATTTCGTGACAGCGCTATCGAATTCCTGGCCACAAACAGAAAGCTGGGGCCGGGGCTGATGGCACCGGCGGCGAGCGCGCCGGCGATAGCGAAGACGGACATGTAGGTGTGCATCATTGACCTCTCAGGAAATGGGAGCATTACATTTTTTGAGGTTAAGCCTGGCCGGGAGGATGTGCAATAACCAACTGAAAATAAAAGGAAGATCTTAGAGTGAAGCGCTGTTCAAGGGCGGCGGGAACGACGGGAGACCGTGCGCCAGGTTGATGATTTGTGCGGTGGCTTGCTGTCGTCAAAAATAGTGTGATGCTTGGCTAATAACGCGAGTCTGAAGATCTAATTAATTGAATAATGACTATTTATTTTCTTTTTGCTTGCGAATTGATCGGCTTTTGACGCGATAGCAAAGATAAGAATGTGATATGGATCGCATCTTTTGTAAAAACGAATATAGTAATCATGGTGATAATTGACTTGTCAGTTACAAGAAACGAATTGGTAACAGTGATTTAAAGATAAGGTAACGATTATGAACATGAATATTAAAACCACCCTAGCTGCTATCGCACTGAGTGCTCTGTCCTTCGCCTCTTTCGCTGCAACTGAAGTTCAGGCACCGAAAGGTCAGGAAATCGGCAGCGTGTCCGCCAACGCTTCCACGTTGGATGGCCTGTCGGCTCGACTGGCGGTAAAAGCTGAACAAGCTGGCGCCAAGTCGTTCCAGATTGTTTCCGTCAGCGGTGACGACACCCTTCACGGCAATGCCGTACTGTACAAATAATTAACCGCGGCGTGGCGGGAGACCGCGACGCCACTTGCTTTTCGCGATGCACGCCATATTCGCTGCACCGCCTAAATCCCTCCTGTGTGTGTCCATTTTTTGTGTTGGCCGGGCGTTAGCCCGGTTTTTTTATCGCCTCTTCCCCTTGTTGCCCTTGGGGCGGCGCGAAATATCGTTGAACGTGTTTTTGGCGTTTTCGATATCTGGCCCAAATGGGCTGCGTCTAGAGATCTTAATGGGATAGGCGTTTCGTTCCCGCCATATTCATTTCCAGCTTAAAACTCGCTGAATATTCTTGTCGTTTTCTTGATATCCCTCTGAAGGAATATCCATAACCGATCCATAGAATGGAATGTATTGCCGATGCATCTTGCTTGTCTCGATAGTATTGGCGGTCGCCGCCCCGGAGGACGGCTGGCGGGTGGGGCGCTGTTTGCGTAGAACGTGTTGTGGAGGGGAGTGATGACAAAGTTAACCCGACTTGCGGTGATGGCCGCGGGGGCTCTGCTGGCGGTGGGGTTTAGTTCGGCGGCGCTGGCCAGGCCGTACGGCCCTGGGCCCGGCCCGTGGCATGATTGGCGCTGGGGGCCGGTGTGGTATCCGGGCCCGGTGGTAGTGGTGACGCCCGATCCCGGCCCGCCGGTGATTTATACCCAGCCCGCGCCGGCGCCGGTATGGGTGGAGAAAACGCCGACGTATCGTTACTACTGCCCTGATCCGGCCGGGTACTACCCTAAAATCGGCCGTTGTCCCAAAGGTTGGATGAAAGTGGTGGCTGATAAGCCGTAACAGGAAGGAAGCGGGAATGAAACGAAATTATGCGCTAGGCGTCATGCTGCTTGCCGGCGTCGGGCTATCAGGGTGCGTCTCGACGCCCACCGCGCCATCGGTGATGTCGTTACCCGGCAGCGGTAAAAGTTATGAGCAGTTCCGCGCCGACGATGCCGTGTGTAAAAACACCGCGTATCGAGCGGTGAATGGCGAAGCCAGTACGGCCAACAATCAGAGTGTCACGACGGCCGTCGCCGGCGCGGCTATCGGTACTGCGACGGGGGCGCTGCTGGGTGCGGCCGGCGGTGGCCCGAGAGGATCGTCCAACGGCGCAGCGGTAGGTGCGGCGAGCGGTCTGCTGGTCGGGTCGGCCATCGCCAGCGGCAATGGCGCCCGTACACAGGGGGCATTGCAGGATCAGTTTGATGTGGTTTATATGCAGTGCATGTATGCGAAGGGCGAAAAAATCCCGCAGGCGTACTCTTGGGCGCAGCAGGCTGATGTTTCGGAAGTGCCGCCGGATTACTCTCCTGGCGCATCGGCGGTGCCGCCGGATTATCACCCCTGAGGAGCGCCGTGCCACCCATCTTTTTTCACTACCGGCACAGGCCGGGCTCCGTATAACGGCGGCGCCCGGTCTGAAAGGATGTTGGCGCCGGCTAGTGGAAATCCGGCAGGAAGCGGCTGACATCCACCTCTTTAAACGCCGAGCGCTCAACGTGGGCTTTGAGATGAAACGGCACGTTACAGTCGAAAATGGTTTGCACGACATGCCCGGCTGCAGAATGCTCGGGCTGTATTCCGGCGACTGGGTAGGATCCAACGGGTGCCAGCATACACCGGGAATAAACACCGTATCGACGTCGCCCTGATAGCGGGTCTGCATGGCCCACACCACGTCGTCGCTGTCAAAAATATCCACGTTTTCGCCCACCAAAATCACATGTTTTAGCTCTGGGAATGCCGAGAACGCCAGCAGGGCGGCCTTCGTCCACCGGCGCCGCCTTGCGAAATGGCATCACGGCCAGCAGTTTGCCGCCGCCGGCAGAATAGGCGAACACGTTAAGTAGCTTACCCGGCATGGCGCGGTTTACCATACCGAGAACGCCGGCCATGCCCTACCCGCCGGAGCTGATGACGATGGTGGCGCAAGGCTGCCCGTTGCCTCATTCTTAAGCCCAATCGCATCTGCGGGTATATTTAAAACATGATTTTGAACATAATGATTCGTCTGCTTTTATTCACTCATGGCTTATAGGTTGTATGGTGAAATCTCCTGTTTCCAACTTGTCATCCCCGCACATTGCCGACGGTTTACCCATGCCAGCCCGTATCGGGGCGGTGTTGACGATAGCATTCGGTATCGCCATGGCGGTACTGGACGGCGCGATTGTCAATGTGGCGCTGCCGACCATCGCGGCAGATTTCCAAATCACGCCGGCATCGTCTATCTGGATCGTCAACGCCTATCAATTGGCCATCACCATGACGTTGCTTTCCCTCTCGTCGCTGGGGGATATCCTCGGTTATCGCCGCGTTTATCTGGTGGGGCTGGTGCTATTCACGCTGATGTCGGTGGTGTGCGCGCTGTCCGATTCGCTACTGACGCTCACGATTGCGCGCATCTTGCAAGGGCTGGCGGCGGCGGCGCTGATGAGCGTCAATACCGCGCTCATCCGGCAGATCTATCCCAAAACCCTGCTAGGGCGCGGCATGAGCCTCAACTCGCTGGTGGTGGCGGTATCGATCGCCGCCGGGCCGAGTATCGCGGCGGCGATCCTGAGCATGGCCAGTTGGCAGTGGTTGTTCGCCGTCAATCTGCCATTCGGGGTGATAGCGCTGTTGCTGGGGCTGCGTTACCTGCCGCATAGCGGGGGGGAGAAAGGACACCGTTTCGATAAGCCGAGCGCGGTGCTGAACGCCTTAACCTTCGGGCTGTTTTTTACGGCGTTAGGCGGTGTCGCCCACCATCAGGCGCTGTGGTTAACGCTGATTGAACTGACGGCGACGTTATTGGTGGGAACCTATTTTGTCCGCCGCCAGCTTTCCCAGGCTTACCCGCTGTTACCGGTCGATTTGCTGCGCATCCCGGTGTTTGCCTTGTCGATGGGCACCTCGGTCAGTTCGTTCTGCGCCCAAATGCTGGCGATGGTATCGATGCCGTTCTATTTCCAGAGCACGCTCGGTCTGAATGAAATCGAAACCGGCCTGTTGCTGACGCCCTGGCCGCTGGCGACCATGGTGGCGGCGCCGATCGCCGGCCGTCTGCTGGAACGCATCAACGCCGGTATTCTGTGCACCGTGGGGCTGGCGATTTTCTCGGTCGGGCTCTATTCGCTGGCCTGGCTACCGGCATCGGCGGGGTATCTGGATATCAGCCTGCGCATGATGATCTGCGGCGCCGGGTTCGGCCTGTTCCAGACACCCAACAATCACACCATCGTCAGCGCCGCGCCGCGTCATCGCAGCGGCGGCGCCAGCGGCATACTGGGCACCGCCCGGCTGGTGGGGCAGACCACCGGCGCGGCGTTGGTGGCGTTGATGTTCAATTTCTTCGGGAGTTACGGCACCCACGCCGCGCTGCTGGCTGCGGGCAGTTTTGCCGCCGTAGCCGCGATGATCAGCGGGCCGCGTATTTCACGGTTGAAATCGACGTGAGCATGAGACAGCGATGGCCGGTTCAGCGCACAATCGCCACGTTTCCTCGCATAAAGACGACGTTATGCCGATGAAACCTGATGGTTTGAAGTAACAATCCTCATTGCCGATAGGGCGATGAGGAGACTGAAAAATGATTGGTAATGAGCAGATAAGATGGGATCAAAGCAATGCGACTAATAAGGGAAAGGTCATCAATCGGGCGATGAAAAATGGCCAGTATGTGGCCATTAACTTTCCTGGTGGTGGGCGGCGGGTTGTATTCCAGTGTTTTCATTGTAAAAACTGGATCACAGAAGAAGCCGTTGAAGCGGATCACTACCCAAATCCTTCCGATCCCAATCTTCCCAATAACGATGATATCAGCCGGCTGGTGCTGGCCTGCCGGCCCTGCAATGCTGCGAATATCCAGAATACCCAGCAGATGAAGACCAGAGGTCAACTCAAGTTGGCGGGAGATAACCGCAAATATACCGAGGTTCAGGTAGCAGGCCAGCGGGTAGGGTAATTCTCATTGGTCAGCGTCAACAGTTGAAACCTGTTGGCGTAAAAATGCAGAGGTGAGGCTCCCGAAGGGGCGCCTCACCTCTCGTTATGAACTCTCCGTCACGAGGCTATCCCTGTCACGACGCCACCATCACCGTCACCCCCAGCGCTTCGAAGGCGTTGACGGCCTCCTGGCTGATGCCTGCATCGGTGATCAGGTAGTGGATGTTGGCCCAGTCGCACGGCAGGGCGAACATGGAAACCTTATCGATTTTGCTGGAGTCCGCCACCACATAGACGGTTTTGGCCGAGCGGATCATGGCGCTTTTCACCTTGATATCCGTCTCGCTGGGGAAACTCAGCCCCAGACGCGGCGAGATGGCGGCGGTGGCGAGGAACAGCTTTTCGGCCAGCACATTTTCGAAGAAGCTGGCGGCCTTGTCGCCAGAGGTCGAGAGGGTGGGAAACTTGAAGGTGCCGCCGGTGAGCAGGATATTGATGCCGGGTTCGCCGCCCAGTTTAAGCGCGATATTGACCGCGGTGGTGATGACCGATAACCGGTGGATGTGCGCCATGTGTTCGACGATGGCGGTGGTGGTGGTGCCGGAATCGAAAATCACCGTGTCGCCGTTTTCGATCTGTGCGGCGGCCAGCCGGCCGATAGCGTCTTTTTCCTCCAGGTGGATCTGCCGTTCCAGCAGTAACGCGCCGGTATTCTGTTTACCCGTCACCAGTGTGGCGCCGCCGTAATAGCGTTGCACATGCCCCGCCTTCTGCAATTCACGCAGATCGGTACGGATGGTGGCTTCCGTCAGGCCAAAGGTTTCGGTCAGCGTTTTGACGGTAACGGTGCCGTCTTCGCGCACCATCTCCAGAATTTTTTCCCTGCGTTGCTGCATATCCGCCAGTTGTTCACTTTTGCTTTTCAATCGAAACTCTCCTGTCCCCAAACCGGTGACGATGTTCTGCCGTCAACCCGCTAATTGCCATGAAGTTTACCCTTCGTCTGTCCGGAATGCGAGGTGACGACGGCGAAAAAGCAGGGACGTTTTCGCTGATCTCCTGATGCGATCGCCCCGATATCCCGCTGTTTATCCCCGTCGCGCGCGCCTTATTGTCGAATCATGTCTGTCTGAATGCGGTTTTATTTTGATCCGCTTTTGTTTGATATTTGATCTCGTCCACAGAATAGGCTAAATAGAGGGTGTATGTTTTCGATCGAAAATGAAATGTGATCGATCGATAGCAATGTATCATGACGATCAGGAGGTAAGGGTGGACGTACAGGCAATCAGACAGACAGCGCGACAGGCCCGGCGCTATGTGTTGCAGATGAATCACCGGGCAGGCAAAGGCCATACCGGGGCCGATCTTTCCGAAGTGGATATTCTCTGCACGCTGTTCATGGCGGTGATGGATCGCACTCAGGCGCGGCCGGATCAGGATCGCTTCATCCTGTCGAAGGGGCACGGCGCCGGCGGGCTTTACTGCAGCGCTGCCGCCATGGGGCTTATCGATCCGGACATTCTGAGCCAATACATGGGGGATGACACCCTACTGGCCGGCCATCCCATTCATCAAAAATTGCCGGAACTGGTGGAAATCAACTCCGGCGCATTGGGGCACGGGCTGCCGATCGGTGTCGGGCTGGCGCTGGGCAACACGCTGGCTGGCCGTGCGCATCGCCGCGTCTTCGTACTGATGGGCGACGGCGAACTGGCGGAAGGCTCCAACTGGGAAGCGGCGATGGCCGCCAGCAAATTCCGGCTGGATAACTTGGTCGCCATTGTCGATCGAAACCGTCTGCAACTGGCAGGCAAAACCGAAGACATCATGCCGCTGGAGCCGCTGGCGGATAAATGGCGCGCCTTTGGTTTCGAGGTCGTCGAGTGCGACGGCCACGATCCCGCCGCCATTATTCATGCCGTGAATGCGCCGACGGTGGGTAAACCGCGGGTGCTTCTCGCCAATACCGAAAAAGGACACGGTATCTCGTTTATGGCGAACGTACCGGCCTGGCACCATTCGGTGCCGAATGATGAACAGCTGGCGCAGGGGCTGGCGGAGCTGGAGGAGTGACGATGCAAGACTTACGTGATGCGGTAGTGGCCACGTTGCTGGCAGAGCAAAACGCGGGCGCCAATCTGTGCGTGGTGGTAGCGGATTCCACGTCCACCTCGAAGATCTCGCCGTTTGAGAAGGCATACCCCGAGCGAGTGGTCAACGTTGGGATCGCCGAACAGAACATGGTCGGCATGGCGACAGGTTTGTCGCTGAGCGGGCCGACGGTGTTTACCGCCAATGCCGCGCCGTTTCTGCTGGCGCGCTCTAACGAACAAGTGAAGAACGACGTCTGTTACACCGACGCCAACGTCAAAATGCTGGGGCTCAATGCGGGGTTTGCCTACGGCCCGCTGGGGGCGACCCACCACTGCATGAACGATATCGCCATCGCCCGTTCGTTCGGCAATCTGCAAATCTTCGCGCCGGCGGATGCGGTGCAGGCCAGCGCGATAGCGCGTTACGCCATTCACCATCGCGGGCCGGTGTATATCCGTATGGACAGCGACAAAGTGCCGGTTTTGCACGATGCCGACTGGTCGCTGACGCCGGGCAAACCGGAGGTGGTGCAACAGGGGAGCGAGGTGGTGGTGTTCTGTCTCGGCACCCTTGTTCATGAGGCGCTGGCCGCTTCAACGGACGCCACCATTGTATCCCTGCCGTCGTTATGGCCGTTGGATGAAATGTCACTGTTGAAAATTATTAGCGAGCATCAGTATGTGATCTCGATGGAAGAACACGTACTCAGTGGTGGCCTCGGCAGCATCATTGGTGAATTGTTGCATAAACACCATTTGAGGCAGCGTTTCACCCCGCTGGGCGTCCCTCCCTACGAATTTACCCACAGCAGCAGTCGCGGCGCGTTGCGGCGTCAGTTCCATATCGATGCGGCCGGACTGCGCTTTACCCTGGAACAGCTTGCGTTACGCACCATTGCCTGAGGAGAAACAACCTGATGAGTCATGACAACGAGTATGACGTGAATTTGCGTTATGGCGTAGATACCGGGCTCAGCCTGACCGACAAGGTGGCGGTCGTCACCGGCGGTTTAGGCGGCATCGCCATGGCGAGCAATCAAATGCTGCTGGAGAAAGGCGCGCGCCTGGCGCTGCTTTATCCCGGTTTTGAGCGGGAAAAGGCGGCGCAGGTCGCCGAGCAGTTTGACCCGGCGCGGGTGTTGTTCGTGGAGTGCGATGTGACCGCACCCGACGACGTGGAAACAGCGTTTGCCACGGTCGAGGCGCATTACGGCCAGATCGACATCCTGATTAACTGCGCCGGCTACGTGATGTTGCAGCCGGTACTGGAAACCGAATTCGCCGAATGGCAGAAGCAGATTGCGGTCAACCTGAACGGCCCGTTCCTGTGCTCGCAGGCAGCGGCGCGCCGCATGGTCAAGGCCGGACGCGGCGGCAAGATCATCAACATCGCCTCGCAGGCGGCGTCCATCGCCATCGATAACCACGTTGCCTACACCTCGGCGAAAGCAGGATTACTGGGCATGACCAAAGTGATGGCAAAGGAGCTGGCGCCGCACGGCATCAACGTCAACACCCTGTCGCCCACCGTGGTGCTTACGCCGATGGGTGAAAAAGCCTGGCGCGGCGAGAAGGGCGAAGCCATGAAGAAATTGATCCCGCTGGGCCGCTTTGCCTACACCGACGAAATCGCCGCCGCGGTGCTGTTCTTCGCCAGCAACGGTAGCGACATGATTACCGGAGCGGATTTAATGATCGACGGCGGGTTCACCATCTGGTGATGGTCGAAAATCGTTAAAAACATGTTTTTAAACAATTGATTACGCTGTTTCGCTGTACCCCGACAATAACGAAAGATAGAGAGAGATCATCATGAAATTGCGTTCAATGCTGTTAACTGCTGCCATCACCAGTGCCTTATCGCTGACCGCCCATGCGGCGGAAAAAGGCACCATCATGATTCTGGTCAATTCACTGGATAACCCGTACTACGCCTCGGAAGCCAAAGGCGCGGACAAGAAAGCGCAGGAGCTGGGTTACAAAACCACGGTGCTTTCCCACGGTGAGGACGTGAAGAAACAGAGCGAGCTTATCGATGCGGCTATCGGTAAGAAAGTTCAGGGCATCGTATTGGATAACGCCGACTCCACCGCCAGCGTGGCGGCGATCAAAAAAGCGAAGGCGGCGGGGATCCCGGTGGTGTTGATCAACCGCGAAATTCCGGTGGATGACGTCGCGCTGGTACAGATCACCCACAACAACTTCCAGGCGGGCTCCGACGTCGCCAACGTGTTCGTCGAGAAAATGGGCGAAAAAGGCAAGTATGCCGAATTGACCTGTAGCCTGGCGGACAACAACTGCGTGACCCGTTCCAAATCCTTCCATCAGGTGTTGGATCAGTACCCCGGCATGGCGAGCATCGCCCGTCAGGACGCCAAAGGTACGCTGATCGACGGTAAACGCATCATGGACAGCATTCTGCAGGCGCACCCGGACGTGAAAGGGGTGATCTGCGGTAACGGCCCGGTGGCGCTGGGCGCCATCGCCGCGCTGAAAGCCGCCGGCCGTAACGATGTGGTGGTGGTCGGCATCGACGGCAGCAACGACGAGCGCGACGCGGTGAAAGAAGGATCGCTGAAAGCCACCGTGATGCTGCAGGCCCAGGCCATCGCCGCCCAAGGCGTGACCGATCTCGACAACTTCATCCAGAAAGGCGCGAAACCCGCCAAACAGCGCGTCATGTTCCGCGGCATCCTGATCCAACAGGATAACGCGAGCAAGGTGCAAGACTTCAACTTCAAATCCTGAGTCCATGCTGTCGCGCCCCTACGGGGGCGCAGAGGAGAAGAGTATGTCCAGACAAGTCTGGCTGGCGCTGGCCGTGCTTGGGTTGGGCGGATGCCGCATCGTCTCGCAGCAGGAGTTGGCTGACCTGCGTCATCCCCCCAATCCTCATATGGCGAATATCGGGCAAACCTGGCAACAAAAACTGGTGCCGCAACTGGTGAAAGAAGCGCGCCCGCTTGCCGCGCTGATGAAAGATCTGCGCAGCAACAACGATATGGACGCCGCTTGCAAACAGCTCGGCTACCGCACGCAGGATGAAAACGCCTGTGTGTTTACCGTGCGCGTCACCGGTACGGTGGAACAAATCGATACCGCATCGCGCAATGGCAAGATGCTGATCAAAGACGCCGACGGCGAGAGCGTCTCGGTGCAACTGGGGCCGACGCTGCGCGGCACCGAATTGCGCGATAGCTATAAAGGCGCGAGTTATCAGGACTTCAACGATCAGGTGCTGTTCGGCGATTACGGCCGCGCCATCAACCAGCAGGCGCTGGCGATGATCCAGGCGGCGCACCCGAAGGTCGGCGATCGGCTTGACGTGGTGGGCGTGTTCAGCGCCTGGGATATTCCACCGTCGGCGCCGGATATCACGCCGGCGCAGATCACACGCACGGATAAGGGGGGATGATGGCGGACATGACAACGCCCCTGTCGCCGCAGGCCGCGCCGGACGTGATTATCGAAACGCGCGACCTGTCGCGCGTCTACCCAGGCGTGACCGCGCTCGATCGGGTCAACTACCGGGTGTACCGCAACCAGGTCAACGTGCTGATCGGCGAAAACGGCGCGGGCAAATCCACCATGATGAAAATGCTGGCGGGGGTGGAGACGCCGTCGTCCGGGCAGATTCTGCTGGACGGCGAACCGGTGACGTTGGGCTCGACCCATCAGGCGGAGCGGCAAGGCATCAGCATTATTTTTCAGGAACTCAACCTGTTCCCCAACATGAACGTGATGGACAACATCTTCATCGCCAACGAATTTTTCCAGCGTGGGGTGATCAACGAAAAGTACCAATACGCACTGGCCAAGACGTTGCTGGAGCGGCTGGAACTGGACGTCGACCCTTATACGCCGCTCGGCGAACTGGGCATCGGCCATCAGCAGTTGGTGGAGATCGCTCGTGCGCTGTCCAAGGACACGCGCGTGCTGATCATGGATGAGCCGACCTCGGCGTTAAGCCAGTCGGAAGTCAAGGTGCTGTTCAGCGTGATCGAACAGCTCAAACGCCGGGGCGTCACCATCATCTACATCTCCCACCGGCTGGAAGAACTGATGGAAATCGGCGATCACATCACCATTTTCCGCGATGGTCGTTTTATCGCCGAACGTGAGGTGCGCGACGCCAGCGTGCCCTGGATTATCGAACAGATGGTCGGCGACAAGAAGAAACACTTCGATTATCAGCCTGCGCCGCAGGGCGAGACGGTGCTGGAGGTTCAGGGGCTGACGGCCTTGCACCAGAGCGGCGGCTACCGCCTTAACGACGTGTCATTCACGCTGCGCAGGGGCGAAGTGGTGGGCATTTACGGCCTGCTGGGGGCCGGGCGCACCGAGCTGTTCAAAGGCTTGATCGGCCTGATGCCGTGCCAACAGGGCAGCATTCGTCTCCACGACGACAGTGTTGAACGCCTGGGTTTTCAGCAACGGTTGAAAAAGGGCATCGCGCTGGTGCCGGAGGACAGGCAGGGCGAAGGCGTGGTGCAACTGATGTCCATCAAATCCAACATGACGCTGTCGTCGTTCAGCCTGCGCGGCTTTCGACGCGCCTGGTCGTGGCTGAAACCGCAGGAAGAAAGCCGGCAGGTAGACGAGATGGTGCAGCAGTTGTCGATCAAAGTCAGCGACGTCGAACTGCCGATTACCTCGCTGTCCGGCGGCAATCAGCAAAAGGTGGTGCTCGGCAAGGCGCTGATGACCCGCCCGCAGGTGGTGCTGCTGGATGAACCGACCCGCGGCATCGATGTGGGCGCCAAAACCGACGTTTATCACCTGATCGGCAACATGGCCCGGCAGGGGTTATCGGTGATGTTTTCCTCTTCCGAACTGGATGAGGTGATGGCGCTGGCCGACCGCATTCTGGTGATGGCGGACGGGCGCATTACCGCGGATTTGCCGCGCGAACAGGTGACGCGGGAAGCGCTTATCAGCGCATCCACCCCGCACGCATAAACAGGCCGGAGTTGATCATGAATCAAAAATATATGTTTTACATGTCCCTGCTGAAGGCCAGAACTTTTATCGCGTTGCTGATCGTGGTGGCCTTTTTCAGCCTGATGGTGCCGAACTTTCTCACTACTTCCAACCTGCTGATCATGACCCAGCATGTGGCGATCACCGGGTTGTTGGCGATCGGCATGACGTTGGTGATCCTGACCAGCGGTATTGACCTGTCCGTCGGCGCGGTGGCCGGTATCTGCGGCATGGTGGCCGGCGCGCTATTAACCAACGGCATCCCGTTGTGGGGCGGCAATGTGCTGTTTCTCAATGTGCCGGAAGTGATCCTGGTCGTCGCGTTGTTCGGCGTGCTGATCGGGTTGGTCAACGGCGTAGTGATCACCCGGCTTGGCGTGGCGCCGTTTATCTGCACGCTGGGCATGATGTATGTCGCCCGCGGCGCGGCGCTGCTGTTTAACGACGGCAGCACCTACGCCAACCTTAACGGCATGCCCGAACTGGGCAATACCGGGTTCGCCATTCTCGGTTCCGGCACGCTGCTCGGCATCTATCTGCCGATCTGGCTGATGGCGTTGTTCCTGCTGATCGGCCTGTACCTGACGCGCAAAACCCCGTTGGGCCGCTACATCTACGCCACCGGCGGTAACGAATCCGCCGCGCGCCTCGCCGGGGTGCCGATCGTCAACGTAAAAATCTTCGTCTACGCCTTTTCCGGCTTGTGCGCCGCGCTGGTGGGGCTGGTGGTGGCGTCGCAACTGCAAACCGCCCATCCGATGACCGGCAACATGTTCGAGATGGACGCCATCGGCGCCACCGTGTTGGGCGGCACCGCGCTGGCGGGCGGGCGCGGGCGGGTGTCCGGCTCCATCATCGGCGCGTTCGTGATCGTTTTTCTGGCCGACGGCATGGTGATGATGGGGGTCAGCGATTTCTGGCAGATGGTGATCAAAGGCGTGGTGATCGTCACCGCGGTGGTGATCGATCAGTTCCAACAGCGGTTGCAGAACAAGGTGGTGATGATGCGTCGTCACGAAAAAAAGCAGGCAGTTAACCCGCTGTCGGAGGTGAGCCATGTCTAGAGACATTATCGTCGCGCTGGACGAAGGCACCAGCAACGTCAAGGCGGTCGCCATTGATGCCGACGGCCGGGTAGTCGCCAACGCTTCACGTTCGCTGACGTTGCTCACGCCGCAGGCCGGCTGGGTAGAACAGGACGGCGCAGCGCTGCTGGCCGAGTCGTTCGCGGTGGTACGCGAGGTGATGGAGCAAGTGGGCGCGGCGCGGGTTGCGGCGTTGGCCGTCAGCAACCAGCGGGAAACCGCCATCGGCTGGCGGCGCGATACCGGCCAGCCGATTTCCCCGGCGCTGACCTGGCAGTGTTCCCGCTCGGCGCCGTTTTGCGAACAACTGCGGCGCGAGCAGCGGGAAGCGGCGATCCGCGCGGCGACCGGGTTGCCGGTGGCGCCGCTGTTCTCCGGCTCCAAGATGCGCTGGCTGCTGGATAACACGCCGGACGGCCATGCGCGCGCTGCCGCCGGCGAAATTTGCCTGGGCACCATCGACGCCTGGTTGTTGTGGCACCTGACCGGCGGGAGGCAGTTCCGTTGTGATCTCTCCAACGCCGCTCGCACCCAATTGCTTAATCTGCATCGTTTGCAGTGGGACGACGAAATGCTGGCGCTGTTCGGCGTGCCGCGTGCGGCGTTGCCGGAGCTGATGCCCTCGGCCGGCGAATTCGGCGTCACCCTGGGCGTGCCCGGCGTACCGGACGGTATGCCGATTCTGGCGATGGTGGGAGATTCCCACGCCGCGTTGTACGGCCACGGGCTGGGGCGTCCGGGCGGGGTGAAGGCCACCTACGGCACCGGTTCGTCGGTGATGGCGCCGCTGGGCGTGCCGGACACGCGCATTACCCAACTGGCCACCACCGTGGCCTGGCATGACGGCGAACGGCCGGTGTACGCGCTGGAAGGCAATATTCCCCACACCGGCGACGGCGTGGCCTGGATGCTACAAGCCACCGGGTTGAACCGGCTGCCGGCGGCGGAGCTGGCCGCGCAGTTGCAGACGTTACCCGCCAGCGTGGACTCCACCGACGGGGTGTATTTCGTCCCGGCGCTGACCGGCACCGGCGCGCCCTGGTGGAACGATCGCGCCCGCGGGGTGATGTGCGGACTAAGCCGTGGCAGCGGGCAGCCGCATCTGGTGCGGGCGGCGCTGGAAGCGATCGCGTATCAGATTGCCGATGTGGTCGACGCCATGCGTCAGCACCCGGATTTTCATCTGGCGCAGTTGATGGTGGACGGCGGGCCGACGCGCAATGCCTGGCTGATGCAGTTTCAGGCCGATCTGCTGGGTTGCCCGGTGGCGCGCAGCGCGACCGCCGAGCTGTCGGCGTTGGGCGCCGGGTTGCTGGCGCGACGCACGTTGGGGCGGCTGAGTGACGCACAACTGGAACCGCTGCTGCCGGCGCACGAGTGCTGGTACCCGGACGATGCGCGGCATCAGCGGTATCAGGAAAGCTGGCAGGGCTGGAAGGCGGCGGTGCAGCGCACCTTGTGGCAGGACGCGCCGGTGCTGGCTTGAACCATCCGGACAATGACGCATTGTCATGAAGAAGAGGAGAATCAGAGTGCAACGGGATTTTCAGGGTAAGACGGTTGTTATTACCGGCGCATGCCGGGGGATTGGCGCCGGTATCGCAGAACGTTTCGCGCGCGATGGCGCCGGTCTGGTGATGGTCTCCAACTCGGAGCGGGTGTTCGCCACCGCCGATCACATACAGGCGCGGTATGGCGCGGCGGTGCTGCCGCTGGTGGCGGATGTGACCGATGAAGAACAGGTGCAGAACCTGTATCGGCAGGCGATGGCGCGTTTCGGGCGGATTGATGTATCGGTGCAAAACGCCGGGGTGATCACCATTGATTACTATGACCGGATGCCGAAGGCCGATTTCGAAAACGTGCTGGCGGTGAATACCACCGGCGTCTGGCTGTGCTGCCGCGAAGCGGCGAAATACATGGTGAAACAGCAGTCCGGCTGCCTGATCAATACCTCGTCCGGCCAGGGCCGCAAGGGGTTTATCTATACGCCGCACTATGCCGCCAGCAAGATGGGCGTGATCGGCATTACCCAAAGTCTGGCGCAGGAACTGGCGCCTTGGAACATCACGGTTAACGCGTTTTGCCCCGGCATCATCGACAGTGAAATGTGGGACTACAACGACCGGGTATGGGGTGAAATCCTCAGCACAGAGGAAAAACACTACGGCAAAGGGGAACTGATGGCGGAGTGGGTGCAAGGCATCCCGCTCAAACGCGCCGGCAAACCGCAGGATGTCGCCGGGCTGGTGGCGTTTCTGGCTTCCGACGACGCCCGCTACATCACCGGCCAGACGATTAATGTGGATGGCGGGCTGATTATGTCGTAGGGGCGGTGCCACACTGGCGGATTACCGCTGAATATGCCGCGAACATCAACGCCCGCGCCGGAGAGATACCTGGCGCGGGCGTTTTTACTCCGATGAGGATGCGATTGTAGGGGGATGAGGATTGCGGCCCGCAGCGATAACGCCCAGATTACGCAACTGAACCAACGCGAGGCCGCCTACGGCTTCAGAAAAATATGCTGCCGGTGGTAAGCCAGATGGGCCGGATCCGGCGCGTAGCGTTCAACATCCGGCAACCTCAATTGTTGGCCTTCGTACTGTTCGAACAGCGTGGCGCTGGCAAGGCTGGCGAGTTTTTTGATCTGGCGGGACAGCACCAGTTCCAGATGATCGTTGAAGGCGATAAGCCCGGTATCGAACGCCTTGTCATGCAGGGCGGAAAGACACAGGCCATTGCGCGGGTCGAGCCGGTACTCGGCGGCGTCTTTCCACGGGCGGATATGGCTGGCGATCAGCAGTGTCGGCTCTTCCAGACCGGTTAGGCAACAACGCTCGCCATAGACGCCCAGCACCCGCTTGCGAAACAGTTGCTGACCGACGCGGGCGCGGATCGGCGTTAGGCGCTCGCGGCCGTAAAAATCGGGCGCCGGTTCCTGCGCCTGCAACGATGCCGTCACCGGGGTGAGACGGTTCATCGCCTGCTGGCATTGTTGCTCGAATTGTTGCGGATCCTGCTCCATCTCCTGCCAAAGCGCCCTGTCGGCCTTGGATACCTGGCTAAGGCCGGTGCGCCCGGAATTGAGGATCACCGGATCCAAGCTGGCGAGATTGACCAGTTTCATCGCCAGTGCAGAGGGCGTTCTGCCTATCAGCTCGGCGTAGCGGATGATATCGGGGTTGCGGGCATGCAGCTTGCCAAAGGGCAATTGGCTGTACAGGGTGAACGCAATCAGCAGTTGGTCGCGCGTCCAGGGGGAGGTGGCTGCCATGTAGTTGCCTGACTCGGTTAGACGATGCGTTAACTATGCCAGGCGATGCCGTGTAATGAAACACGCATTCCTTATCCGGCTGCACCTTAATGGTGCGCTTGGCCGCCATGCTGTTGCGTGGCGCGAGGGCGCGTTGGGGATACGCAGAAAGGTTTTCGGCGCTCGCCCGCCGGCGCTGAAGCATGAACGTGGCGCTGTCGTTTATAGCCCCAGCGCTTCCATGAACAGCTTGATGATGACGTTGATCTTGCGGCCTTTGCGGAGGACGAGACTGATGGGCACCGAGATGCGCAGGTCGTCGGCGCCGATGGCGCGCAGTTGTCCCTGCTCGACGTAGCGCTGCGCATAATGGCTGGGAAGGTAGCCGATAAAGCAGCCGGTCAGCAGTAACATGGCGACCGCTTCCACCTGCACCGCTTGCACGTGGCTGCTGTGAAAATTGAAGGGCTTGCGGGCATAATTCAAACTGGAATAAGCGTGATTGACAATAACGGCCTGTTTTAATCGCGGTAACGTCAGTAATTCATTTTCCATATGGAAGAACTCATGTTCTTGTCCGCAATATAATTGAGATTCTTCGATATATAGCGGGTAATAATCGAAATCCATTTTCTCCTGATAGACCGGTGCAATACCGCAGGTAAAACGGCCTTCATTTATTCCTCTTTCTAAATCATCCAAGGATGTGGTTTGTAATCGTATGCTGACTTTTGGTGCAGAACGGTGCAGTGTTTGCACCGCTTTGGTGATGGGGGAATTAGGGTCGGTAATTATATTGTCGATCAGCGAAATATTTATTTCCCCTAATATGTCATTACGGGTGCTGTGCAATTTATCGCGAAATTGATTGATGGCGCCAAAGAGTTCCAATGTGGCTTGATATACACTAATGCCATGTTCTGTAAGCGAAAATCCATCCCTCCCCCGGCTGCATAACGTCATGCCGAGCCGAATTTCCAGATCAGAAATCTGTTTGCTGATGGCGGCGAGTCCAATATTCAATTCAACGCTGGCCGAGGTGAATCCGCCGGCTTCGACCACGCATTTAAATACGCGCAGTAATTTCAAATCAACGTTGTTTATTGAAAGTTGAGTGGCGTCATTCTTGGCTGGTGATGGGTTTCCCAAATTGGAAAGTCTACTTTCCATAATGAATATTTACCTCCGCCTATTTTTATTATGAATATAACCACCGTCTGGCGGGCGCTGGTTTCTTAATTTATCGACAAATCTGCCAGATTTATTTTTGTTGTCCAACAGGAAATACCCTTTTTTTTATCAATGCATATGACGAATATGCCTGTATGAGGCTTGTTATGGCGAAGAGTTCCGATCTGCTGTGGGGCGCGCGTTTCAAAAATCCGCCCGCCGAATCCCTGACCACCCTGTCGCGTAGCCCGGATTATTATTTCTCGCTGGCGCCATACGACCTGGCGGGCTGTCGCGCCCACGCCCATGAATTGCAGCGGGCCGGATTGCTGACGGAAGCGGAAACCCGCCAGATCGTCGATGCGCTGGCCACGCTCAATGACGACTTCCGCGCCGGCAAAACGCAGCCGGTATGGGGCGATGAAGACGTGCATACCTTTATCGAGCGCGAGCTGACCGAACGGCTGGGCGCCGTCGGCGGCAAGCTGCGCGCCGGTCGTTCCCGCAACGATCAAACCGCCAACGATTTACGCCTCTATCTGCGTGACAGCGTGCGCCAGATTACTCGCCGGTTGCTGGCCTTGCAGGCGGCGCTGGTGAAACAGTCCGAACAGCATGTGGAGACGTTGGCGCCCGGCTTTACCCATTTGCAGCAGGCGCAGCCGATCGTCTTCGGCCACCAGTTGATGGCGCACGCCCAGTCGTTTTCGCGCGATATCCAGCGCCTGCAAGACTGGGATAAACGCTGTGCGCTGTCGCCGCTCGGCGCGGCGGCCATGGCCGGTTCGGCGATCGCCAAACACCCAGAGCTGTCCGCCGCCGAGTTGGGCTACGACGCGCCCTGTGAAAACTCGATTGATGCGGTCGCCAGCCGCGACCATGTGGCTGAATTCCAGTTTGCCGCCAGCATGCTGGGGGTGAACTTGTCCCGGCTGAGCGAAGAGGTGTGCCTGTGGGCCTCCCGCCAGTTCCGCTGGGTGGAGATCGACGACAGCTACGCTACCGGCAGTTCCATCATGCCGCAGAAGAAAAACCCGGATATCGCCGAACTGACGCGCGGCCGCAGCGGGCGGTTGATCGGCAATCTGGCCGGGATGCTGGCCACCATGAAGGCGCTGCCGCTCTCCTACAACCGCGACCTGAGCGAAGACAAGCGCCATGCGATGGATGCGGTCGAGACCCTGCTGGTGGTGCTGCCCGCGATGGCCGGCATGCCCGACACCCTGGTGGTGAACAAAGCACAGCTGCTGCGTCAGGCGCCGGACGGGTTCACGTTGGCGACGGAAGTGGCGGATTGGCTGGCGGTGCGCGGCGTGCCGTTCAAAGAGGCTCACGAGATCACTGGCAGACTGGTGCGTTTTTGCGAAGCGCACGCTCTGCAACTGTGGGAAGTGAGCGACGCGCAGCTGGCGGAAGTGGATGAACGTCTGACGCCGGATGTGCGCAATGCCTTGACCCTGACGGCGGCGATCGGCGCCCGTGATGGCTATGGCGGCACCGCACCGGCCCGCGTAGCGGAACAGATAATGCGTCTGAAGCAGGTCATGGCCGTACAGGCTGAATGGGCGTGCACGTATCAAGGGCCGACCTTGTCATAACGCCGTTCTCCGGCGGACGGGCGGCGCAGGAACGGGCCGGGGGGCCTCGCGGCTGCGTCGTCCCGTCCAACTCGGCGCCCAATGCCCGATATGACGTTTCGTCATGATTTTTCGGCCTCTGCGGCTTAACCAGATGGAGCTCGGAATGAATACTTCACCGCTTCCCGATGTGGAAAACGCGCCGGTGCGCAATAACAAATACGTCGATCTCAGTCACTACGAGTATGTGCCGCGCCGCTATTACGGCCGCATCACCGCCACCGTGGTGATTGTCGTGCTGCTGGCGGCGTTGGTGCACGCCTTCTCCCGCGGGAATATCGAATGGTCGTATGTCGGCCAGTTTTTTACCGCCAAAGCCATCCTTGACGGGGTGGTGAATACGCTGGTGATGGCGGTGCTGGCGATGGCGCTCGGCATTCTGTTCGGCGTTATCGCCGCCATCATGCATATGTCGCCCAACCCGGTGCTGCACTATGTCTCGGTGGGCTACGCCTGGATCTTCCGCGGTACGCCGCTGATCCTGCAACTGTTGCTGTGGTTCAACCTGGCGTTGGTGTTCCCGCGCATTACGCTGCCGGGGTGTTCAGCGTGGAAACCGTCACCGTGATGACCCCGTTTTTCGCCGCGCTGCTGGGGCTGAGTATCAACCAGGGGGCGTATACCTCCGAGGTGGTGCGCGCCGGGCTGCTGTCGGTCGATATCGGCCAGTATGAAGCCGCCAAGGCTATCGGCATGCCGCGCCTGCAAGCGCTGCGGCGCATCATTCTGCCGCAGGCGATGCGGGTGATCATCCCGCCGGTGGGCAACGAATTCATCAGCATGATCAAGACCACCAGTCTCGCCAGCATGATTCAATACTCCGAACTGCTCTACAACACCCAGAACATTTACTACGCCAATGCGCGCGTGATGGAACTGCTGTTTGTGGCGGGTATCTGGTACCTGATGGTGGTGACGGTGCTGTCCTTTGGTCAAAACCGGCTGGAGAAATATTTCTCCCGCGGCAACCGGCGTCGCGCCTGATTCGGGCCGGGAGAACAGAACCATGAGAACCATCGTAAAAGCGGTCAACGTCAATAAATACTTTGACGATTTTCATGCGCTGAAAGACATCAATCTCGACGTCAGTTATGGCGAGGTGATGTGCATTCTCGGCCCGTCCGGCTCGGGGAAAAGTACCTTTCTGCGTTGTATCAATCAGCTGGAAAAAATCGACAACGGCGGCATCTGGATCGACGACGAACTGGTGGGCTACCGCATCGCCGGTAAAAAACTGCACCCCCTGAGCGACAAGCAGATTGCCCGCCAGCGGCTGCATACCGGCATGGTATTCCAGCGTTTCAATCTCTTTCCTCACAAGACCGCGTTGGAAAACGTGATCGAAGGGCCGATGCAGGTGCTGCTGCGCCCCAAACGGGAAGCCACCGAAGAGGCGATGGATCTGCTTAACCGGGTAGGGCTGGCCAACAAGGCCAACGCCTATCCGGAGTCGTTGTCCGGCGGGCAGCAGCAGCGCGTCGCCATTGCGCGCGCGCTGGCGATGAAGCCCAAGCTGATGCTGTTCGATGAACCGACTTCGGCGCTCGACCCGGAGATGGTCGGCGAAGTATTGGGCGTCATGAGGACGCTGGCGAAGGATGGCACCACCATGTTGGTGGTCACTCATGAGATGGGTTTTGCCCGGGAAGTGGCAAATCAGGTCGTGTTTATGGATGAAGGCCAGATTATTGAACGGGGCACCCCTGAGGATGTGTTGCTGAATCCGCAGAACCCCCGGCTGCAAAATTTTATTTCCGCAATTCTTCTCTAACGTCAACAACAGGGTAACTACAGATGAAAAAATAATGCTGTCCGCTTTAATCACCGGCGCTCTGCTGGGCTCCGCCGCGCATGCCGCCATCACGCTGCCCGACAGCATCAAAAGCAAGGGCGAGCTGACGGTCGCCATCATGCCGAACTATCCGCCGATGGAATTCAAGGATCCGGCCACCAACCAGTTGATGGGGGTGGATTACGATCTGGGTATGGAAATGGCGAAAAAGCTGGGCGTCAAAATCAACTGGCAGGAGATCGGTTTCGAACAGATGATCAACGCCGTCGCCACCAAACGTGTCGATATGATCATGTCCGGTATGACGGATACCCAGGAACGCCAGAAAGTGGTGAGCTTTGTTGACTACTTCTCCACCGGCCCGCAGTTTTACACCACCACCTCCCGCAGCGACATCAAAGAGCTGACTGACCTGTGCGGCAAGCGCGTTGGTTCCAGCCGTCGCACGACGTTCCCGGCGGAAATCGCCGCCTGGAGCAAGGCCAACTGTGAAGCGGCGGGCAAACCGGCAATCGACGTGGTCGGCGCCGAAGGTACCGCCGACGCGCGCGCCCAACTGCGTCAGCGTCGTCTGGACGGCGCGGTGCAGGGCAGCGAAACCCTGCCGTACATCATGAATCTGGAAAAAGACACCTACAAACCGCTGGGCAAAGCCTTCTCTTTCCAACTGACCGGCATCGGCATCGACAATAAGGATCCGGTACTGGTAGCCGCAGTGCAGGCGGCCTTCAACGCGATGATCGCCGACGGCAGCTATCAGGCCATCCTCAGCAAATGGGGCTTGCAGGACGGTGCGCTGAAACAGGCAACCATCAACCAGGGCCGTTAATCGGCCGGTGAGGAGAGTGACGACGATGGAGTCTCTGACGCAGCGTCCGCGCTGGCCGGACAATAAACGAGGTTGTATGGCGCTGGCTTTCGATCTCGACGGGCCGACCGGCGACGCCATGCTGAACGGGTCTATCTGGCAAAAGCCGGAGTATTTTACTTTTGGCGGTTACGGGCCGTTTCGCGCCTTGGGGCGGATCCTGGCGCTGTTGGAGCAGTTCTCGGTTCCGGCGACTTTTTTCGTGCCTGCCTGGGTGGTGGAGAACTGGCCGAAGCAGTGCGCCGCCATCGTCGAGCAAGGACATGAGGTGGCCTATCACGGCTACCGCCATGAGTCTTTCTATGCACTCTCTGCCGATGAGCAGCGCCGGGTGATGGACGTCTCTGCGGACATTTTCTGGCGCTATCTCGGGATCCGCGCCGAGGGGTTTCGCACGCCGTCGGGGGACTGGCACGCCGATACGCCGGCGGTGCTGGTGGACTGCGGCGTGACCTATTCCAGCAGTATGCGCGGCGACGATCGCCCATACCTGATCCCGGTGGCCGGCCGCGACCGCGCGCTGGTGGAGATCCCCCGGGCGTTGGGAGATGGACGACTATGCTTCGCTGGCCTATACCCGTTCGCCCAACTTTCCCGCCGGACTGGATCGCACCGCCAGCTATACGCTGACGCTGGATAACTGGTGCCGCGAGTACGACGGCGCAATGGACGAAGGATTGTGCCTGACCACGCTGTTTCATCCGAAAATTTCCGGCAAGCCGGGGCGCATCCTGCTGCTGGAACAATTTCTTGCCCATCTGCGCCAGCGTGACGACGTGTGGTTCGCCCGCTGCCGCGAGGTGGCCCACTGGCATCTCCGGGAGGATCGCCCATGAGCGGGTTTGCCCACTGGCCTGCGCCCTACCGCTGTGCGGTGGTCGTGACCATCGACTATCACGATGTCCACGGCATCCTCACCCAGACACCCGCGGTGGCCGGCCGTGAAAAGACGCTGTCGGTCTGGCGTTACGGCACTACGCGCGGTGTGGATCGTTTGCTGGCGCTGTTGGCGCGCAAACAGGTCTGCGCCAGCTGGTGTCTGCCGGCTATCGTCGCCGAGGAAAACCGCGACCTGTTCGCGCGCATCGTCGCCGGCGGCCATGAGATCGCCTGTTCGGGCTATCGCCATCAGGATTTTGACGCCATCACGTTGGCGGAGCAGGTCGCCAGCCTGCAACAAGGGTGCGACGCGCTGGAGACGCTGAGCGGTACGCGCCCGGTCGGCTTCCGGTTGCCTGCCGGGCAGTGGAAACCGGGGTTCGTCGAGGCGATGGCGCAGGCGGGGATCCGTTGGTCGTCCAGTTGGCGCGGCGACGATCTGCCCTATTTCCATCAGGAGGCGCCGCTGGTGGAGCTACCGCTGCACTACGAGTTGGAGGACGACCCCTATTTCGCCTTCAATCTCAGTCCGGCGGTGCCGCCGGGGCAATCCCGTATTGCGTCTTATGCCCATACGCTGGAAAACATGAAGCTCGATTTCAGCGGTTTTTACCGCTTCGGTGGTTGCTATGTGTTGCGGCTGCACCCGGAAATCATCGGCACGGCGGGCCGCATCGGGCTGTTGGATGCGCTGCTGGATTTCATTTGCGGCCATGACAACGTTTGGTTGGCGACGGCGGGCGAGGTGGCGGCATGGTGGCAAACGCAGCCGGCCAATGCACCGGAGCATCCGGCGGCGATTTATCATCAGCATGTGAATACGCAGGTACCGTCATGAACAATGCGCAGGCGCAACTGGCCGCATTTATCTGCCAGACCCGTTTCAGCGATTTCCCGGCCGAGCTGGTAGAACGCTGCAAACGCCATATTCTCGATACGCTCGGCGCGGCGTTGGCCGGGGTGGATAGCGACGTCTATCGTGCCGTCGATCGCGCTTTGTCCGAACCGGCGCCCGAAACGGGAGCGGTGCTGTGGGGGCGCAATAGCGTGGCCAGCATCCGTCAGGCGGCGTTGCTCAACGGCGTAGCGGCGCACATGTATGAACTGGACGATACCGGTGGCTGCGATCACTCCGGCGCGGTGGTGCTGCCGGCGGTGCTGGCGATGCTGCCGGCGTGCCCGCAGCCGGTATCCGGTCAGGATCTGATCCGGGCGGTGGTCATCGGCTATGAAGTGGGGCGTCGGGTGCTGGAAGCCTGCGGCGGCTATTCGCCTCATAACGGCGCCGGCTGGCATTCCACCGCCACCTGCGGTGTATTTGGCGCGGCGGCGGCGGCGGCCAGCCTACTGAGGCTACCGCAGGAGAAGATGGTGGCGGCGCTGGGGCTGGCCGGTAGTTTCAGCGGCGGGTTGTGGGCGTTTATCCACGACGGTTCCCAGAGCAAGAAATTGCATGCGGGGCGAGCGGCGGAAGGTGGTGTGTTGGCGGCGCTGCTGGCGAACGAGTCCGTCAGCGGGCCGACCCAGCTGTTCGAGCCGGTGTGGGGCGGTTTTCTGTCCACGCTGGCGGCGAACGGCGCTCAGCCGGAGGCGCTGACGCAGGATTTGGGGCAGGTGTGGAAGCTGCTGCGTTGTTCGATCAAACCCTACGCTTCCTGCCGCGGGGTGCATTCCGCCATTGACGCATTGAACGTGCTGTTGACGCGAATCGACGGCGACGCCGACGCCATCGAGCAGATTAGCGTGAGCCTGAGCCCGTTCCTGCATGGGATGTGCGGCAACTGCGATCTGGACAGCCTGGCGGCGGCGCAGATGAGCCTGCCCTATGCGCTGGCGGCGCGGTTGGTGCATGGTCACGCCGGGTTGAACGCTTACCTGGACGGGAACCGCCAACATCCGGGGATTGCACCGATGTTGGCGCGCATTGAACTGCGCCTCGACCCGCAGCAGGACAGCGACAGCGAACCGTTGCTGACCCTGACCACGCGCCGGGGCGAGCGCTTCAGCCATCGGGTGGAGATCGCGCTGGGCTCGCCGCATAACCCGCTCAGTGATGCGGCGCTGCTGGAAAAATTCACCGCGTTAGCGGTACGCGCGTTACCAGAGCCCCGCGTAAGGGCATTGGCCGATCTGTGCCTGGGGCTGGAAAAGGTCGCGGATGTACAACCGCTGGCGGAGACGTTGATGCTCGAATAGCTATTGCTGCGACGATACGGTACGAGAGCGATAAACCGACGGGGAGGCGGTGTTCCGATGCCTCCCCGTTATAGCGTTTAGTGTTTGATGAAATCCTTCCGGTGCCGGTATTGGTGCCGGGAGTTGT
This sequence comes from Musicola paradisiaca NCPPB 2511, assembly GCF_000400505.1. Taxonomy (NCBI): domain Bacteria; kingdom Pseudomonadati; phylum Pseudomonadota; class Gammaproteobacteria; order Enterobacterales; family Pectobacteriaceae; genus Musicola; species Musicola paradisiaca. The sequence continues at coordinate 4,057,101 of NZ_CM001857.1, read as the reverse complement.
CCGCGCTCATCGACATTTTCCCGGCGCTGACCGGTACCGGCGTGCGCTGGTGGAGCGATCGCGCCCAAGGGCTGATGATGTCTTGACGGATGCGCTGCGGATAACTCGCTGCGCGTGGTGTGAATCCACGCTGGCTGCGTTAATCATGCCGGTGGAAGAAGGCCTGAGTCGGGCGTTATCCCGATAATGCCTGACTGACTTTCAAACCATCCAGATTGACGGCATAGCAGGCATGGGATGAGATGGTGATAAACAACACTTTTTCTTCGCTCACATCAACATGAACCAGCATGCCTAAAGGGATTGCGATTAATTTTTGATTTTGCTGAATAGCAAACAATAAATTGTAGCTATAACTGGTGCTGGAACTGCTCTCTTTCGACCAGAAAATCCATGCGCTTTCGCTATTACGGTTCAGGTTTAAAAAACCGGTTTTAATTGTGTCGATTATTTTGTTCCTGAGCGAATCAGAAATCGAACCGCCGACCACCGCGTTAATATGATCGGAAACCTGCGCAATGGTTTGTTCTGGCGAGCCGCTGGCAACATGAAAATTAATGACTTGCTCTATGGTTAAGCCGGCGTCATTGGCAACGGAAATCGCTTTATTGGTATCAAAACTCAGGGTCGACGTTAATGCATGTTGAAATACCCGGCTGATGGCCAACGACTGAGGGATATATTGAGCTTCAACACTGAACAGGGTTTTGAAATGCAGGGGCTGTTCCTGTTCTGCCTGTAAAGCATATCGATTAACCATAACGGGCGCAGAAATAACATTCAGTACGATCGGACTGTTATAAATAGTCGGATGTAAGTCGTCTGTAATATTCAAAATAAGCCCCTTGATTCAGGTTAATGACATAATGCTATCTTTGGGCAACCGGAAAAACAGGCGATTACTCCAGCGGTTTGACGATCTGGAATCCTTTTATGGATATTGTAATTTCTTCTTTTTTCAAGGTTAAACGCCAGTCTTTAGTGCTAAATATATCGGTGATGGCGGTACTCGGCGTGACCGTAATGATAAGCGGGCCTGCGGCCATCATGGCGCCGGTTTCATCCCCCTGGCTGACAAGAAATAAACTGTATGAATAACTGACGACCTGATGTTGGGTATCAGGTTGGGTAGTGATATGAAACCAGGGTTTATCTTTTTGCGTATCCAGATCGCAAAAAGCATGAGACAAAATATTTTGAATATAAGTGTCTTGACTTATACCCAATACGCCTTCGATTTTTAACTGTTCGGATAACGCGGTGGTTAAAGCGGACAGGGTGTCAAATGACTTTTTTATGGTCGTATTATTGGTGGCGACAATCGCCAGATCAGGTTGCGCCTGCGCTTTTTTTACCGCCTTAGCCAAATCCAGCTGACCGTTCTCATCGACTTCATGTGCAAACAGCTGAGCCAGAGAGAGGGCCTGGGCATAATAGTGCTCATTTTGAAGATTGAGAAACACCTGATACGGCAAGGTATTATCATCATCCGGGTAAATTTCTATACTCATATTATCACCATGTCTGAATCGTTCTATTTTCTGCTATTCGGCGGCGAGCGCCTCAACAATTACCATACTCTTGAAGTTCATGTGTTGGGTAATTGATGAGCCTGCTACTAGTGCCAGCACATTCGCATCTGATTGTGTGATGGTAATGTCAACGCTGGTTAACTGACCGACCATAACCGAACCTGTCGCCGTATTTTGCGTGACATCAAACATATTATATTGATACTTCAATGTGTTTGATTGTTCGTTGAAAATTGTAAAATAATTACCGTTTTTCTGAGCATTAAGGTCGATAAAGGCTTTGGCGGCAATACCGAATGCCATCCAGTTTTCTGTGGCCGCGCCTTGCACCATGCGGATGAGGTTTTGCAACTGGTCAATGGCGACCCAGACCTGAGAAATCGTGCTGTTCCCTTTTACGGTATGTGTACCGACAACCGCCAGCGTATCGTGGCTTTTTGCAATCGATAGCGCTTTCTCGAAATTAATCCCTTGCTGAGGAATGTAAGCCTCATTGAAAATATTGGCCATATTGATGGCCTGCGAAACGTATGTTAAATCGACATTTAATGTGACGCTAAAATTTTTATTTCCATCGACAGCATTCGTCGGATTTAAGGTAATGGCGTTCATCTCAGTGCCTTATTTCATATCCGGTAAAAATAATAGTAAAAATGCCATGACGAGCATGGCATTTTCAGAATTAGGATTTGAGTGCTTCAACAACAGTGATGGATTTCACATTAACAGAATAATTATGTTTGTCTTTGATGGTAATCCAGAGCACTTGTTCTTTATCGACATCAACGGTAATGGTCAGGCCGATAGGTGCGGCTGCCATAACGGAACCGGTATCCTGATTAGCAACAGCAAATAAGATATTGTAAGTATACGTTGTTTTCGATTCGCTCTCTTTATTCCAGAAAATCCACTTACTTTCTTTTTGTGCATCAAGGTTGGTAAAACCCTGTTCAATCGTGTTGGCAAATTTCTTATATGTTGGGCTGTCTTTATCGAGCACCACGCCGACAACGGTATCCAGCAATTTCATGACGTCGTCCACCATGGCGGATACCTGATTGTTTTGCTTGGTAATAGATTGATTTATCGTACCTATAATCGCCATTTCAGGGTGGTTTTTTACCAGATCAATGGCTTTGTCAAAGTTAAATTCAAGGTTGTCTCCATTAATAGCGCTCTGAAATACTCTTGACATTTCAATCGCCTGGCCGACATATTTTTGTGGTAATTGAAATAACGTATTGAAATTAAGATCTAAGTTTGAATTATTTGCCATCAGTTCATTGCTATTCAATACAATAATATTATCGAATTTCATCTCGATACTCTCCAGGAATAAAATGTGTAGGGGCAGCGTTTTCTATTTTAACCTAGGAGTCGTTATTGCAAAGATCAAGCCGCATGGCCGGTATATTTTATTTCCGATTGATGATTGGTTTGCGGCTAATGATTTGTTGGTTATATTTTGGATGTTAAATGAATTTATTTTCATGCTGTGATGATATGTCTGTTGCCTACATATTTAATCATATATTTCATTGTATACCCGACATATTTCACATTGCCGGTGTGTTGGCTGCGGTTTTTCACTTGCCTCATGTCGCGGCGTCATCTCATCAGGATGCTCTGGCTTAATTGCCTTACTGCAACGTCAAGTCAGTGATTGGGGGAAACGAGAAAAACCAACCTCGCTGCAACGTGACGTATGACGAGAAGATATGCCCGCTAAAATGATCAGAACGGTAATACCGCTTTCGCAAAACAAGAAATAACCTTCTCTTATCGATAATCACGCAAATGGTGCAGGCGGGTTGATTTGTGCACTGGAATAGCACCCGATTCCCGCTAATAGGCATGGGCTGCGGTTTTTCACTCAGGGATTGTCATCCATTTTTATTATTGCCGATGTGAATAAATCCAGAATGAATCGGTGCTTTCTCATTTTGAGAAAACCTGGATCGAAAATCTGTAACGGTAATTGGCCGTGATTGGCGTTGGTCTTGCAATGCTGTTAACGAATGTTTTTGTTAGTGACCATTTTTTTATTCGTCCTTTATTGTGGTGGAGAACAGCATGGCTCGTAATCTGGCAAGACATATTCGTAAATATGCATTAACCGCTTTATTGGCTGGCTGCGCGTCTGCCAGTTATGCGGGAAAACAAAACGATACTCTGGTCTACGCCTCCGACAGTGAGGTGGAAAACGTCAGTCCTTACCACAATAACATGCGGGAGGGCGTCATCCTGGCGCATCTGGCGTGGGATACGCTGATTTATCGCGATCCGAAAAGCGGCGAGTACAAAGGCGAACTGGCGACCGACTGGAGCTGGGAAGCGCCCACCGTACTGCTGCTGCATCTGCGTAAAGGCGTGACCTTCCATAACGGCGACGCCTTTACCGCCGATGATGTGGTGTACACCTTCCAAAGCATCGGTGGGCCGAACACCGCCTCGGTGATCCCGCAGAGCGTGGACTGGATCGACCATGTGGAGAAGGTGGACGACTATACGGTGCGGCTGCACCTGAAAAAACCGTTCCCGGCCGCGCTGGAATACCTCTCCGGCCCGACCCCCATCTACCCCGCCAAATACTTCCAGCAGGTGAAGCTGGAAGGCTTTAGCAAAGCGCCGATCGGCACCGGCCCTTACAAGATTGTGAAGGTCACGCCGGGGCAGGGGGTCTTGATGGAGAAAAACCCGAACTACTTCAAGGACAGCCCTATCGGCCAGCCGAAAATCGGCAAACTGCAATTTGTGGTGATCCGCGATCCGGAAGCGCGCGTGGCGCAACTGATGACCGGCCAGGTGGATTGGATCTGGCGCGTGGCGTCGGATCAGGCGGCGTCTCTGGCCTCGGTGCCGAATATCACCGTGAAAAGCGGCGAAACCATGCGGGTGGGCTTTTTGGAGCTGAATACCAATGCCACCGGCCCTGAGGGCGCGCCGTTCAAGGATTTGCGCGTGAGGCAGGCGATCAGCTACGCCATCAACCGCCAGGCGATGGTGGACAACATGGTGCGTGGCGGCAGTAAGCCGGTGTTCTCCGCCTGTTTCCGTTCCCAGACCGCCTGTGACGACAGCCAGGTCACTCAATACCCGTATGATCCGGCCAAGTCTAAACAACTGTTGGCGGAAGCGGGCTTCCCCGACGGTTTTGAAACCGATTTGTGGGCCTATCGCGAACGTGACTACGCTGAGGCGATCATCGGCGACCTGCGCAAAGTGGGGATTCGCGCCCGTCTGCACTTCGTCCAGTACCCGGTGATGGCCAATGCGCTGGCATCCGGCCAGGCGCCGTTGGCGTTCAGCACCTGGGGATCGTTTTCCATCAACGACGCGACCGCGTTCGTGACGCCGTACTTCGGCGGCAAGGGCAACGATATCTGGAAAGATCCGGACATCATCGCCGAGCTGGCGAAAGCGGATGCCATCACGGTGCCGCCGCAGCGTAAGTCGGCCTACGCCAAGCTGCTGGCGAACATCTCGGCGAAAGCCTATATGGCGCCGTTGTTCTCCTATTCCACCAACTACGCCTTTACGTCAGACCTGAATTTCCAGGACTGGCCGGATGAATTGCCGCGCTTCGCCGAAGCGAGCTGGAAGTAATCCGCCATCGGGAAGGGGCGGCCCTTCCCGGAGCGTCCGTTTTGCGAGGAGCACTCTCATGGTGAAGTTCATTTTTCATCGGTTACTGGTTGCGTTGGCGGTGCTGTTCACCGTGGCGGTGGTCAGTTTTTCACTGCTGCACCTGTCCGGCGATCTGGCGGCGGCGATCGCCGGGCCGGACGCGACCGCAGACACCATCGCCCAGATTCGGGTACAGAACGGGCTGGATCAGCCGCTGCTGACCCAGTTCTCCCGCTGGATGTGGTCGGCGCTGCACCTGGATTTCGGCCGCTCGTTCTATTTTGAAAATACGGTGATGGAGCTGGTGGGGCAGCGTATGCCGGTCACGCTCCAACTGGGCGTGGCGTCGCTGTTGCTGGCGTTGACGGTGGCGATCCCGCTGGGCGTGCTGGCCGCGGTGTTCCGCGACACCTGGGTGGATCGCCTGGCCATGCTGGTGGCGGTGATCGGCCAGGCCATGCCGAACTTCTGGTTCGCGCTGGTGTTGATCCTGATTTTCGCCGTCGGCCTGAAATGGTTGCCGGTGGCGGGGAATACCACCTGGTTGAACTTCGTGCTGCCCGCTGTGGCGCTGGGCTACTACGCCATGCCGTCGCTGATGCGTTTAACCCGTTCCGGCATGCTGGATGTGCTGGGTTCCGACTATATCCGCACCGCCCGCGCCAAAGGGCTGAGCGCGTTCAAGGTGGTGTTCAAGCACGGCCTGCGCAACGCCATCATCCCGGTGGTGGCGCTGGCGACAGTGGAATTGGGGTTCATGCTGGGCGGTTCGGTGGTGATCGAATCGGTGTTCTCGCTGCAAGGGCTGGGGCAATTAGCCTGGGATTCTATCTCCCGTAACGATTTCCCGGTGGTGCAGGCCATCGTTTTGATTATCGCCGTGTTTTATATCGGACTGACCTTTCTGGCGGATGTTCTCAATGCGGCACTGGATCCGCGTCTGCGCAGCAAATAAGGAGCCGCGATGAAAAGTACGCTTGCACGTTTCGCCGTGATGATGAAAAGCGCGCCGGCCGTTGAGCCGGGGCTGTTGCCCGAGCCGGGGCCGTGGCAGCGCTGGAGGCGAAAAATACTGGGCCACCACGGCATGACGCTGGGGGTGATGATTTTGGGCAGCATCGTCCTGCTGGCGATCCTGGCGCCGCTGATAAGCCCGCACGATCCTTTCGCGCAGGACGTCAGCCGACGGCTGATTCCGCCGGTATGGCACGACAAAGGCAGCTGGGAGCACCTTCTCGGTACCGACAAACTGGGGCGCGATTATTTAAGCCGGTTGCTGTACGGCGCACGGGTGTCGCTGGCTATCGGTCTGATCTCGGTGATGATCTCCGGGTTTATCGGTATTTCGCTCGGCGTTCTGGCCGGGTACTTCGGCGGTCGCGTCGATGCGGCGGTCAGCTATCTGCTGACGGTGCGCCTGTCGATGCCGGTGATTCTGGTGGCGCTGGCGCTGGCCTCGCTGGTGGGCGGATCGGTGAAGGTGGTGATCATGCTGCTCGGTTTGCTGTTGTGGGATCGCTTTTTGATCGTCTCCCGTTCGGTGACGCGCCAACTGCGGGAGGCGGAATTTATCGCCGCCGCCCAGACGCTGGGCGCCTCGTCGCTGTTCATTATGCTGCGGGAGATCCTGCCCAATCTGCTGGGGCCGCTGACGGTGGTCGCCACGCTGGAGATCGCCCACGCCGTGTTGCTGGAGGCGACGCTGTCGTTCCTCGGGTTGGGGGTGCAGCCGCCGATGCCGTCGTGGGGGCTGATGGTGGCTGAAGGCAAAGCGTATATGTTCTTCCAGCCGTGGGTGATCGTGATCCCGGGCGTGGTGCTGGCGTTGCTGGTGCTGGGCATCAATCTGGTGGGCGACGGTTTGCGCGATATCACCGCGCTGGACGGTCGCAACTAAGAACCTAGCCGAATCAGCTATTTTACTGGCCATTTTGGCACTGGGCGGTGTTTGAAATCCTCTCGTACTGCGTGTACGTGCCGGTTTCTCCGCGCTGCCCTTGTCCAAACTGGCTGCGCCAATGACGCCTATTGCGATAGGCGCTAAGGAGGTCGGGATGCATTCTGCTGACAACAATCCACACGAATACCCGCACGAGATCGTGCTGGACGTGAAAAACCTGCGTGTTGATTTGCCGACGCCGCGCGGCACGCTGCATGCGGTGCGCGGCATCGATTTCTCGGTACGGCGCGGCGAGATGCTGTGTCTGGTGGGCGAGTCCGGCTGCGGCAAGTCGATGACGTCGCTGGCGCTGATGGACTTGCTGCCGCGCCGGGCGGTACGCACGGCGGACTATATCCGTTTCAAAGGGCAGGACTTGCAGTCATTACGTCCGAAACAGATGTCGATGCTGCGCGGCAACCAGATAGCGATGATTTTTCAGGAGCCGATGACCTCGCTCAACCCGTCGTTCACGCTGGGAGACCAACTGTGCGAAACCCTGATGGCGCACCGGCGTGTGTCCTACGCCGAGGCGCGGGAGCGGGCGGTGTACCTGATGGAGCGCGTCGGCATTCCGCTGGCGACGGAGCGTTTGAGGCAGTATCCGCACCAGCTGTCCGGCGGCCTGCGCCAGCGCATCATCATCGCCATGGCGCTGATGTGCGGCCCGGAGCTGATTATCGCCGATGAACCCACCACCGCGCTGGATGTCACTATTCAGGCGCAGATTTTACGCATGCTGCGTGAGTTGCAGCAGGAACTGGGCACGGCGGTGATTTTCATTACCCACGATCTGGGCGTGGTGGCGCGTATCGCCGACCGCGTGGCGGTGATGTACGCCGGCCAGGTGGTGGAAAACGCGCCGGTACGGGAACTGTTTCACCAGCCGCAGCACCCTTATACCCGCGGCCTGCTGGCCTGCATCCCGGTGCAGGGCAAAACCGTGCCGGGCGAACCGTTGCAGGCAATCCCCGGCATGGTGCCGAGCCTGGTCGGGCCGCAGCAGGGCTGCGCGTTCCGTAATCGTTGCGGCGAATGTCATGAGCGTTGTCTGGTGGATGTCGACTGGCGGGCGGTGTCGCCACTGCATGCGGTGCGTTGTGTACAGGCCCAGGCTACGGAGGTGTTGGTATGACGATGCAGGCAACCCAGGATATGACGGCGCTGCCGACGTACATTCCCGGCAACGACGACATCGCGCTGGAGCTGTGCGCGCTGAGCCGGACGTTTCGTCTCAACCGCGGTCTGTTCTCCCGGCCCGGCGAGATTACCGCGGTGGATAATGTGTCGCTGCGTATCCGGCGCGGTGAAACGCTGGGGCTGGTGGGGGAATCCGGCTGCGGCAAAAGCACGCTGGCGAAAATGCTGTTGGGGCTGCTGCCGCCGACTTCCGGCAACGTGCTGATTGAAGGGCGGGAGATTGACGCGGGCAACCGACGCGCGATGGCTACCCGTATCCAGCCGATTTTTCAGGATCCTTATTCCTCCCTGAACCCGCGCCGCACGGTGGCGGATATCGTCGAGGTGGCGCTGCGGCTGCACGATATCGGTACGCCGGCGGAGCGTAAAACACGGGTACGGGAGATGCTGGATGTGGTGGGCATGCCGTCCCGCACCCACAGCCAGTATCCGGGGCAGCTTTCCGGCGGGCAGCGCCAGCGGGTGGCGATCGCACGGGCGTTGATTTTACAGCCCGATATTTTGATTTGCGATGAGCCGACGTCGGCACTGGATGTGTCGGTACAGGCGCAGATCCTCAATTTGTTGTTGTCGCTCAAAAAAGAGTTAGGTCTGACCTACCTGTTTATCAGCCATAACCTGTCGGTGGTGGAACATCTGGTGGATCACGTCGCGGTGATGCGCAAAGGCCGACTGGTGGAACAGGGCACCCGCGAGCAGGTATTCAACGCGCCGCAACACCCATATACCCGTGTGCTGCTGGCCTCGGTGCTGACGCCGGAGCCGGGGTTGGGTATTCCAGAAATAGACGCCTGCTGATTCGGCAGGCGAATGCCCGATGACCGTCGGCGATGAGGCGTGGTCATCGTGGACGATAAGAACCGGTGGAGCCCGAAGGGGGGCGAAGCCGGGCAACGGTGGGCAGCCGACGATTAACGATGAGAAGGATCAATGATGACACGCGAAGAGGTAATGCAGGCGGCGGCGGACTATTTTGATTCAGGCCGGTTGCGTGAGGTGCTGGCACGCCGGGTGGCGTACCCCACGGAGAGCCAGAATGCGCAACGGGCACCGATATTGATGGATTATTTGACGGACGAGATCGCTCCGTTGTTGCAGGAGATGGGCTTTGAAAGCCAGATCGTGCCCAACCCGGTGGCGGGCAAAGGGCCGTTCCTGCTGGCGCGGCGCATCGAGCCGGAAGCGGTACTGACGGTGCTGACCTACGGCCACGGCGATGTGGTGCTGGGGGACGACGCAAACTGGCGCGACGGATTGTCGCCCTGGGCGCTGACGCCGGACGGCAACCGCTGGTATGGGCGCGGCACTGCCGATAACAAAGGGCAGCACACCATCAATCTGGCGGCGCTGTCGCTGGTATTGAAAGCACGCGGCGGCCGCCTTGGCTATAACGTCAAACTGATATTGGAGATGGGGGAAGAGTACGGTTCCCCCGGTCTGGAGGCGGTGTGTCAACAGTACCGCGACTGGCTGGCGGCGGATCTGTTTATCGCCTCCGACGGGCCGCGGGTGTCGGCGCAGCGCCCGACGCTGTTTCTCGGCTCGCGCGGGGTGTTCAATTTCGGCCTGCGGCTGACGCTGCGCGACGGCGCGCACCATTCCGGCAACTGGGGCGGGCTGCTGAGCAACCCCGCCATCCGGCTGGCGCACGCCATTGGGTGTCTGGTGGACGCCAACGGACGTATCAAGCTGCCGGCGCTGCTGCCGCCGCCGCTGTCGGAGGCGATGCGCCGGGTGTTGTCCGATATCGAACTGGGCAGCGGCCCGGACGACCCGGCGATTGATCCGAACTGGGGCGAGCCGGGCTTGAGCGCGGCGGAGAAGGTGTATGGCTGGAATACGCTGGACGTGTTGGCTTGCATCACCGGCAATCCGGATAAACCGGAACACGCCATTCCCGCGACAGCACGCGCCCAGTGCCATATGCGTTATGTGCCGGGCAGCGACGTGGAACATTTTGCGGAGCATATTCGTCGCCATCTGGATGCCAACGGTTTTGAAGATGTGGAGATGGTCAGCCCGGATCACTGTTTTGAAGCGACCCGTATCGACCCGGACGACCCCTGGGTGCGCTGGGGGCTGGCGTCCATCGCCCGCTCGGTGAACAAACCGGCGGCGGTGCTGCCGAACTTCGGCGGCGGCCTGCCGAACGCCTGTTTCCTGCGTACTCTCGGCCTGCCGACATTGTGGGTACCGCACTCGTACCCCGGCTGTTCTCAGCACGCGCCGAATGAACACCTGCTGGCGGATGTGGCGCGTGAGGCGCTGCACATCATGAGCGGCCTGTTTTGGGATCTGGCGGAAGAGGGCGGCAGGGTGAAGACGTTAAGAGAACAACATGTGATTGTGTGAACAAATATGACTGTGTGCCCATCGATATCACTCACATCTTGATAGTGGCGTGTGTTGCCTTCTGGCATAAAAAATTTTGCTGAGGGATGGGAGGCCGTAGGGTGAGCCGCATGGATGCGGCGAAAACTCGTGCCGCGCCGGACAAAAACGCGAAAAGCGTTTTTGAACAGCGTTTACGCTGGCCCGCAGGGCGAGCCACATTCTGTGGCGAGTAACCGCGTCACGAGAGGCCCGTTAAGCGGCCACCTATCCCGAAGGCACCGCGTTAGCGGCAAAATTTAGCCAGCAAGCCCGGGTTCACAGGGAGGCGGCGTTTGAGCCTCCTTGTGTCGGGCGGAGCGAAAAATAGTAAAGATAAAATATGAGGTTAATACGCCCGAAACCTTCTCGGATTCTGAATGTGATGGCATGACGTTTCCGATAGATTCTGTCTCTCGGAGACCCTCTATGCATAATAGCGAAATTCGTTACTTTATGGCGGTAGTCGGCGCCGGTTCCATCAGCGCCGCCAGCCAGCAGTTATTCGTTGCCGTGTCTGCCATTAGCCGCCAGATCCAGCGGCTGGAGACCCGGTTGGGGGTGCCGCTGTTCGAGCGTAGCGCCCGTGGGATGGTGCTGAACGATGCCGGGCACATTCTGGCTAACCATGTGCGGCGCAGCATGGCCGATATGGAACTGGCGATGGCGGAAATCGAAGGGTTAAAGTCGGTGCGTCAGACCACCATCCGGGTGGTCTGTACCGACGGCGTGGCGTTCAACCTGCTGCCGACCATGTTGGCGCGTTTTCGTGAGATTCATCCGCGCGTCAGTTTTTATCTGACGGTCGGCACTGCCCGTCAGGTGCCGGAATTAGTGCGTAACGGCGAATGCGATGTGGCGTTGAAGTTCAGCTTGTCGCCGGAACATGGCGTGGAAGTGCTGGCGTCTTACCCGGCGCCGGTATTGGTGTTTATGCAGGCGGATCACCCGCTGGCCAACAAAGAGTTCCAGCTGGCGGATCTCAATGCCTGGCCGATGGTGTTGCCGGATCAATCCGCGACCATTCGCCAACTGTTCGACCTCTCCTGCCGCATGAACAATGTGTTTATCGACCCGGTGTTTACCAGCAATCACTTTTCCTCGCTGTACGATTTTGTGCGCAATACGCCGGATGCCATCGGTATTTGCAGCCATTTTTCTATTCTCTACAGCGCCCGGCGCGACAACCTGCGTATGAGAACCGTCAATATCGACCAACTGAGCCAGCGTACTTTCCAGATCCAGACAGAAATGGGGCGCCCGCGTACCGCGGTATTGAGCGCATTTTTCACGTTTCTCCGGCAGGAGTTGCAGATCCAGGATCAGCGCTGCCGTCAGGAATTCGATTTGCAATTGCACTGACGGGCGAGGGCGTCTTCATTTGTTTTTCTTATTTAATTTTATTTCTATTTGGTGTGATTTTTTGGAATTTAAAATACAAAAATAAAAAATTGAATTAATTTTTATGAAAAATAGATCTGATTTTGCAATTTAAATGAATTCGGTTTTAGGTAGTATAGCGCTAACAGGAGAACGCGCTTCCCGTGTCTTACCCTCTTGTGTCCCTGGTGGCGTCTGCCCGGTCGTCATCGGTGGGGGAAGCCGGGAAGCGCACCTCTCCACGGTGAGCCGGGAAAACCGGAGCCGTAACTCAACTGCCCTGTTTTTTCCTTTGTTTACCGGAGCCTGACTATGAATCTGGAAAAATTCCCCCGTCACCCGCTGACTTTTGGCCCATCGCCGATTACGCCAATGAAACGCCTGAGTGCTTATCTGGGCGGCGATGTTGAGATTTACGCCAAGCGCGAGGATTGCAACAGTGGCCTGGCGTTCGGCGGCAACAAGACCCGCAAACTGGAATATCTGATTCCGGAAGCGCTGGCGCAGGGCGCTGATACGCTGGTGTCCATCGGCGGCATTCAGTCTAACCAGACACGCCAGGTGGCGGCGGTGGCGGCGCATTTAGGCATGAAATGTGTGCTGGTACAGGAAAACTGGGTTAACTATGCCGATGCGGTGTATGACCGGGTGGGCAACATTGAACTGTCCCGCATTATGGGGGCGGATGTGCGCCTGGATGCGGCCGGTTTCGACATCGGCATCCGTGAAAGCTGGAAACAGGCGATGGACGATGTGGAGAAACGCGGCGGTAAACCTTTCCCGATCCCGGCCGGTTGTTCCGAACATCCGTATGGCGGCCTGGGTTTTGTCGGTTTCGCCGAAGAAGTACGCCAGCAGGAAAAAGAGCTGGGTTTCAAATTCGATTATATCGTGGTGTGTTCCGTGACCGGCAGCACCCAGGCGGGGATGGTGGTGGGCTTTGCCGCCGACGGTCGCGCCCGCAACGTGATCGGCATTGATGCTTCCGCCAAGCCGGAAAAAACCAAGGCGCAGATCCTGCGCATCGCGCAGAACACCGCCAATCTGGTGGAGTTGGGCCGTGAAATCACGGAAGAAGATGTAGTGCTGGATACCCGTTACGGCGGCCCGGAATACGGCTTGCCGAACGAAGGCACGCTGGAAGCCATTCGGTTGTGCGCCCGCCTGGAAGGCGTGCTGACCGATCCGGTTTACGAAGGCAAATCCATGCAGGGCATGATCGACATGGTGCGTAAGGGGGAGTTCCCGAAAGGTTCCAAAGTGTTGTACGCCCATCTGGGCGGTGCGCCGGCGCTCAGCGCGTACAGCTATATTTTCCGTAACGGTTGATTTCAGTCGTGGCGTACCCATGCCACGATACAAATTCGGCAATATCAAAACGATAGAGGCAACAGCTGCGTTCACCGGTTTTAGACATTGATAATGTGTTGCTATATTTGCATGCATTGGTTTCAACGGAGGTCGCAAAAGCGGCCTCTTTTTTATTGGTATAACAGACTGTTACAGTAAAGTAATGCATGATTTATAGGTGTGAAGCTACCGTTTAAATCTCCGCTATGACAGCATGCTTACTACAGTTTCTTTAACCGCCGAACAGCTTCAGTCGTTGCAAGCGATGGCTGATATGAACCAACAGAAGGTAATCGTTTATGAAACATGTGACCCATTCTGACCAGCTCAGTAAGTTGCTGATTGAAGGTTACAAGTCTATTGAACGTTGTGAGTTGCACATGGGCAGTCTCAATGTGCTGATTGGCGCGAATGGTGCAGGTAAATCGAACTTTATCAGTTTTTTCCGTTTGATTGCGACGTTACTTGACCAGCGTTTGCAATCGTTAGTCAGTAAGGCTGGCGGGCCTGATGCCATGTTGCATTTCGGACGTAAAAAGACACCGCATCTGAAAGGCGAACTGTATTTCGGCAATAATGGTTATAAGTTCGAGCTGGAGCCAACCAATGACAACCGGATGATGTTTTCACGAGAAGCATTGTGGTGGAACATGAGTGGTGAGAAAGGTGTCGTTGCTGGTCATTTCGAATCACGGGCGGAAGAACATCACACCGGAATTAAAAAGTACACATTGCCAATTATGCGACGCTGGCGTGTTTATCACTTTCATGACACCAGCGAATCAGCTCGCGTAAAGCAGATCCACCGCATTAATGATAATGATTATTTAAGAGAAGATGGTGCGAATCTCGCGGCATTTTTGTATCGGTTGCAGAAAAACCATTTTTCACACTATAAGCGAATCGTTAAAAGTATTCAGATGGTCGCGCCTTTTTTTGGTGATTTCTACCTGCGCCCAACGCCAGATAATCCCGATACTATTCAGCTTGAGTGGACAGAGAAAGAGCAAGACATTCCGTTCAAAGCCAATGAACTGTCGGACGGCAGCCTGCGTTTTATTCTCCTGGCAACGGTGTTATTGCAACCAGAAGAATATAAACCGAGTGCGATCATCGTAGATGAACCCGAATTGGGCTTACACCCATACGCGATTGCCGTGCTGGCAGAATTAATTAAAACTGCCAGTCACGAACATCAGTTAATTATCTCAACCCAGTCGGTAGAATTGGTCAATGAATTTGATGCGGAAGATTTGATTGTCGTTGATAAGAAAGACGGCGCATCAACATTCAAACGGCTTGAGGCTGATTCATTGGAAGAGTGGTTAAGTGATTATAGCCTGGGTGAGTTGTGGACGAAAAATCTGCTGGGCGGGAGGCCGCAACGATGATTCGGGTTAATATCTTTGTGGAAGGGCAAACGGAAGAAACCTTTGTTCGTGATGTTCTCGCACCCGCTTTTGCGTATAAACACATTTATTTTACGCCAATCCTTGCACAAACCAGCCGGGGGTATAAAGGCGGTATTGTAAGTTACGGCAAGGTGAAGCATCAGATAGAACGGTTGTGTAAGCAAGATCCGCAGGCATGGGTGACAACCATGATAGATTATTATGGTTTACCGACGGATTTTCCGGGGCAAGATGAGAGTCCGGTTCAGAATGCCGATATTTACGTCAGAATTGGTCGTCTGGAGCAGGCATTTAAGCAAGATATCAATCAGCCTAATTTTCTCGCGAATTTTATTGTGCATGAATATGAGGCGTTGTTGTTTTGCCAGCCTGAAAAGTTTATTGATTGGATTGATGATGAAGATCCGGTAAAAAGACTTCTGGCAATGAAAGCCGAGTTTCCTACGCCTGAGCAGATCAATAACAGCCCGCAAACCGCGCCATCTAAACGTATTCGGGCGGTTATCCCTACATACAAAAAACATTACATGGCCCGCTGATTGCGGCTGATATTGGGCTGGATAGTATGCGTCAGCAGTGCCCTCATTTTCACCGTTGGCTTCAGTGTATTGAAGCGTTGGCTGATTAATGTGTTTGAAAAAATAGGATAATGAAAACACAAAAACTGGAAATGACAGAGTGAGTTACTGAAAAGAGATGTACCATAAAAATCACGTGATTTTTAGTTCTGTATGACTGACCTGAAACCATGAGTTAATTATGTGGACTCTTCCATGAGCTCACGAAAACTCGCGGAGTCAGAGGCCTTATTTTAATAAGCGTAGTAGCATTTCGATTTCTGAATTTGGTAATGAATAAAGGCATTTTATCAGTTTTCTCTTTTCTCTTTTCTCTTCAGTATCCCCTTCAGGATCAAATGATAGAAGTCAATCTGTAAACCCAATATTTCTTATTTCGACTTGGTTTGATTTATTGACGATGAAATCTGGAATTTCAGTTCTTTTGGGGTCGCAGATTACTCATTTTGTGCCTGATATATTAAGCCAGTCGGCTAAAACTACATTTACATGTTCATCTCCGAAACTATAGCCAACAACAATTAGCTCCCGAATCGATTGAATTTTACTCCTAAATTCTTCAAATAATTCCTTTGATAGATACAAAATGCTCTTGAATATTCTTATTTTCTGAGAAATAAAATAGATATGTATCAATTCTTGTTAATATGTTCTCCCTGAGTGTGGCAGTAAATGACCATACAAGTGGCATACCACATTCTACTGAAGCTCCTGCACCTAGAAAAAAAGCCAGCACCTATTACTCTCCTTAAATCTAAGTCGTGTCGATCTTATGCCTCAGGGTGCGTTTATTTCGCTAACATAATGCAGTATTTCGTCAGTAAAGACTCATCTACAAACTTAGTAGTCAAATCGTATATAGCACCTTTTTCAATAGTGACTTCTTCAAGGGCTTTATTGATACGTTCTTCAATTGAAACATCAAGGTCTGCGGTGCTCCGCGATTGTATAAAAACCGCATGAATGCGGAAATTATAATTTTCAGAAGTAAAATCTACATAATGAAATTGTCGATCTACTTGGAATGTTTCAGAAAAAATAGACTCAAAGTGAGTATGAATTATTTTTATTATCTTGTTGATATCATTATACATTTAGATAGCCCAATATTGTTGATTCATTATAGTTAACGAGTATCTGACTATCTTTTCATATTAGGGGGCTTAGGGGGCGTTCTCATATTTTCCATTCTTAAAACACCAATTTCGTTGTCGAGAGCACTTCCCGCAGGCCGATAAACGAGCGGATCTGGCGCACGCCGGGCAGGAACAGCAACTGTTCGGCGTGCAGTTTATTGAAACTCTGGTTGTCTTTGGTGCGGATCATCAGGATGTAGTCGAATTCGCCGGTGACGACGTGGCATTCCATGCAACCACTGATCTTTTGCACCGCCAACTCGAAATCCTCAAAGGTTTTCGGCGTGGAACGATCAAGCACGACGCCGATCAACACCACCAGGCCCACATTCAGCGCCTGCGGATTCAGCAGCGCGACATAGCCCTTGATCAACCCGATCTGTTTGAGCCGTTCAACCCGGCGCAGGCAGGCTGGTGGGCTGAGCGTGACTTTTTCCGCGAGGGCGACGTTGGAGATGGAAGCATCCAGCTGCAATTGACGCAGGATGGCAAGATCAAAACGATCCAGGTTGTAGTTTTTTTCGTCGTCGGCGCTGACGGTGGTTTTGGCGTTCATCTCTGCATCCTGTTAAATGGAATCTTATTGCGTATCGACATGGTAATACGCAATACGCAGGATAACTATCCAATAGATAAAGGACATGAAGCCGGGTTTATGGCTGCCGGGCGAAAGAATATTTCGCCCGGTATCGGTTACTCGTGGCGGAGTTTCGCCTGCTTCAATGTGGTGAATAGGCGTTCTTTATCGTGCGTGCTGAGGTTGTGCTGGGTGATGGTTTGCAGAAAGGTTGCATGGTTGAGGTGTTGCAACGACCCTTCCTTGTGCAGGGTATCCGCCAATTGTTGCAGGATGGCGCCATTCAGCGTCGCCAGCCGTGAGCGCACGTCTTCCAACGGTTTGGGTTGCCAGTCGTGTTCCGGCGCGGCCAGCCAGTCGGCGCGATAGCGATACTGAATGGCTTTGGCGGCATCCATTTGCGCCTGAATGAATGGCGTGACGGAGTCTGCATCCAACCCATATTGGCTGGCTTGCTGGCGGCTGGCCTTCAGCACATTGTCTTCTTGTTGCAGGTCTTCGATCGCCAAATGGTGCCCGGCTTTGTAACCGGCTACATCTTTCATGTAGCTGAGCCGCTGATTGATCAGGGTCGGGAGTTCGGTACTTTTTGCCGCGATGGCGCTGGTGCTCAATAACAAGGCCGTAAGGCCGAGGATCCGTAGCATGGTGCCTCCTGAGTGTGAGTATGAATCAATAGCTTAATCACCGAGTATGACAACGCCATACCGACGGATGCACGGATTAGTAACCTGATGTGGCAGATGTTTCATAACGGTTATAATTTCGTGCCGTTATTTTTATTGCGAGAGCGCGATTGAGCGGCATCACCGCCGCATCCCTATGGTTATCATTTTCTTATCCATTCTGACATTACGCCGCGATGATGTGGCGTCGCAGTTGCCATGTGGGGAACGGAGAACCGTTTGCATCTGCAAGGGACGATGATGATCACGAAAAATCAGCCGGTGGTGATTGCTCGTTTATGCAGTTTTCTGGTGATGCTTTACAGCTTGTCGATGGGCTTAACGGCGGATGGATTCGGCAGCCTGAACGACGGCGCCAAGTGGTTAATGTGTGTGGCGATGATCATGGGGCGTCTGGCGATCTTCCCGATCCTGGTGTTGTTTTCTTCATCGTTCTGGCGTGGTTAGTTTTGCCGGGACGCCGAGAGAGTCAGATTTTGTTTTATGCCTTAACGCCGTGAGCATGCCCATGCCTGCCAGCAGCGACAGCGCCAGCGCGGCGTACAGAAAGTATTGCAACGGCAGTGCGAAACGTTCGGACAGGAACAAAAACAGCGACATGAACGGTAAAATCGACTGATTCAGCAACATGATCCACGACGAGGCGCGGGCCAGTTGCCGTTCCGGGATCAGCGTTATGCGCAGCGTGCGCATAACGTTGCCGGTAAATACCCTGCCGGCAATGCCCAGCGAGTAAAACGCCAGAAAAGCGCCAAGTTGCTGTAACGATCCCATCAGCAATAATGATGCGCCGAGACTGACGCCCAGGCCGATGGTCAACAGCATTTCCTGGCTCAGGCGACGGAGGGCGGCGCTGTAAACAAACGTAGATAAAAAACCTACTGCGCCGGCGCAGATATCAATAAAACCGAAATATTTCACCGACAGCGCCATGTTATTTTTGATGAGTGCCGCGCCGCTGGATTCAATCAAACCGTCAAACATGTTATTTCCCACCGCTAAAACGATCATCAAAATAATAAATGGCTGGCGCATTATTACCGACAGTGAAATTTTATCGTTTGACGAGATACTTTTATTCCCTTCGCTTTTTTCATCATATTCAGGAGAGGCCGAAAAGAGACGCGCGGTGAGAAAATAATAAGCATTGCATAAATAACAGGTTGCGGAGATATACAATAACGTTACGAAACCATATTCAAATAACAACATGCCAAGCGCGGGGCCGACGATCATCCCCAGCAGATCGAGCCGGGTCAGCAGATTGGCGTCATGTTCAATACGACGGCTGCGCCCGGCGATCAGTTTTTCCATGGCGACCAGCGTCTGAGCGTTGCCGGTCGAAATGACGGCGCCCAGCAGGCCGCAGGCTATCGCCAACGTCAGGGATTCATTGGAGAAATTGAGTACCAGACAGAGCAGCAGACAGCCGAAGGCTTTGGCGGCGTCGGCGGTGATGGACACCGGGCGGATACCGATGCGATCGATAAATGCGCCCAGCGCCGGGATCATCACCAGGCGCGGTAGCCACCAGATCGCGTAGGACAACCCCGAATAGGTCAGACTCTGTGTTTCAGCATACACCGCCACCGGGATCAGAAAGGTCATTAATCCGTCAGCAATAAAAACTAAAGAAAGAAAAGAAATTAAAACCGGGCTCATAATAAATATACCGCTGACAATGATATTTGTGTTTTGTAAATTAAAAAAATGACAAAATTCGGAGCAATGAAATAAAGGAATCGTCATATAAAAGACAGCATCAATATAATAATAGCCTTTTGGAAAAGTAAATATTTATTTATTGAAGAATACGGTTTTTCACCGTTTATCGCTGTCGCAATTAATCGGGGTATTATCCATATTGATGATGTCTGGAAACATCATTGTCACAAGGAAAGGGTTATGCTGATGCGCATAATAACGAGACGTCGCCTGGAGAGAACCTATGGATATCACCGATTTTGAACAAACGTTGAGCCGATACATTGCAGAACGACTGGCGGATGCGCAGGACGGCGCGCACGACCATCACCATCTCTACCGAGTCGCGGCGAATGCTCGGCACATTCAGCAGCAGGAAGGGGGCGACCTGCGGGTGATTATCGCCGCAGCCTGGCTGCACGATATTGTGCAGGTTCCTAAAAATCATCCCGATCGTTGTCGCGCTTCGCGTATGGCGGCGGACGAAGCGGTGCGGATTCTGCAAACCCGTTTTCCGGCATTTCCCGCGACGTTGCACGCCGCCGTGTTTCATGCCGTGGAGGCGCACAGTTTCAGCGCCGGGATCACGGCGGAGACGCTGGAGGCGCAGGTCGTGCAGGATGCCGATCGTCTCGATTCTCTGGGCGCGTTGGGGGTGGCGCGTGTGTTTTATGTCGCGGGATTGATGTCGCGCCCGCTGTTTGAACCGCAGGATCCGTTTGCGACCGCGCGTCCGTTGGATGATCAGCGTTATACGCTCGATCATTTTCGCGTCAAAGTGATGCGCCTGCCGGAACTGATGAATACGGCGGAAGGCCGGCGTATTGCTGAAACCAATGCTTCCTGGATGATCGATTTTCTGTCCAAGCTGGCGGGCGAAATCGACGGCGAACCCTTACAGGCATCGGCGTGGGTACGTGAGCATTTCGCTCGCTGGCATCCCTGGTTGCAGTGATGGGCGGTTGCCCTGACCGAGGTCAAGGCGCCGGTGTGGCCCGGTGACGATAATAGACGCCTGATTTCCACCGGCTGGAGATGAACGATGCCCGTTGATTTGCCTCAGACTGATCCTTACCCTCCTGTGACGTCTTCCGGTCTGCATGTTCGTGATGTGTGGCTGGAGAGTCCAACCGGGCAGCGCCTGCTGCATCAGGTCAGCTTTTCGCTGCCGCCGTCTTGTTGTCTGGGGATGGTCGGCGAGAGCGGCAGCGGCAAAAGTCTCACCAGTCAGGCGTTAATGAACCTGACCGGGCCGGGGTTTCGCCGTGGCGGCGACGTGCTGCTGGAGGGGCAATCGCTGTTGACGTTGGATAACCGCGCCATGCGGCGTCTGTGCGGCAGCCAACTGGCGCTGATTCCGCAACAGCCCATGACTGCGTTTGATCCGCTGCAACGGGTGGGAAACCAGATCGCCGAAACCTTGCGCCAGCATGTGCCGCTGAGTGCCCGGCAGGCGCGAGAACAGGCGATAGCGGCAATGGAACAGGTTCGGTTGCCGCATCCCGAGCAGTTGTATCGCTGTTATCCTTCCGAACTGAGCGGCGGCATGCTGCAACGGGTGGCGATCGCCCTGGTGCTGGCGCTACGCCCGCGCTGGCTGATTGCCGATGAGCCGACATCCGCGCTGGATGAGGACAACCGCCGGGAGGTGGTGCGTCTGTTGCAGGATTTGCGGGCGCAAGGGTGTGGGCTGTTGTTGATCTCTCATGATTTTTCGCTGCTGGATCAGATGGCGGATCGTCTGGTGGTGATGCAGCAAGGGCGCAGCGTGGAGTATGGCGAGTATGCCTCTCTGTTGCATGCGCCGCGTCATGTCTGCACCCGACAGTGGGTGGCATCGGTACAGGCGTTAGCGGGGATGGTCGCCGTCGATAAGGAGCCGTATGTTGATTGAGGTCGAAGCGCTGTCGTACCGCTACGGTGCAACGCCGGTTCTGCGCGATATTTATTTGCATGCCCGGCGGGGCGAATTTACTGGGATTATCGGGCCGAGCGGTTGTGGCAAGAGTACGTTGCTGCGGATACTGCTGGGCATGGAGACGCCGACGTGCGGCACGGTGCGCATCAACGGGGTGGATATCCATGACCGGCGCCGCAGAGCGTCGGGGTTGCCGGTGACGGTGGGCGCGGTATTTCAGGATTATGTCTCTTCCGTCAATCCACTGATGACCGTGGCGCAGATCGTCGCCGAACCTCTGCGGCTGCGTAAGGTGGATGTGCAAGACGCCCAAAGCGCGGTGGCGTGCCGGCTGAATGATGTCGGCCTGAGCGCCGACCTGTTGCCGCGTTATCCGCATCAATTGAGCGGTGGGCAATTGCAGCGGGTTTGTCTTGCCCGGGCGTTGGTGGCGCAGCCGCAACTGCTGGTGCTGGATGAAGCGCTCAGCGCGCTGGATGCCGCCGCTCAGATGCTGATCCTGCGCGGTTTACGCCGGCATACCGAGATGACCTGCCTGTTCATCAGCCATGATCGGGCGATGGTCAACCGTTTGTGTCAGCGGATATGGTGTATTGAACGCGGGGAGGGGAGACAGGTGTCGGCGGCATAGTTGATGCCTGCGGCGGCGGATCAGCGGGTTTACTGTCGGTGTGGAGTGCTCAACCGTAGGCTTCGCATCCTGTTTCATCATGAAGTGACCGCCGTTGCGGTCACTTCGTCGTTATAGGGTATGGCGGGGTTAACTGAGTCGCAGGCGGTTTTCCTGCGGCGAGTCGATCTGGAAGACACGAACAGAGTCCCGCAGTTGTTCACCCAGTTCGGTCATCGACTGCGCCGCGGTGGCGGCCTGTTCTACCAGGGCGGCGTTCTGCTGGGTGACTTGATCCATTTGATCGATAGCGACGCTGATCTCCTTGATGCCGTTGTGCTGTTCGTTGGATGCCATAGAGATTTCCGCCACGATATCGGTCACTTTGGTGATGGAACTGACAATCTCTTCCATCGCCTGATTGGCGCTGTCTGCGTGTTGCGAACCGTCGGTGATTTTTTCCACCGTCCCTTCGATCAGCGTTTTTATCTCTTTGGCGGCGTTGGCGCTCTTTTGCGCCAGATTACGCACTTCACCCGCCACCACGGCGAACCCTTTACCTTGCTCGCCGGCGCGCGCCGCCTCTACTGCGGCGTTCAGCGCCAGGATATTGGTTTGGAAAGCGATGCCTTCAATCACCGAAATAATGTCGACGATCTTTTGTGAACTGTCGGAAATCTCGTGCATGCGCTTGAGCATGTCGTTCACGATGCCGCCGCCGCGTTGCGCGGTTTGTGACGTCTGGTGCGCCAGCTCGCTGGCTTGATGGGCGTTGTCCGCGTTGCGTTTCACTGTCTCTGTGATTTGTTGCATGTTGGACGAGGTTTGAACCAGCGACGCCGCCTGTTCTTCGGTACGTTGCGACAGGTCGCTGTTGCCCTGAGCGATTTCATCGGCGGCCAGCGAGATAGATTCGCTGCCCTGAATAATGTTTCTGATGGTGTCCTGCAGACGTCCGTTCATGAATTTCATCGTCGCCAACAGGCTGCTGTTGTCGCCGTTACGTAACGCGATCTCTACATTCAGCTTGCCTTCGGCGATGTGGTTCATGATATTGGCGGCATAAGCCGGTTCGCCGCCCAACTGGCGTGACAGGTTGCGGGAGATGAGGGTGGCGATAACGCCGGTGGCGATCAACGCCAGCAGCAGCAAACCGGATAACAGATAAACGGCCGTATGGTAGGACTGTTCGGACTCTTGCGCCGCCTGATCGCTACTGGCGATTTCCAGGTCGACCAATGTCGCCAGATCCTTCATCAACTGTGTACGGTATTTGGACGATACCGCGCCGCTGATCTTGCTGGCTTCGTCCAGTTTCTCGCTATTGACGGCATCGATGACCTTGGCATTGACGTCGACGAAGTTTTTGAAGTTGTCCGTGATCCGATTGAAAATGGCTTGTTTATCGGCGCCGTCATTTTTTACCAGCTTGGCGTAATTAGCCTGGGCGGTAAGAAAAATATCCTGATTTTGCAGCAGTTCTTTGCGATGCCCTTCCCGCTCATCCGGGGTTTGGGAAGCAATATACTGCACCTGTTGCAGACGAAGTTCCGACAAAACGCCACGCATTTCCAGCGTATAGCGCACGGAAGGAAGTTGGTTGCTGCGGAAGTTGTCGATATGGGCATTGCTGGCGCCGAGCTGGAGCAGAGAGATGATGCCCGGCAGTAACATCATCACCATCAATACTGAGAATCCGCACAACAGTTTGGCAAAAACGGTCATTTGCGAGAGTTTTTTCATAGCGGTTTGCTTTCCTGGGAATGGATTTATCAAGTAACGGCATTCTGGGAGGTAACTTTATTGCCGATGGGTTGGGGTGTGACTGATATAGCAATATTGGCCTAATAAATAATCAAGGGTTTTATATTCCATAAGAGAAAATATCTTCATGATAAGAAAGGGTATCGGACGGGCAGGCGAACAATATTTATCTGCTTATGGATTGCGCCATGACAAAAATAGTCATTTTTATAGATCATGCGGTTACTACATTGTGTTATGCGTCGCATCGCATTCCGGTTATTTTTTTATTTCATCTTGCGCTTATTTAAATATACCCCAAATCATTCGAGTTGCAGGAAGGCGGCAAGTGAGTGAACCGATGAACTTACTCAGGTAAGTGATTCGGGTGAGCTAACGCAGCCAACATACCTGCAACGTGAAGTATGACGGGTATAAAACGATAAAAAATCGTTTATCGGCTATTCGCCGTATAAAAATATTTTATTGCCAATATTGATTGGATAACGATTTACCAATGAGGAAGGCGGCGGTGGATATATCGGCGGTTTGCCCGCCGATGGATTATTCAAGATAGAAAACAGGCTGTAATTCTTCGCTGATCGGGCTGTCATCCGGATTGGCGGGCATTACGTCTTTCATGTATTCCCACCAGCGCCGGCAGGCTTCAGTGTGTGCAATAGCATTCCAGCGTTCTTCGGATTCAATCTCCACGTAGCCGAACAGCAAATTACGCTGCTTATCCAGGAAGATGCTGTAGTGGTGCGCGCCGTGCGACTTCAGTGTTTCCGTCAGTTCCGGCCAGATGGCATCGTGCCGACGCTGATACTCGTCATGACATTCTGGAAATACCTGCATGACAAAGGCTTTTCTTATCATGGTGCATATCCTGTTCAGGCGGCGTCGTCTTGTCAGCGTCGCCGCCTTATGGTGTTGATGTGTCTTACTGTTTTAGCGCTGACGCCATCGGGCTGACGCCGAAGCGTGTGCCCAGTGCTATCAGTTCTTCGGTGCTGATGGTCTGCTTTTTCCCCCCCATCGCGCGGACTTTCACCATGATTTCAGCGGATTTCTCGGCGGTATCGATCAGGCCGAAAGCATCATCCAGTGACGGGCCGGTACCGAAAATACCATGGAACGGCCACAGCACTAGCGAGTGATGATGCATCTGTTCGGCGGTGGCGGTGCCAATGGCGTCGGTGCCGGGCACCATCCAGGGCACGATGCCGACGCCGTCAGGGAAGACCACCAGACACTCGGTGCTGCCTTCCCACAGTTCGCGGGTAAACGTAGCGCTGGTCAGTTCCAGCACGTAGCTGAGGGCAATCAAATTGGTGGCGTGGCAGTGCATGATGACCCGATCGCGCCCGCCGCTGACCCCGATGCGCACAATGTGCGACTGAAAGTGCGCCGCCAGTTCGGAGGTGGGCAGGCCGCCGGCGGTCAGCCCCCAGAAAATGCGATAGCCGGCGCCGTTTGCATCCACTTGCAGCAGTACCAGGTTTTCCGCTGGATCCAGCGGCACATTGCGGAAGAATTTGCCGGAGCCGGTGACGATAAACCAGCCATTAGCCAGCTCGGGCATTGGCTGCGACAGCGCTTCATGGCGCGGCTGGGGATAAAAATCGCTTTCGTAGGGGGTGATGTCTTCGGTCGTCAGACGCAGGCTGATGTTGCCGCCGTTGCGTTCGTCCCAGCCTTTGAGCCACATGTCGCCGGTGGCCTTGACCATGCCCTGGACGAACCAGGAAGAGAGAATGGATTGCATAGCACAGTGTTCCTTAACGTTGACGGAGGACGGTGGTTTCATACTCGCGCACGCTTTGCAGCCATTCGCTGCCCGGCGTGACGTCCTGCTGCTGGCAGTAGTATTCCCAGACGGCCTGCCACGGCAGCGATTTTTGTTCTTCCAGCAGCGCCAGACGCGCGGTGTAGTCGCCGTTCTGTTCCAGTTTGCGCAGGCTGTCGGTCGGTTCCAGCAGTGCGCGCAGCAACGCTTTTTTCATGTTGCGGGTGCCGATCACCCAGGCCGCGATGCGGTTGATGGAGGCGTCAAAGAAATCCAGCCCGATATGAACCCGGTCGAACAGACCGTGGCGCACGATCTCGTGGGCGATGGCCTGGGTTTCATCATCCAGCAGCACCACATGGTCGCTGTCCCAGCGCACCGGGCGACTGACGTGCAGCAGCAGGCGGGGAACGAACAGGCTGGCGCTGGAAATCTTATCGGAGATGACCTCCGTGGGATGAAAGTGGCCGGCATCCAGACAGAGCGCGGTCTGACGGCGGGTGGCGTAGCCCAGGTAGAATTCGTTGGAGCCGACGGTGAAGCTTTCGGCGCCCAGGCCGAACAGCTTGCTTTCTACGGCGTCGATGTGGTGGGCCGGATCCAACCGCTCGGCGATGACGTCGTCTAATGCGTTCAACAAGCGCTGGCGAAACGCCAGACGATCGACGGTCAGATCTTTCATGCCGTCCGGGATCCAGATGTTCATGATCGACGGCGTGCCCAGCTCGCGGCCGAAATAGGCGGAAATGCGGCGGCTGGCCTGGCAGTGTTCAATCCAAAAGCGGCGTATGTTTTCATCCGGGTGCGACAGGGTAAAGCCGTCGCTGCTGAGCGGATGAGAGAAACAGGTCGGATTGAAGTCCAGCCCCAGCGCGTTTTCCCGCGCCCAGTCCACCCAGCGGCTGAAGTGGCGCGGCTCGATGGCGTTACGCGCCACCGGTGTATCCGATTCCAGATAAATGGCGTGCAGATTCAATCGCTTGGGGCCGGGTATCAGGCGCAGCGCCTGTTCCAGATCGGCGCGCAGTTCGTCGGCGTTGCGCGCCTTGCCGGGGTAGTTGCCGGTGGCCTGAATGCCGCCGGTCAATGCGCCGCCCTGCTGTTCAAAACCGGCGACGTCGTCTCCCTGCCAGCAGTGCATGGAGACGGGGATCTGGTCGAGCCGACGCAAGGCCGCGTCCACATCCACGTTCAGTTTGGCATAGCGTTCTTGTGCCAGACGCCAGGCGGTTTCAATGGCTGTATTCATACGGTGAGTTCCTCATTAATCTGGCAAAGCGCCTGGAAACGGCGCCAATGGCCAGTGAAATCAATATCCTGACGGGGGGTATAGTGTTGCAGCGGGAAACTGTCGGGCAGCAAGCGACGGAACGCCGCCAGATCGGCCACTTCGCCCTGGGCGATCAGCTGGCAGCCGATATTGCCGAGAGTGGAGGCTTCTACCGGGCCGGCCACCACCGGAATCTGGCACACATCGGCGCAAAGCTGATTCAGCAGCCGGTTCTGGCAGCCGCCGCCCACCACATGCAGACGGCGGATCGGCGACTGACGCAGCGACGCCAGCGTCAGCAGGCCCTGCCGGTAGCCGAGCGCCAGACTATCCATGATGCAGCGCGTCATCGCGGCAGACGTTTGCGGCACCGGTTGCCGGTGCTCGCGGCAAAAATCGCGGATCGCCTCGCTCATGGACGGCGGATTGATGAAGCGCTCGTCGTTCGGATTGATAAGGCTGGCGAAGCCGGTTTCCTGTTCCGCCGCCTCCAACAGCGCCGGCAGATCGCTCACCTGCTGTTCCTGGCTGATGCGTTGCAGTAGCCACAGCCCCATGATGTTTTTCAGGACGCGATAACGCCCGTTGGTTCCGCCTTCATTGGTGATGTTGGCGGCCATCGCGCGGTCACTGATGAACGGCGTCTGGCTTTCGATGCCGATAAGCGACCAGGTGCCGGAGCTGAGGTAGGCGCTGTCGTCATCGTTCAACGGGGTGGCGACCACCGCGCTGGCGGTGTCGTGACTGGCGACGGCAATCACCGGGATGCGGGCGCCGCTGGGGGCGAGCCAGTCGCCCAGAGGATCGCCGGGCTGGCTAGGTGCCGGCAGCCAGTGTGCTTGGATGCCGAGGTAATCCAGCAGCAGCGGATCCCAGTCACCGCGGGTCAGATTCAGCATCTGGGTGGTGGTAGCGTTGGTGTATTCGCTCGCCATCCTGCCGGTCAGCCGATAGTGAAAGTAGTCGGGGATCATCAGCAGGTGCGCGATTTGCGCCCAATATTCCGGTTGCTGCTGGCGCAGCGCCCGGAGCTGGTAAAGGGTGTTGAACGGCAGAAACTGAATGCCGGTGTGACGATAGAGGGTGTCGCGTCCGAGGTCGGCGATGACCTGCGCCATCACGCCGTCGGTGCGGTGATCCCGATAGGAATAGGGCGGCCCGATACGCTGGCCCTGTCGATCCAGCGCCACCATATCGACTCCCCAGCTGTCGATGCCGATGCTGGCTGGCCGGATCCCGCGCCGATCCACTGTATTCAGACCTTGCAAAATGTGCCGCTCCAGTGCGTCCAGATCCCACAGGTGATGCCCGTGATCAACCACCAGACGATTGCTGAAACGGTGGATCTCCTCCAGCGAGAGACGCTGGGTGTCCGTGTCCAGCGACGCCAGCATGACCCTTCCGCTGGATGCGCCGAGATCGACCGCTACGCTGTGTGTTATCGCCATTGCCCGTTCCCTTGTCGTTCTGTTATGTCGGGCAGTGTAGGGAAGATAGTCGGGGCGCACCTTTGGGTGAGTGCCATCTGTGAAAACGGGTTGGCAAAATGGCAAAGCTGACGGTGAAATCGCTCACATTCCAGGGCGGGGATCGCGGAGAAAACACCTGTGATCCTACCCACATTTCAGTAATTTAACGGCACGATCTTGAAAAAATGACATCGTTCCGGCCGGGGCGCGGCGCTATTTTAAGGCGTGGGTGCCCGGCACTGGCTACTATCGTTCACAGACTATCGGTTTACCGACGTAACAGTCTGGCAATAGCCGCAGGCGGAGGGGCAACATGACGATACTTCATGGCGATGAGTTTTTTGTTTCGCAGGCGACGACGGTGGCGGTGGAACCTCGTATGCCCCAGAGCGCATTTCCGGAGCATTACCACGATTTTTGGGAGATTGTGGTGGTGGATCAGGGCGCCGGGGTGCACGTATTCAACGATCAACCCTATGTGTTGTGCAGCGGCGCGGTGTTTTTCGTGCGCGACAACGACCGTCACCTGTTCGAGCAGGTCGAGGAACTGCACCTGACCAACGTGCTGTATCGCTCGCCGCGCGGCTTTCGCTTTCTGTCCGACATCGCGCCGTTTCTGCCTTACGGCCCGAACGGCGAATGGCTGGGGCAATGGCAGGTCAACAACGGAACCCGGCAGCAGGTAAAACAGCTGATTCTGCAACTGGCCGGGCAGGCCCGCAGCGAGCGTCCGGAGGACATCGCTACCAGTGAAAGCCTGTTCCTGCAGATTCTGGTGCTGTTGCGGCAAAAAGGATTCCGTACCCAGAGCGACGGCAGCGCAGCGCAGGGGATTCAGGCGTTGTTGGGCTGGTTGCAGAATAATTTCTGCGAGGAAGTGAACTGGGATGCGTTGGCGGAGCGTTTTTCGCTGTCGTTGCGCACGATGCATCGGCAGCTCAAGCAGCACACCGGTATGACGCCGCAGCGTTATTTGAACCGTCTGCGTTTGCTGGAGGCCCGCCGTCGTTTGCAGCAGAGCGACGATTCCATCACCACCATCGCCCATGATTGCGGCTTTAGCGACAGCAACCATTTTTCGACGCAGTTTCGCAAGGCGTTCTCGTTGGCACCCAAATCGCTGCGTCATCGGGCGCAGCATGAGGAAACCATCCAGTAGGTAGCCCGCCGTCAGGCGCGATCCGTTGCGACGGTGGCGGGCACTCTCTGGCAGAGACAGGTGTAAGAGAGCGTGCAATCTCGCGGCCTTAAGTTACAAACAGAAGATTATTTCCTGACCGAAAAAAATGCGGTCACGGTAGCGGAACGCAGCCCTCAGTCTGCGTTCCCGCTGCATCATCACGATTTCGACGAGCTGGTGATTGTCTGGCGCGGTAACGGCCTGCATATCTGGAACGACGTCCCTTATCGCATTACCTGCGGCGACCTGTTTTATGTGACCGCCGACGATCGCCACAGCTACGAATCCGTTCATGCACTGGAACTGGACAATATTCTGTATATTCGCCCGCGCCTGACCTTGCCCACCGACTGGCAGAACCTGCTGCCGGACGGTGGGGTGGCGCAACAGCAACGCTATTGGCGGTTAGGGGAGCAGGGGATGGCGATTATCCGCGATCGGGTGGAGTCCTTGACGCAGGAGTGCATGAAGTCCGATCCGCTATCGTTGCAACTGAGCGAAGTGCTGCTGATGCAAATCGCGCTGCTGGCGCTGCGCTATCGTCACGCGCCCGGCGAGACGCAACTGGCGGATGCCCATCAGCTTGACCTGTTGATGAATGCGCTGCGGGACAGCATCGCCCAGCCTTTCCGGCTGGAGGCGTTTTGTCAGCAATATGGGTTCAGCCTGCGCAGCCTGCGCAGTCGCTTCAAACAGCAAACCGGTATGAGCGTTTCGCAGTATCTGCGCCAGCTACGGCTGTGCCGGGCGATGGAGCTGTTGCGTTATGACCGTCAGACCATCAGCGAGGTGGCGGCGCAATGCGGTTTTGACGACAGTAACTATTTTTCGGTGGTATTCCATCAGGCGTTTGGCGTGACGCCCAGCAGTTACCGGCAACGTTTTCAAACTCGGAGCGTTGCCGGTACGGCTTGTTCAGATGTGGATATCGGCAACCGTTGACAGCAATTGGCGGGTGTAGGGATGCTGGGGCTGAGTGAAAATCTGTTCGACCGTGCCGCGTTCCACCACTTCGCCGCTTTTCATCACCAGAATGCGATGGCTCATATGTTGCACGACGCCCAAATCGTGGGAGATGAAAACCATCGACAACCTGAGTCTCTGTTGCAGCGCCACCAGCAAATCCAGCACTTGTGCCTGTGTGGTGACATCCAGCGCCGACACCGGCTCGTCGCAGATCAGCACCTCCGGCTCCGCCGCCAGCGCCTGCGCGATGGAAATACGCTGACGCTGGCCGCCGGACAGCGAACGTGGCCGACGGGAAAGCAGCGTCGGCGATAATCCCACCAGTTCCAGCAGCGCCAGAATGCGTTGCCGGCGGGCTTCCGGCGAAAGGTCGCGTCGCAGCCGCAAGGGTTGCAGCAGAATGTGTTCGACAGTGAATTGCGGGTCGAATGAACTGAGCGGATCTTGCGTAATGGTTTGGATCCGGGCGCGCAGCGGGCGGCGTTCCCGCTCGGGCAGCGCGCTCCAGGGGCATTCGCCGAGCAGGACTTCGCCGTCGTCCGGCGGTTGTAGCGCCAGAATGACTTTGCCCAACGTGGTTTTGCCGGAGCCGGATTCGCCGACGATGCCCAGTGTTTCACCCCGTTCCAGCACGAGCGAGAGCCGGTTGACCGCCGTCATCCGGCTGCCGTCCGGCCGTTTGAAGCTGACCGATACGCCATCCACCCGCAGCGCCTGCCCGGGGCGTTCGGTCTGTTCCGATAACGACGAGAGCAGCGCGGCGGCGTGCTGGCTCAGCGGGTTCTCGCCCGCCAGCCAGTTCCCGCGCGTAGCGGCGGTCGGGATCGCCGCCAGCAGACGATGGGTGTAGGGATGCTGCGGCGATGTCAGGATCTGGCGCGTCGGGCCACTTTCCACCAGGGCGCCTTTTTGCATCA
Organism: Musicola paradisiaca NCPPB 2511; assembly: GCF_000400505.1. Lineage (NCBI taxonomy): Bacteria > Pseudomonadati > Pseudomonadota > Gammaproteobacteria > Enterobacterales > Pectobacteriaceae > Musicola > Musicola paradisiaca. Next base: position 4,025,748 of record NZ_CM001857.1, on the reverse strand, counting down.
CCATCACGCGATCGGCGATTTGGGCTACCACGGCCAGATCGTGGGTAATCAACAACACGCCGTGGCCGGCCTGCGCCAGTGCAGTAAACAGCTTTAGCACCTGCTGTGAAACGGTGGCATCCAGCGCGGTGGTGGGCTCATCGGCGATCAGTAGTTTAGGGCCGCCCGCCAGCGCGGTGGCGATCAGCGCTCGCTGGCGCAGTCCACCGGAGAGTTCGTGCGGGTATTGCGCAGCGCGGATGTGCGGATCGGGAATACCGGCTTGCTGGAGCAGTTCCGCCACGCGGGCCGGTACCTCGGCGCGCGGCAGCAATTTATGCGTCAGCAGCGGCTCCGCCACTTCTTGACCGATTTTGCGCAGCGGATCGAGCGAGACCAGCGCATCCTGTAGAACAAAGCCGATTTCCCGGCCGCGGATGTGGCGCCATTGCCGATCGCCGAGCGTTGGTAAATCACAGAGACTACCGTCGTGGCGCGTCAACTTGATGGCGTCTGCCGTCACTTGCGCATGCTCGCCCGCCAGTCCGACCAGCGTCCGGGCCGTCACCGATTTGCCGGAACCGGATTCACCGACCAGCGCCAGTATTTCGCCGGGATTCACCTGGAACGACAGATTGCGTACCGATTCCACCGGCCCGGTCGGGCTGGGGAACGTCACGTTCAGGTTTGCGACCCGCAGTAGCGGCGGCGGTGTTGTCGTTGTTGTCGTTGTCGTTTGGCTCATACTTCCCCTCTGGCGAGAATAGCCTGCAAGCGACGCCCCAGCAGGGTGATGACGATGACCGACAGGGCGACGACGGTCGCCGGGAACAGGCTGACCCAGGGGGCGATATCCAGAAAATTGCGGCCATCCGCCAGCAGCGCGCCCCATTCCGCGGTTGGGGGAACGACGCCCAGACCGAGAAAACTCAGCGCAGAGGCGGCGAGCACCGCATGGCCGACGCCGATGGTGGCGAGGATCAGCAGCGGGCGCAGAGTGTTGGGGATGATGTGCCGGACGATGATATACAACGGGTGTTCGCCCAACGCGATGGCGTGTTCCACATAACCGGACAGCTTCACCTGTAACACCTGCGAACGTACCAGCCGGGCGTAACCGGCGACGCCGGATAACCCGACCGCCAGCAGCGTGTTCTCCGGGCCGCGGCCCAGCACGGCGATAACCAGCAATGCCAGCAGCAGTTCCGGGAAGGCCAGCATGATATCCAGCAGACGTACCAGTACGCGCTGCACGGCGGCCGGCGCCAGCGCCGACAGCGTGCCGAACAGGATCCCGCCCAGGCAGGCGATCAGCATGGCGCCCACGCCGATACTCAACGACAACGAGGTACCGTGAACCACGCGGGCGAAGACATCCCGGCCGAGCGCATCGGTGCCGAACCAATGCGCCGCATCGGGCGCCTGCAGTACGGCGCTGATATCCATCTCATCGGCGGCCCGATGGGTGAAGAGCGCAGGGAAAAATACCGCCAGCACCAGCAGCAGTACGGTGGCGGCGGGTAGCAGCGTGGCGGGCGCCAGCCACGGACTGCGCCAGGTGGTGCGTACTCGTGTACGCGGCAACGTCAGGGGTTCACTGCTCATGAGCGTTCGCCTTCTTTCTCAGACGCGGATCGATGACCAGATACAGGGCATCCACCAGCAGGTTAATCACCACAAACAACAGGGCGGAGAGCATCACCAGCCCCAGCACCAGCGGCATGTCGCGGCTTTCAATCGCATGTAACGTGACCTGCCCGATGCCGGCGCGGCCAAACACGGTTTCTGTCAAGACGGAGCCGCTCAACACGCTGGCCAGCAACGTGCCGGTCAGCGTGGCGGCAGCCAGCGCGCCGTGACGTAATCCATGTCTGAACCGCAACCAGGTTTCACTGACGCCGCGGGTTCGCACCGTCAGCGCGAACGGCTGCGATAGCGCTTCTTCCAGCCCATCGCGCAGTACCTGGCTCAACAACGCCGCGATCGGCAGGCTTAAGGTGATCACCGGCAATACCAGCGAGGCGATGCCGTCATTGCCAGTGACCGGGAACCATTGCAGGCGGAAGCTGAACAGGCTCAACAGCACAATGCCGATCCAATAGACCGGCGTACTGAGCAGCGTCAGCTCCAGCCAGGACAATAGCGCCCGCAGCCGATAGTGGCGACCGGCGGTGAGCAGCGCGTTGAGCGTCGCCAGCAGCAACGCCAGCAACAACGCGCTGAGCGCCAGTTTTACCGTTTCACGCATGGCCTCGCCGACCACATCCAGTACCGGCTGGCGATACTGGTAGCTGATGCCGAAATCGCCCTGCAATGCCTGTTGGCAATAGCGCAGGTACTGCATCCACAGCGGCTGATCCAGCCCGAATTGATGGATCAGCGCCATTCGATAGGCTTCATCCACCACGTTTTCACCGCCGCTGAGGATGGCGACCGGGTCGCCGGGGATCATTTTGACGGCGATAAACGTCAGGGTGGCCGCGCCCCAGAGCACAGCCACGATGGTGAACAGACGTTGTAGCGCCGTTACGGCCAAATTACGGTTTAATCCAGACATCATAGAAGTTCGGTTTCGCATTGGTGGCCCAGCTGATCCCCTGTACTTTTTTCGACAGACCCAGCTGGTAGGCCGGAACCAGTAGTGGTACCGCGTAGGCCTGCTCGATGAGCGTCTTCTGGATATCGCTGTAAAGCTGTTTACGTTCCGCCTCCGGCGCACCGATCGCTTTTCTCAGTGTTTCATCCAGCGCGCTGGTGCGTGTGAAGTTGTTGCCGTTGGGCGGGATGTAGGCGGAATCGAACACCGTTCGCAGGATGTCCGGCTCGGCGCGCACAAAGTAGTTGGACGCGGCGTCATAGTCGTTGTTGTTGCTACGACTGGTATAGGTACCGCTATCCACCGGGTTAAGTTGTAAATCGAAGCCCGCCTGCTTCACCTGGTATTGCACCGCCTGGAACAGCGTGATGTCGGTGGATTCTACCGAACTGGTGCTGTAGAGCAGCGCTACGCTCAGACGTTTGCCGTCTTTGGTGCGGTAGCCTTCGCTATCTTTGGTTTTCCAACCTGCTTCATCCAACAATTGATTGGCTTTTTGCAGATCGAATTTCCACAGCGACGCTACCGTCGGATCGTAGTATAGCGTTGACGGGCCAAGCACGTTGCTGGCCGGTTGCAGCGCGCCGAAAAACGCCACTTTAGTGGACGATGCCGCATCTACGGCGCGCAGGAATGCCTGGCGTACCTTGAGGTCTTCGAAGGGGCCGCGGGTGGTGTTGAGATACAGGACGCGGTTGACGCCGGGGTTTTCCCGCGTGATGACATTCAGCCGTGTGTCTTTTTTAACGGAGGCGATATTGGCGGGCGGCACTGCATCGATAGCCTGCACCTGGCCGCTGTTGAGTGCGCCGAGGCGCACGGACGGTTCGGGCAGGTATTTAAACTCCAGCCGATCCAGATAAGCCGGGCCGGTGTGTGCGGCGTAACCGGGGCCCCAATGGTAGTCCGGGCGTTTTGTTAGCTTGCTGCCGTTGCCTTTCACGAAGGATTCCAGAATGAACGGGCCGGATCCGATCACCGTGTTGCTGGTGTTGGGGGTGTTCTTCAGATAGGTCGGCGATTGAATGCCCAGATAGGGCAGGCTCAACCCTTGCAGCAGCGGCGCGAAGGGGGTTTTGTAGCTGATGACGACCGTATAGTCGTCAGGCGTGGTCACGCTGTCGATCGGGCCCAGCAGCGATTTGGCGTAGCTGGAGGTGGTTTTCGGATCGAGGATGCGATCCAGATTGTATTTCACTGCGGCGGCGTCCAGTTTGGTGCCGTCGCTGAAGGTGACGTCTTGACGCAGATGGAAAACGTAGCGGGTATTGTCGCTGTTGATTTCCCAGCGTTCCGCCAGCCATGGCGTATAACGATTGTCTTCAGCCTGGCCGACCAGCGAATCCACAACATTGCGGGAAACCAGCGCGGCCACGGAGAAAGCGGTAATGGAGGGATCGATAACCGGCGTGTCGCTGCCCAGACCCACCGTCAGGGTGCCGCCGGATACAGGCTTAGGCGCATCGGCGGCGTGGGCGCCGGGTAAATTGCTGGCCAGCACGGCAACCAGACCGGCGGCAAGCAATGTCATTCTCAATGGGGCTTTTGTCGTTGATCGTATTGCCATTCCCTGAATCCTCTGCGTCATTGTTTTATGGAAGTATTGCTGACGAATTCATTTTGGGGAGTACGTTGAGTAGAGTAAAAGTCTAAAAAATTATGTTTAGTGATTAAAAAGTTATATGTAGGGTCGACACCGGGGAAGTGGATGCATGTGATGAACCTCGGCGGAAGGGGATATAACGTGAGCGCTGGTGGTGATGGAAGAGGGTGGGTCACGTTGTGAATGGCCCACCCAGTAAACGCCAATTAGTGCGCCGTATGCAGTTTCAGGTCGCGGTCTTCATCCTGATGTGTGATGCGATTGCGCAAATCGCGCCGTGCCAGTTCCGCCACCCAGAAACAGAACATGTGGCCGAAGATTTCGGAGAAATGCTCGGCGAACGGTTGATCCCATGGCGCGGGTACGGTGCCAAACAGCGGCAGCAATACGACGTGGAATACCGCCCACAGCACCAAACCGTAAAAGGCGCCTTGCCACAATTTGATGCGTGGCCAGAATTCGGCGACGACGGTATAGAGAACGGTAAACGTAATGGAAAAACCGAAATGCATGATAAAGCTCATGATCGGCCGTGGGTTGCCATTAAACAGATAGCTGATATGCGACATGTCGAAAGACATACCCAACTGTTGCAGTAACTGTTGGGGCGGGTTGGTGAGATCCCTGGCGGGGGTTCTGGGAGGAAACGGTATTTCCCAGCCGAATTTCGCAATTGCGCAAATAACACCCGCAATAATGCCCAAAATAATTGCCAGGATGATTTTTTCTTTAACGGTTCGTGCCTGCATTATTATTTCTCCTTTAATAACGCTACGAATTAAACAATATCTGACCTGCCAGGATGGCGATAACCCGCCGAAAGGCGCCCTGTTATATGTCAGACCGGGTCATAATATAGCGGTTCTTTTTTTACGCCACACTATCTATTTGTTTTAAATCGACTATGTAAATAATTTGCTAATAATGACGGGTATTGTGGTTATTTATTTATCGGGTGGATTATATTCTTATTAATAATATTCGTTTCTTTTAATCATCGTTTTAATGAAATAGATAAATCATTTAATGGTATTTATTAATATTTTTTCATGCTTGGACACATTCATCATCCGTATGGAAATCCGCAAGCGGAAATACGTATTGCCGTTGAAAAGGGGAGAAACGGTAATCATTGACTGACTGACTGACTGACTGACTGACTGACTGACTGACTGACTGACTGACTGACTGACTGACTGACTGACTGACTGACTGACTGACTGACTGACTGACTGACTGACTGCGGCAGGCGGTGAACCTGCCGCTCCGGCGGCGTTACTGTGCTTCAAGCCATTCGGGCAGATCGTTGAGCCCCATGGCCTGCCGCACCAGCACCGGTTTAACCCCAGGCAGCGTATCCGCCAGCTTCAGGCCGATATCACGCAGCAGTTTCCCCGCCGGATGGGAGCCTGCGAACAGGGTGCGGAATCCCTGCATGCTCGCCAGCATGAGCGCGGCGCTGTGTTTACGACGGCGCTCATAGCGACGCAGGTACAGATGCTGGCCGATATCCTTGCCCTGTGATTGCAGCCGTTTCAGTTCGGCAATCAATTCCGCCGCGTCCATAAACCCGAGGTTTACCCCCTGACCGGCGAGCGGATGGATGGTATGGGCGGCATCGCCGATCAACGCCAGTCGGTGCGCGGCAAAACTGCGGGCGTAACGGGCCGTCAATGGGAACGTCTGGCGCTCGCTTTCCAGGTGGCAGCGGCCGAGATGCATATCGAAGCTCATCGCCAGCTGTTTGCAGAAACTGTCGATATCCGCTTCTTTCATGGCCAGAGCCTGTTCCGGCGGCAACGACCAGACGATGGAGCAAAGATGCGGATCGCTCAGCGGCAGAAACGCCAGAATGCCGTCGCCGTGGAAGACCTGACTGGCGATGGCGTGGTGCGGCCGCTCGGTGCGGATGTTCGCGACTAGCGCATGGTGGCCGTAATCCCAGAATGTCAGCGGGATATCCGCATGTTGGCGTAGCCAGGAGTGTGCGCCGTCCGCCGCTACCATTAGCCGGGCAGTCAGCATATTGCCATCCTGTAGCGTGATGAAGACTTCGTTCTCGCCCCATGCCACCTGCTGCAAACCGGCGGACGCCATCAGGGTGATGTCCCGCGAGCGGGCCGCCTGTTGCCACAGCGCCCACTGGATAACATCGTTTTCTACGATATGCCCAAGACGCGAAAAACCGAAATCCTCACCGCTGAAGCTGATGTTGCCGAAACTGTCCTTGTCCCAGACATACATGTTGTTGTAAGGGCTGATACGCTGCGTGGCGATGTCCGGCCAGACGTTGAGGCGGGTTAACAACGCTTCGCTGGCGGCGTTGATGGCTGAAACGCGCAACGTGCGCTCGGCGCCTGACGGGGGATGAGCGGCCGACTGCTTTTCCAACACCGCTATGCTCAAACCGCTGCCAGCAAGACCGCAGGCCAGCGCCAGACCTACCATGCCGCCGCCGGCGATTACCACATCGAATGATTGCATAACACCTGAATTCCTGTTTGTTGTCCGCTTATCGGGCTACCCAACCCAGTGTACGGCGTGCCAGCGCGTCGCGCAGTGGCGGGAGATTGTTCATGGTCATCAACCCCAGATTTCTTGCTACCGCCAATGGGAAACAGCGATTGGCGAAGAGGCGAACCAACCCATCGGTGATGCCGACGGTGGCATGCTGATCAGGCTGACGGCGTTGCTGGTAACGCTGTAAAACAGCGGCACTGCCGGGATCTTCGCCGCGATCGGCGGCCTGCACAATGGTTTCCGCCAGCGTCATGATATCCCTCAACCCGAGGTTGAACCCCTGACCGGCGATGGGGTGCAGCGTCTGGGCTGCATTGCCGACCGCCGCCAAACGGTGAGTGATATGGCGATTGGCCGTAATCAGATTAAGCGGATAGCTGTGGCGTTCGCCGACGTGGGTGAATTGCCCCAGTCGCCAGCCGAACGCCTGTTGCAGCCGCTGGAGAAATTCGTCGTCGTTCCAGCCGTTCACCACAGACTGGCGCGCCAGCGGGTGGCACCAGACCAGTGAGCTGCGGCCCTGGCTCATCGGTAACAGTGCCAGCGGACCCTGTTCGGTGAAGCGCTCATAAGCCCGGCCCTGATGGGGGAGCGCAGTGGCGACGTTGGCGATCACCGCCACCTGTTCATAAGCGTGCTGTTGCCACTGGATGCCGGCATCCTGCGCCAGTTTTGAACGGGAGCCGTCCGCAGCAACCAGCAGACGGCCATCGAGCCGGGCGCCGTTATCCAGTGTCAGGGATACGCCGTCATGCCTGCGTGCCATGTTCACTACATTGGCAGGACAGTGCATCTCCACCCCTGGCGCTTTTTGCAGTTGCGCGAAGAGCTGGCGACCGGCGTCGTGCAATTCGATGACATGGCCGAGCGCCGGGACATGGTAATCCCGCGCGTGCAGCCAAACACGGCAGGCATGCCCCCGGTCGCTGACATGAATACGGGTGATTGGGGTGGCGAATGGTGCCAGCGCGGGCCAGACGCCGATATGCGCCAACTGCTGACAAGTGCCTTGCGCCAGGGCGATGGCGCGGGCGTCGAAACCGGGATGCTGCCGTTCGAGCGGCGACCGCGCTTCAATCAATGCGACCGGCACGTTGCCGCCGGACAGATGGGAAATCGCCAGCGCCAACGTGGCGCCAGCCATGCCGCCACCGACGATCAGCACCGTCATGATGCGGTTCCCGCTGCGCGCGCCATCAGCGCTTCGATAGCGTCCGGGTCTTTGACTACACCGGCGGTCAGCACTTCGTTGCCGTTGGCGGTAATGACGATGTCGTCCTCAATACGGATGCCGATGCCGCGGTATTCCGCCGGGATGTCCGCATCCGGCGCGATGTACAGCCCCGGTTCGACGGTCAGCACCATGCCCGGTTCCAGAATACGTCCGCGATCGCTGGAGCCGTAATCGCCTACATCATGTACGTCAAGGCCGAGCCAGTGGCTCAAACCATGCATAAAGAACTGGCGATGGGCCTGATCCGCCAGCAGGTTTTCCACATCGCCCTGCAGGATGCCGAGCCGGATTAACCCTTTGAGCATGATGCGTACGACTTCTTCGTTCACTTCGCGGATACTCCGCCCCGGCGCGAACAGCTCGATAGCGCGCACTTCGGATGCCAGCACGATGTCGTAGATGGCGCGTTGTGCTGGTGTGAAGCGCCCATTGACCGGGAACGTGCGGGTGATATCTCCGGCGTATCCCTGGTATTCGCAACCGGCGTCGATCAGCACCAGATCACCGTCGCACATCAGGCTTTCATTTTCGGTGTAATGCAGGATACAGGCGTTTTCGCCGCTGCCGACGATTGTGTTGTACGACGGGTAACGGGCACCGTGGCGGTTGAATTCGTGGTGGATTTCACCTTCTAACTGGTATTCGAACATGCCGGGCCGGCATTTTTCCATCGCCCGGGTATGCGCCAGCGCGGAAATCTCCCCGGCGCGGCGCATGACGTCAACTTCCAGCGGTGATTTGAACAACCGCATTTCATGCACCCACGGGCGCCAGTCAGTCAGCGTGGCAGGGGCGCGGAACCCCTTGCGGCTTCCCTGGCGCAGGGTTTCCAGCGCGGCGAAGACCAGCTTGTCGGCATGAGCATATTCGCCCTGTGCGTGATAGACCACATCCAGGCCGTTGAGCAGTAGATGTAATTGTTCGCTGATTTCACTGAACGGTAATGCGCGATCGACACTCAGCTTCGCCGGCGCAGCTTCCTGACCAAGGCGGCGGCCAAACCAGATTTCAGCGGTGACGTCCCGTATGCGGTTGAACAGCACGCTGTGGTGATGGTGATCGTCGCTTTTTATCAGCAGTAACGCCGCTTCCGGTTCGTTGAAGCCGGTGAAGTACCAGAAGTCGCTGTTCTGGCGATAGGGGTAGTCGCTGTCGGCGTTGCGTTGCGCTTCCGGCGCGGCAAACAGAATGGCGGCACTGCCCGGAACCATTTTTTCCAGCAACGCCAGACGGCGGCGGAGATATTCTTGTTGATTCATTACCTGCTCCAGAATCCTCGGCAATCAGGCTGCGCGTTAGTGCAGCGTCGGCTTATTCTGTACCGGCGCTGTGGCGGTAGGGTGATTGAATTCGTTATGGCACATGATGGCGGCTACGCGCACATATTCGATCACTTCCTCCAGCGATTGTTCCAGCTCTTCCTTATCTTCGTCTTCGTCATAACCCAATTGGGCGATGTTACGCAGATCGTCGATCGCTTCTTTAATTTCGCCTTGTGCTTTATCGAGCCGTGGCTGCACGACCCCCATCCCCAGCAGGAAATGGTTTACCCAACCGGCTAGCGCGTCGGCGCGGTCAAACACGCTAACGTGCTCGAGCGTATCGTCCGGCAGGAACAACTGGAACAGGAAGCCGTCATCCTCCAGCGTATCCCGAGTTACCTGATAGATTTGCTGGAGCGGCTGCGCCAGCGTTTGAGGGAACGCGAGACCGTCGTTAGTCAGTTCGAACGTCAGTGTTTTCCAGCTTTCATCGTGGTTGCCGCCGCACAGGATGCCGCTGATCAGGCCGTGCATTTCTGCAGCGGTCAAAGCAACCTGGTGTTGGTGCAGAAGCTGGTCGATGGCTTCATAGCCAGGGAGTGTATTCTGTATAGACATATGCATTCGTCGTCGTTGGCGGGACATCGTGTTATGCTACCACCAAGCTCTGTCGCTATACCAGAAAGGGCTTGTATCTTCTATTTGGGATGGATATAGTAGCGCCCGCTTTTTACCAGCCTGACATTTCGGGCCATACGGTAAACACCCTTTTATGCGGGCGCGAAACGAAATAAGGCAGGAAGGTGACATGTCTGCACAACCAGTAGATATTCAAATTTTTGGCCGTTCGTTAAGAGTGAATTGTCCGCCAGAACAGCAGGATGCGCTGAATCAGGCTGCGGAGGATCTTAACCAGCGGTTGCAAGATCTCAAAGTTCGCACTAGAGTCACAAACACGGAGCAATTGGTGTTCATCGCGGCGCTTAACGTGTGCCACGAACTGGCCCAGGAGCGAATGAAAACCCGCGATTACGCCGCCAACATGGAACAGCGTATTCGCATGCTGCAGCAGACGATTGAACAAGCGTTGTTGGAGCAAGGCCGAATTACTGAACGTCAAGGTTCGCAGTTTGAGTAGTCTGTCGCGTTTTGACAAAAGTATGGCTAACAAAATGCTGCCGAACGTGTTAGGGTAACGGCAGTTAAAGAACAAAATTTCTCTGAGATGTTTGTCGGCGGACGAGTCCCCTGAGCCGATATTTCAAACTTAAAGAATGTAGCGTAATGTAGTTGGTGAGCATGCTCGGTTCGTCCGAGAAGCCTTAAAATTGCAGCGTTGCGTTCACCTTGAACCAAGGGTTCAAGGGTTATAGTCTGCGGCGGCATCTCGGAGATTCCCTTCTCGCTTTCTCTCTACTTTTTATTCCACTCGGCGATCATTGCCTATGTGTTCTACCTCTTCTCAGGATTTTCTTTCCATTTCGTTGTCGCGTCAGTCTATACGTCAGAACGTTCGTCAATGTCGGCGTGCGCTTAGCGCAGAGCAGCAGCAGATATTCGCTTTACAGGCTGCAGATAAAGTTATGGCGCATGAGCGATTGGCAAAAGCCCAGCGGGTGGCGGTTTTTCTCTCGTTTGACGGTGAGCTGGATACCCAGCCATTGATTCAGGCGTTGTGGCAGCAGCGCAAGCAGGTTTATCTGCCGGTATTGCACCCGTTTTGCTCCGGGCACCTGCTATTCCTGCGCTACGAGCCTGATACGGAACTGGTGATCAATCGTCTTAAGATCCGCGAACCGCGTCTGGATGTGCGCCAGGTTTTGCCCTCTTACCAGTTAGATGTGTTATTAACACCGCTGGTAGCGTTTGATCGGCAGGGGCAGCGATTGGGCATGGGCGGCGGATTCTATGACCGCACCCTGCAGCACTGGCGGCAACGCGGCCCTTATCCGATCGGCCTGGCGCACGATTGCCAGCAAGTGGAATCGCTCCCTGCCGAAAGCTGGGATATTCCCCTGCCGGAAATCATTACGCCTTCCCGCTATTGGCGGTGGTGAGTGGTTCTTTCCTGAGCATCCTGCCCCAGCATCTGTTGCACCAGTTCTACACAGCGCAGGAAACGGCTGTCGTAATCGGATTCTGTCACATGAACGTAGGGAACGTGATTGTCCGCCAACATACTTTTCAACAGATCCTGAAATTCCTTGCGGTCTGCGGCGTTACCGAGGCTGCGTAGCCCGTCCGCCACCCATGGCGTGTTGTTTTCCAGTAAAATGACCAGATCGAAGCGGTACTCTTCGATCAACGCCTGAACAAACGGATGCTCGCGGCCTTCGTATTTTTTGCAGAATGCCTGGGTCGAAATGAAGTCGGTGTCGATAAAAGCCACTTTGTTAGCAAATTTAACTGCAAAATCAATATATTGTGCGTGACCGATGGCGATTTTGTCATAATCTGAATACTGCAGAGCTATCTCGTTTCCCCCCAGATGGGAGAAGACATAATCGCGGCCATATTCCCAGGCGCTGGTGGTATTAAAGATATTGGCCAGCTTATTGACCAACGTTGATTTCCCGCTTGACTCTCCCCCGAGGATCGCCACTGTGCGGACAAAAAACGGCTTTACTTCGGTGGGGATGTATTCCCAATAACGGAACGGGTTCTGACGAATTTGCGCACCGCTGATATTCATAAATGAACGTTTGGGGTCGACCAATACGGTTTCTATGCCCAGATGTTCTTTGTACTGCGGCGCATCCTGCTCTTCGCTGGTGTAGACATAACTGGGGTCGATACCTTGTTCCGCCATAAACTTCTTGATGCCTTGGCTCCAGATATCCCAACCGTGTGGATAGGGTTCCATGCCCTGTTCGTTAAACGCATGGATATGAATATTTTTCTGATATTTGAACGTTTGCAGCAGCCAACGTAAGCGGTCGCTGACTGTGGGTTGTTGGGACATGGAACTGTTTTCGAACAGCAGGCGATCGCGCGGTTCATCGTATCCCAGAATGACATGCAGCTCGTCAACCTGGCTGCAGGCGCGCTGGATCAAATAAATATGCCCGGTATGCAACGGATAAAATTTACCAAACACGACGCCGACGTTTTTCTGGTGATAAGGAAATTCCAGCTCCAGAAAACGATGCAACGACTCCAGTTTTTGCGCGCTTGGGCTTTTAATTTTCGCGTTAAGTAATTGGCTCAGGTAGCCTTTTGTCATGCCAGCGGCGTCGGCGACCTGTTGCAGGGTACATCCTTTCTGCCTGATGGCCGTTTTCAGGTAATCGTAGGGGGACATGTCTGACGCTCCGGTTTAACTCGCTGAACAAAATAGCATAGAGGCTCTGGGACGATCCAAAATAAAGCTTACAGTTCATCAAGGATAGCGAGCGCGTCCGACAGTTTTTTTACGCCGAACACCTGCATGCCGGCAGGCGGTTTTTTGGGATTATTGGCAAAAGGCACGATGGCGCGTTTGAAACCATGCTTGGCGGCTTCGGCGATACGCTCCTGCCCGCTGGGAACCGGTCGGATTTCTCCTGCTAACCCCACTTCGCCGAACACCACCAGATCATGCGGCAACGGACGGTCGCGCAAGCTGGAAACCAGCGACAGCAGTAACGCCAGGTCGGCGCTGGTTTCCGTCACTTTGACGCCGCCGACCACATTGACGAAGACATCCTGATCCGCCATTTGCAGCCCGCCGTGGCGATGCAGCACCGCCAGCAGAATGGCCAACCGGTTTTGCTCCAGCCCGACGGCCACACGGCGTGGATTGGCCATCATGGAGTGATCCACCAGCGCCTGAATCTCCACCAGCAGCGGGCGCGTTCCTTCCCAGACCACCATGACTGAACTGCCGGGCGTCATTTCGTCGCCGCGGCTGAGGAAGATGGCCGAAGGGTTGTTGACTTCGCGCAGGCCCTGTTCTGTCATGGCGAATACGCCCAGTTCGTTGACGGCGCCAAAACGGTTCTTGTGGCTGCGCAAGGTGCGAAAACGGGAATCGGCATCGCCATCCAGCAATACCGAGCAATCAATGCAGTGCTCCAGCACTTTCGGCCCGGCCAGCGTCCCGTCTTTGGTGACGTGTCCCACCATGATGATGGCGACGCCGCGCGTTTTGGCGAATCGCGTCAGATAGGCGGCGGTTTCCCGTACCTGCGCCACGCTGCCGGGGGATGACTGGATATCGGCCAAGTGCATCACCTGGATGGAGTCGATCACCATCAGCCTAGGTTGTTCCTGTTCGGCGATCAGGCAAATCTGTTCGATGCTGGTTTCCGACAGCATATTGATGTGCTGGGCTGGCAGGCCGAGGCGGTGCGCCCGCATCGCCACCTGTTGCAACGATTCTTCGCCGGTGACGTAAAGCGTTTTCATCTGCCCGGCGAGTTTGCACAGGGTTTGCAACAGCAGCGTACTTTTCCCTGCGCCAGGGTTGCCGCCGATCAGAATAGCGCTGCCCGGCACCACGCCGCCGCCCAAAACCCGATCGAATTCCAGGAAACCGGTGGAAAAACGGGGCAATTCTTCCAGGCTGATCTCGGAGAGTTTCTGCACTTTGCTGATGCTGCCGCCGTCCCCGGCGTAGCCGGAAAAACGATCACTGCGCGCCGAACCGGCCGCCGCCGCCAGTCTGACTTCGGTAATGGTGTTCCAGGCGTGACAGGCGCTGCACTGGCCCTGCCAGCGGGGGTAGTCGGCACCGCATTCATTACAAACGAAGGCGCGTTTGACGGCTTTAGCCACAGCGTTCTCCCGTTAACTTTTTTCGTGTCGCAGACTGCCGCTCAGAATACAGAGCACGCCGGTTAGATCGGCATGGCGAATACTGACCGCGCTTTGCTCGTTCACCTTGGGCTTGGCGTGATAGGCAATCCCCAGGCCGGCCGCTTTGATCATCAGCAAGTCGTTGGCGCCATCGCCGATGGCGATCGTCTGTGTCGGCGGGATTACCAGCTTGTCCGTCAGTTGCTTCAGCGTGTACGCCTTGTATTTGGCATCGACGATCTGGCCGACCACTTCGCCGGTCAGTTTGCCGTCGCGCATGCCCATTTCGTTGGCGACCGCGGCTACCAGCCCCAGTTTTTGGCGCAGGTGGTCGGCAAAATAGGTGAACCCGCCGGAGGCGATCGCGACATGCCAGCCCGCCTCTTGCAGTTGGCGCACCATGGTTTCCAGCCCCGGCATCAGCGGCAGCGTATCCAGCACCTGACGCAGAATATTGGCGTCGGCGTCTTTCAGGGTGGCGACGCGCTGGCGCAGACTGGCGGAAAAATCCAGTTCGCCGCGCATGGCGCGCTCAGTCACTTCCGCCACCATTTCACCGGTACCTGCCAGTTTGGCGATTTCATCGATACATTCTATTTGGATCGCGGTGGAGTCCATATCCATCACCAGCAGGCCGGGTGCGCGCAGGCTGGGGGTATCGCCCATCGGCGCGACATCCAGCCCCAGTTCATGGGCGGCTTTGGTGATGCGTGGCGTCAGGGTGCCCGCCAGCCGAACCACCTGATAGTCCGCGACGTTCCAGGCGCTGACGATCACCAGCGGGTCGTCCAGACGGCGTTGCACGCGGGAAAGCAGATACTTGTCGAGCACGTCGCCGTACATCAGCCAGCCAGTATTGCCTGCGCGGTAGTCCAGCGGCATGACTTCGTCGCCGCTCAGAGACAGCGGGAGATTTGGCCAGCAGGAGATCTCATCGGGCAGATCGCGATAGGTCAAATGGTTCGACATGGGGTAAATCCTTTCCTGCGGGTAACGGTGGGTTGAAGGTGTGGATGGCTGCACTGGGCGCCCATAAATCAACGCAACAAGCTATCCTATCGTCAACGCTTCTGGCAACATTAAAGTATCCAAATTGCGCAGGGATTCCCATGGTTCGGGCTCGGATAAAGTTTCGCTTACATCGTACTGCGATTGTGTTGATTTGCCTGGCGCTGCTGGTGGTTTTGCTGCAGGGCGTGTCCTATTTCAGCCTGAGTCATCAGATGGCGCGTTCGGAGCAGGTCGAAGAACTGGCGCGCACACTCACACGGCAAGTCGCATTCAGCCTGACGCCGCTGCTGGAAAGCAACGGCGACAATACTGGACGGATCGAAGAAACGCTGCGACAACTGACCACCCATAGCCGGATTCTGGATGTGGCGCTCTATCAGCAGGATGGTACGTTGATCGCGCGGGCAGGCGAGCAGATAAATGTGCGTGATCGGCTGGCGCTGGATGGCAATCGCGCCGGCAGCTATTTCAATCATCAACTGGTTGAGCCGGTCAACGGCAAGGATGGGCCGCTCGGATTTCTACGCATTACGCTTGATACCCATGTGCTGGCGACGGAAGCCCGGCAGGTAGACAACACCACCAATATTCTGCGGCTGATGCTGCTGTTGGCGCTGGCAATCGGTATTATTCTCGCCCGGACGTTGCTGCAACACCGCCGCTCTCGCTGGCAACAATCGCCTTATTTACTGACGGCCAACACACCGGTGCGGGACGAGGACGAGCCGGTGTCGGAAACATCGTCCTCCGAGCCGCCGAAAATGCCCTGAAACCCGGCGCCTAGCCCTTGCGCGCCGTCAGGAATAACCGGGGGTAGGCCAGCAGGCAGCTGCCATCCCGACGCGCGGGATAAGCCTGTTGTAGATGTACTTGATAATGTTGCAAAAACGCCTGCTGTTCTTCTTTATCTAATCGGGTCAGGAATGGCCGTAATCCCGTACCTTTCAACCATTCAATAATCGCCAATGGGCCGCTCATGACGTGATAGTAAGTCGTGCGCCAGATATCGGCTTCGCATCCGTTACCGACGAGCAGATCGTAATAATATTCCGGGTCAGACAACGGTTGGCGGATGCGATCGACATCGGCGAATGTGTCCCGCCACGGCCCGGCCAGCGCAGTCTGGCGCATTAATTGGTGCGTAGGCTGTTCCAGCGTATCCGGCATCTGTACCGCCAGTACGCCGCCCGGCGCGAGCTGGCGCAGCAGGTGGGGAAACAACCGGTCGTGATCGTCGAGCCATTGCAGCGATGCGTTGGCAAAGATCAAATCCTGCGGTTTTTCCGGCTGCCAGTGTGCAATGTCTGCCAGTTGGAAGGTGCAGCCCGGCAAACGCCGGTGAGCCTGTTCGAGCATGGCGGCCGAGTTATCCAGACCGGTGATTTCGGCATGCGGCCAGGCCTGCCGCAGCAGTTCGGTGCTATTGCCGGGGCCGCAGCCCAGATCGGTGATGCGAATAATATCGGGATGAATGATACGGGAGACGAGTTCGAGAGCCGGGCGTGTGCGCTCGCTGGCGAAACGCAGATACAGTTCGGGATTCCAGTCTTGCATGGCTGATCCTCCAGGATGTGGAGCAAGCAGGTGAGATCAGAGGATAAATGAAGCGTGACGATGTTGTCATTCACGGGAAAATAGCGACGCACGATGTGACGGCGCCGTCGTTGCATACGCAGGCCTGCTTGTGCTGAAACGCTTGCCATGGCTGTTGTCGCGCGTCGAGGTTCCCCGTCCTGCGCTGAGCACAATCGGTAATATGGCTGGCTGCCTGGCGGTGGATTGTGTATCGACGGTAAATCGGGGAAAATAAGCGGCTATGTTGCCTGTCATTAAGCCTGCCTGAGGGTCATCGCGTGTAAAATTCGGTATTGGCGTTGTTGCCATAGATGGGGTGTTGGTACCACTGTGGCCTGACTGATTTGGCATAAGACAGCATTATGTCTTTACTTTCCGCTTTGCCTGGCGTGTGCGCGATGTTGACGCTGGGTGATTAACTATGAAGAAGCCTGAATAACATGTCTCCAAGTGAATATGCTTGCGAAGTCTCGAAACGGCGGACTTTCGCTATTATTTCCCACCCTGACGCCGGTAAAACCACCATTACTGAAAAGGTTCTGCTGTTCGGACAGGCCATCCAGGTCGCCGGTACGGTAAAAGGCCGCGGCTCCAACCAGCATGCCAAGTCGGACTGGATGGAAATGGAAAAACAGCGCGGGATATCTATTACCACCTCGGTGATGCAGTTTCCGTATCAGGAATCTCTGGTCAACCTGCTGGATACCCCTGGACATGAAGACTTTTCGGAAGATACGTACCGCACGCTGACGGCGGTGGACTGCTGCCTGATGGTGATCGACGCCGCCAAGGGCGTTGAGGATCGCACCCGTAAGCTGATGGAAGTGACGCGCCTGCGTGATACGCCAATCCTGACTTTCATGAATAAACTGGATCGTGACATTCGCGATCCGATGGAATTGCTGGATGAAGTGGAAAACGAACTGAACATCGCCTGTGCGCCGATCACCTGGCCGATCGGCTGCGGTAAGTTGTTCAAAGGGGTGTACCACCTCTACAAGGATGAAACCTATCTCTATCAAAGCGGTATGGGTCATACCATCCAGGAAGTGCGTATCGTCAAGGGGCTGGATAACCCGGAGCTGGAGCAAGCGGTGGGCGAGGATTTGGCCGCCCAGTTGCGCGAAGAGCTGGCGTTGGTGAAAGGCGCGTCCCATGAGTTTGAACTGGATGCGTTTTTGGAGGGGGAGTTAACGCCGGTCTTTTTCGGCACCGCGCTGGGTAACTTTGGCGTCGACCACATGCTGGACGGTCTGGTGGCCTGGGCGCCTGCGCCGATGCCGCGTCAGACTGACGCGCGCGTGGTGAGCGCCGATGAAGAGAAATTCAGCGGTTTTGTGTTTAAGATTCAGGCCAATATGGATCCGAAACACCGCGACCGAGTGGCATTCATGCGTGTGGTCTCCGGCCGTTACGAGAAAGGGATGAAACTGCGTCAGGTGCGCACCGGCAAGGACGTCATCATCTCCGATGCGTTGACGTTCATGGCGGGCGACCGTTCCCATGTGGAAGAAGCGTATCCGGGCGATATCATCGGGTTGCACAACCACGGTACGATTCAGATTGGCGATACCTTCACCCAGGGCGAGGATCTGAAGTTTACCGGTATCCCGAACTTTGCGCCGGAACTGTTCCGCCGCATCCGGCTGCGTGATCCGCTCAAACAGAAACAGCTGCTGAAAGGGCTGGTGCAGCTGTCGGAAGAAGGCGCGGTGCAGGTGTTCCGTCCGCTGATCAACAACGATCTGATCGTGGGCGCGGTCGGCGTGCTGCAGTTTGACGTCGTGGTATCCCGTCTCAAAACCGAATACAACGTGGAAGCGGTGTATGAATCGGTGAACGTGTCCACCGCCCGTTGGGTGGAGTGCGGCGATGCGAAGAAACTCGAGGAGTTCAAGCGTAAGAACGAATTGCATCTGGCGCTGGATGGCGGCGACAACCTGACGTATGTCGCGCCGACCATGGTGAACCTCAACCTGACGCAGGAACGTTACCCAGACGTACAGTTCCACAAAACCCGCGAACATTAATCACCCGCGACGGCCCGCTCCTGTTAGCGGGTCATTCGTGTGGATCCCTGTCACGCCGCCGCTCCGGCGGCGTTATTCATGATCCCCATCTGACAGATAACTCTTAAAGTGCCGCCTCTCCGTCGGTTTTCGGACTTTACGTCTGGGTTTTCCACTCCATTTTTTTATAGTTAGCCTGCTGTGTTTTTTCCCATTGAAGGTTCTGTGGGCAGTGTAATACATTGTTATTAATGGTTTTAATGGCCGGTTTATCGAAAGCAGGCCGGAGCAAAACCGCTGACTGCCCATAACGCTTGTCATCGACAGGTATCACGATAAGGAAACTGTCCAATGAAGAAACTGATCCTGATTCCCACCATGGTGGTTGTTGCTTTGAGCGCGGTGCTGGCGGCGAATGCGGCGTTGACGGACGTACCGCCGGCGGTACGGCAGGCGGCAGATAACGTTGGCAACAGTGTGAACCGTACCGTACAACAGGCATCGGCATTTGTGGATGACAGCACCGTGACGGCAAAAGTGAAAAGCGCGTTGCTGGAGGACGACATTCTGAATAGCACCGAAATTTCGGTTGCCACCCATCAAGGTTTAGTCACCCTGAGCGGGTTCGTCGCCAACCCGTCCATGGCGGCTCGTGCGGTGAAGGTGGCTTCCCCTATTGAAGGCGTCCAATCGGTGAGTGATAAATTGCAGGTCACGACCGCGGGAGAGCAGTCAGTGGGTGCTTACACTGAAGATGCCATGACCACCGGCGCCGTTAAGATCAAGCTGCTGACGGACGACATCGCGCCGTTTCACAACGTGCGGGTGGAAACGCGAGACGGCGTGGTGCTGCTGACGGGGTGGGTGAATAACGGTACCCAATCAGAACGCGCCGAAACCCTGGCCAAATCGGTGGATGGCGTGAAAAGCGTGAAAAATGCGCTAACGGTGAGATCGTGACCGCAACCGCAACGCCATTGAAGATCCAGGGATAGAAAATATGTTTCGTGGGGGCGTGGTATGTCTTTTGATTGCGGCGATAGCCGCTGTACTGGGGTTCGGTTGGCTGGCAGGGACTGCCGCCACTGTAGCCAAAATTCTGTTTGCCGTCGGCATCTTCTTGTTCCTGATTAGCCTGTTTTTCAGTCCTCGCCAACGTTGAATGCTTCCCTGTGATAATGCTGAATCGCCGTGAATGAAACGTTCGGCCCGACAAGCCTGTCCCGACGATATTTTCGCCTTGTCGGGCTGGTAGCTACCGGTGTCATACAGGCATCGCTTGCCAGCCATATTGCTGTCATCTCGCTGCGACACACTCCTTGCGTTATCGCAGCAATTCGCCCGGGAGACATCCATGAATAACGACATTGTGATGGGAAAATGGAAGCAGTGGAAAGGCGCTTTCTGGGAATGGTGGGCGGAATGGGTGGACAGCGATGAAGCCTGGCTTTCGGGCAACAACGCTTTTCTGTCGGGTGTGATGCAGGAGCATTACGGAAAAGAGCAGGAACAGGTATCCTCGGAGCATGACACTTTGCACTGAGAGGGCATACCTTGCTGCACGATGTACCTGAGGCGACCGCCAACGCGGATGATGCGCGAAACATCGCCGCAGATTTTATCGATACGCACTGCCATTTCGATTTTCCCCCTTTTACCGGCGATGAAGCCGCCAGCCTGGCGCAGGCCGCACAGTCCGGCGTTCACCGTCTTGTCGTGCCCGCCGTCGCCGCCAGTTATTTCGATCGTATTCTGGCACTGAGCCAACGCTGGCCGGCGCTGTATGCCGCGCTGGGGTTACATCCGTTGTATGTGGCCGATCATCGTGACCAACACCTGAACCAGCTGGAGGTGCTGTTGAAACAGCGTTCTTTGCGGTTGGTGGCGGTGGGGGAGATCGGGCTGGATCTTTACATGCCGGAGCCCTGCTTCGCGCGGCAACAGGAACTGCTCGCCGCGCAACTTAGACTGGCGGCGAAATATGATTTGCCGGTGATCCTTCATTCCCGACGTAGCCATGAGCCGCTGGCGCGGATGCTGCGTCGCTGTCTGGTGCCTCGAACTGGCGTGGTGCACGGTTTTGCCGGCAGTTACGAGCAGGCGATGGCGTTTATTCGTTTGGGGTATTTCATCGGCGTGGGCGGCACCATCACCTATCCTCGCGCCAGCAAAACACGGCAGGCGATCGCCCGTTTGCCGCTCGATAGCCTGGTGCTGGAAACCGATGCGCCGGATATGCCCGCCTATGGTTTTCAGGGGCAGCCTAACCGGCCGGAGCGCATTACTGCCGTATTCGCCGCGCTGTGCGAGCTGCGTCCCGAATGGCCGCAGGTCATCGCCGGTACGCTGTTGGCTAATTCGCAGCGGCTATTTGCTTTTTCCGATCGCTGAGTGGAAGCCTGCACGATGATGCGTACCGCGTGGCGCTTTGCGTCGTGAAACGGCGGAGCGCCGCGTCTGCGTGATGATATGAAAAAATATGATTCCGCTCCGAATAATCCCCGGTGTAATCGTGATGGGAATGAATAATGTCATCCATAAGACGGAATCGGCAGATAAAAGTAATAAAGTTTATTTTTTGCCTCCTTCATCCCTCCAAAATTGTATGTATTTGTGATGCAAATCGGCTACCTTGCATAGCCGATTATTCATTATCGGTATATCTGGCGGTGTCGTTATTGTCCCGGACGTGTTTAGAGTACGAGGGATCGTTGATATGAAATGCTTAATGCGTCTGGTTGGCAGGGTGACATTCATTCTTAGTACCGCGTATTCGTTGGCGACAATGTTCGAAGGACGAAGGGCTAGCGGCAGGGATGACCGAAAAATGCCGGGCGCGAAAGCCGGCCTGTTGGCATTTATTGCTCCGATTGCTTTACTTAATGGTATCTCCGGCGCAGCGGGGGGCCAGCTTTGGTGCCCGCGGCTGTCACCGGTGATGGCTGACGCCGGAAGCGTTATGGACATGCCTGCTGACGGCATTCCCTGACGACGTCTCGATAAAAGAAGTCAGGACGACCCCCTTCTTTTATCAGTCAATACCGGGTCGTCAGTGAAGTGCGATGAGCATACGCCGGCACGTCAGGACGTCTATGTCGGTTTTGCTCCCGCCAGGATCATAATTGCAGGACGCTTGCTGGCGCGGTAATCGATGCGGTATCCCGGGGAGTTGGATATTTTCCCTGCGGTACGCCAATACCGGACGTGTAGCGCCCGGTTGACGAGTGTAGTGATATGCTGTCTTCATTTATCAAAGACATAGAATGGTTGGCATTCCACCAGACAGACGGCGGCAGCCTTTATCCAGGGGTCAGCGCCCGCTGTAATTTCCACCTATCGGCCTATCGTGACGATCTGTTTTTCCGTGCCGGTATTCCTTTCACGCCGGAAATGGTGCGCTCGGTGCCTAAGCGAAGAGCGGAGTATCTGGCGGGGCGCTATCTGGCGCGCGAAGTATTGTCCCGGTTAGGGACGGACGATTTTATCCTCACCCATTCTCCGGATCGTTCCCCCGTGTGGCCGGAACATGTCGTCGGCTCTCTGAGTCATAACGTCGACAATGTGCTGTGCGCCGCCCATCTGCGTAACCATAGCGAATCCTGCATTGGGCTGGACATTGAAACGCTGATGAGCGACGAGCGGGCCAACAACCTGTGGCCGGGCATCGCCGACGAGATCGAATACGATTGGCTGCACACCCACCCTCTGCTGACGTTTTCCGACGTGTTGACACTAAATTTTTCCGCCAAGGAAAGCTTGTACAAAGCGCTATATCCCCGGGTCAGACGCTATTTCGATTTTTTGGATGTCAGAATGGTGGCGCTGGATACCGCCCGGCAATCCTTTACGTTGCAATTGTTGATCACTCTATCGTCGGATTATCCGGCAGGGCGCTGTTTTAGCGGGAGCTACCAACTGCGGGAGAAAGACGTTACTACTTTCCTGTTTTGCTGAGTATGGCGTGCGTGCTGTATTAGGGCGTCTCCCTGGCCGGTCGTCAGTGCTTTGCCGGGAAACAAAACGCGCGGTGGCGATGTCTGGATGCCGGGTGGAGCAATATAGGATGTAAGGAAGCGCTCACTCGCCGAGCTTGAATGGATAACGGATGGATGATTAAGGAGTATCCGGATGAATATGACAGGGAATACCCTGCTGATTACCGGCGGTGGTTCCGGGATCGGCGCCGGGTTGGCGGCGGCGTTTCATGCCTGCGGCAATCAGGTGATTATCGCCGGGCGTAGTGAAGCACGCTTGAAACGGGTAACGGCTGCGCATCCCGGCATGGCGTACCGGCTGCTGGATCAACGCGATGCGGAAACGATACCGATGTTCGCCCGCAGTCTGACGGCGGATTACCCGCGGCTGAATGTGCTGATTAATAATGCCGGCATCCAGCGGCGCGAGGATGTTGTCCGCCAGGATCGGCAAGTCGTATCGGAGACGCTGGCGACTAATCTGCAGGGGCCGATTCTGTTGACCGGCGCTCTGCTACCGCATCTGTTGGCGCAGCCGTCCGGTGCTATCCTGAATGTCACCTCTGAACTGGCGTTTGTGCCGCAGGCGATCACGCCCACCTATTGCGCGAGCAAAGCCGCATTGCATGCATATAGCGAGGCGCTGCGTTGCCAGTTGCAGGGCCGCGCGCTGCAAGTGATCGAAATTATTCCGCCCTGGGTACAAACCGGGTTGCAAGGCGAATGGGGGTTCGATTCCAATGCAATGCCGTTGCAGGCATTTATTGATGAAACCTTTTCATTACTATCACAACATCCCGACGCGGAAGAGATTGTGGTGTCTCGGGCGCGGGCGTTTCGCCTTGCCGAGCGTAACGGTCAATATCATCAGTTATTCCATGAGTTTAATCGTAAATAGCCGAGGGCGAACGGGCATTCTGACGGGTGGCGCCGCGCCTTAATGATTAATACGGATTAATTGTTTCCATGTGTAATCTTTAGTGTCCCTTGGTGTTGTCGGGGTGGGCAAATGCCTGAAAAACCGTGATTCACTTTGGGATGTTCATTGGACATATTTATGGTTTTTGTTATTTATATTTTATAATTCAATGTCTTAGTTTTTTATCGCCTCCGTAAACTTCTCTTTCCCTTTTTTAACGTCCTGTTCCATCTTGCCGATAATAAGCCGTGGCGTGTTTTATTTATGCCGATAAGAAACCACCTTCGTAAGGAAAAGAATGATGGATACTGTAGCGTTTTCTGCCGATTCCCCTCGTGTATCGTTCTGGCATAACTGGAAACTGATGCCGCTGTTCAGCACGATTATTGTCGTCATTCTGCTTCTGTTTGCTGTGGCGATTAGCTTTTCCGTGCATTTTCTTATGCGCAGCAATAGCTCGCTGAATGACGTCACGGCGGAAATTCAGGTACGCCTCGGCGTGTCAAATAGCTCCAACCATCTGCGCACGGCACGCCTGATGATTATTCAAGCGGCGTCGGCCGCCAAAGATGGCGACAAGGATACCGCCGCCAGCAGTATCCAGCAGGCGGAAGGCCGCCTGAAACAATCCGCCGACAGCTTCTCTGCCTATCAAAACCGCGAAGTAAAAACGCCCGCTGATGTGGCGTTGGATGATTCGTTGCAGCAGCGTTACAACGACTACGTCAACAATGGCGTCAGGCCGATGCTGGAGGCGGTAAAAGCCGGGCGTTTCGACGATGTCACTGCGCTGGAGTGGAAACAGACTCGTAAGCTGGATCTGGCCTACAACGACGTGTTGTTGAAGGTGGTGGCGATTCGCACCCAGCGGGCGGAAGTGCTGAATAAAACGGCGCAACAGGAATCCAGTCTTGGCTATAGCGTAATGGCGGCCAGTTTTGTGGTGGCGGTGTTGGTCTCCCTGTTTACCTATTTGTGTTTGCGCCGGGTGGTGATCCAGCCCATGCGTTCGCTGGTTACTCGTATCGAGCATATCGCCAATGGCGACCTCACGATGCCGATGGCGCAATGGGGACGCAGCGAAATCGGGCAACTGGGTCACTATCTGCAGAACATGCAGGCATCATTGGTGAAAACCGTGAGCAATGTGCGCCACGGCGTTGAAGCGATTTATCAGGGCATTACCGAGATTTCCGCCGGCAATACCGACCTTTCTTCCCGCACGGAAGAGCAGGCTTCCGCACTGGAGCAAACCGCCGCCAGCATGGAGCAACTGACATCCACCGTGAAGCACAACGCGGATAATGCCAACCATGCCAGTCAATTGGCGGGTAATGCGTCCGGCAAAGCGCGTCAGGGGGGAAACCTCGTGGATGGTGTGGTAAAAACCATGAATAACATCCACCAGAGTTCGAAGAAAATTTCTGAAATCACCAATATCATCAACGGCATCGCTTTCCAGACCAATATTCTGGCGCTTAATGCTGCGGTAGAAGCGGCGCGGGCCGGCGAGCAAGGGCGCGGGTTCGCCGTGGTAGCCGGGGAAGTCCGTTCACTGGCGCAGCGTAGCGCGCAGGCGGCCAAAGAGATCGAAGGGTTGATTACCGAATCCGTGACGCTGGTGGAGACCGGCTCCGATCAGGTGGAACGGGCCGGCGAAACCATGCAGGAAATCGTCAATGCGGTGACGAGTGTGACGGACATCATGGCGGAGATTTCGGTGGCATCTCAGGAGCAGAGCAAAGGCATTGGGCAGGTCGGTCAGGCGATCCATTCGATTGACAACGTCACCCAGCAGAATGCCGCGTTGGTGGAGGAAGCTACGGCCGCAGCCGCATCGCTGGCGGAGCAGGCGGCAGGGCTGAACGAAGCGGTGTCGGTATTCCGCATCAGCAGCCAATCTCGCACGTTGGGCGCCATCAATGCGCCGCGTCCGGCTCCGGTTGCTCCCAAAGCAGCCGCATTGCCGAAAACGGCAGGTGTGGCGAAAGTAAAATCAGGCAGCGAGGATGATTGGGAAACATTCTGATCGTTGTCGATGCGAGGTTTCAGGACACGGGCAGCTCTGGCTGCCCGTTGTCATTGATGCCGGCGCGTAGTGAAAGGTGAAGTGGCCGACGTCACCTTTGGGGGGGGCGAAAATCCGGATGGCGGGCGTCGCGATCATTGAGTGACTCATGCCTGCTTCAGCTGTACAGAGTTTGACCTGGTTCGCAGCGAACTGGCAATGCTGTGCCATACTTGCAACATACTCTGGTCGGCATACCGGTGGCCTTGCGGATCCCGCAGCGGTTTGCCGCGCGTTGCAGGCCACTGCGGGCAGGGCGGATTGGGCTATCGACATATCGATATCAATACCTCCATGCTCCCTCTATTCCCGTTTCTGGCATTAATCCGATGGGAATAACCTCATGGAGAAAGGATAATCCCCTTATATACCAAGAGATGACGTTGTATTTTTTTGCCGATGAGTCAGGCTGTGCGGCTCAATACGGTCTGAATATCAGGTCGTCTCCGTTATTATTCGTGTCGCGGGTGCTGCTTCAAAAAGCCGCGATTAAAGTGGAAGTCGATGCGTAGAATTAATGGGATGCGTCGAATAAAAATGCCGCCTTATGCCCTGTTATCCCGTCCTTGCCGATTTCCGGGCGCAGCCGTTGATATATTTACACCGGGAATATCGCCAGTGAAGTTGGAATAAGATGTGATTGCCTGAACCGTTATGATCGCTATTTTACCGACGCGGCCCGCGGCTGAAGGAGCGGAATATGAAACTCATTGAACGTGCCAGAATATTCGCCACCGAGGCGCACGCCGCCTGTGGGCAGATAAGAAAATATACCGGCGAACCTTATATTATTCATCCCGCATCGGTAGTGATGCTGCTGATGCAGATCGACCCGACTCCCGAGATGATCGCCGCCGCCTGGCTGCACGACACAGTCGAAGATACGGATGTTACGCTGGCGCAGGTGACGGCGCTGTTTGGTGAACAGGTGGGGCGTTATGTGGAAATGCTCACCGATGTACGTACCCGTAAAAGCGGTGGCGAGCGCATTCACCGCAAGAACGCCAACCTGTTGCACAGTGCCGCCGCCTGCCCAGAGGCGCAAAGCATTAAACTGTGCGATCTGATCGACAACAGCCGCAATATTTTCGACCACGATCCGATTTTCGCCCGGCCCTATATGGTGGAAATGCGGCGTCTGTTGTATGTGCTGAAGCGCGGCGATCCCCGTCTTTATTGCATCGCCAGTCAGCAGTGCAGCAACAATATCGCCTGTATTCATCAGTCGCTGGGCGATGAGGAATGGTATCAACAGTTGTGGCTTCAGTATGAGGCGCATTTGCCGCTGGATACGGTGTTGGCGGGCGTGCGGGAAACCGCATAGTGAAACGCCGGGGAGCGGAGGGAGTGCACCCCGGCGGATATTTTATCCGGGAGCGATGTCGTGGGAATGCCTGCGGCGGAAACGTTATTTTTACCTGGACGATGTCAACGGGAAAATAACCAGGGTAATATTGTGGATAGAGTAATGTCGGCGGATAGATAATAAAGAGTAATAGCATTTTCATCGTATATTTTTCTTTTATTTTTTAACTTCATCTTCTTTTAAATCATTTGGTTGTTATTTTTTAATTCAACGCATTAATAATGAATGGCGCTTGGTTGATTATTTTTTGTCTTAGTCTTTTTTCATCAAAGTTAATGATGAAATATGATTCGCGAGGCAATACTCCGCCCTCTATGATTAGCGCATTCTCAATCATCATGACAGGTTGGCGAATGGCCGCTATCCCTCTCGATATTATTCAGCAGGCGGTTGCCTGGCGTCGCGATTTTCATGCTCATCCGGAAATAGGTTTGCGCGAACGCCGAACGTCCGGCCGGATTGCCGAATTGCTGAAATCTTTTGGGCTTGAGGTGTATTCCGGCATTGCGCAAACCGGCGTGGTGGGCACGCTACGTCATGGCGACGGCCCGGCTATCGGCCTGCGTGCCGATATCGACGCGCTGCCGGTTCAAGAGCAAAACGGGTTCGATCATCGTTCCCGCGTTGAAGGGTGCATGCATGCCTGCGGTCATGACGGACATACCGCCATTCTGTTGGCGACCGCCCGTTATCTGAGTGAAACCCGCCGCTTTTCCGGTACCGTGCATTTTGTGTTTCAGCCTGCCGAGGAGAACGCAGGCGGCGGTCAGATGATGGTGAACGAAGGCTTGTTTGAGCGTTTCCCGATGCAGGCGATCTATGCGTTGCATAACTGGCCGGGGCTGGCGGCGGGCGATGTGCTGGTGAATCCCGGCGCGATGATGGCCTCGCAGGATGGATTCCGCATTACGCTGACGGGCCGCAGCAGCCACGCAGCGATGCCTGAACGTGGTGCGGATCCGGTGGTGGCCGCCGCCCAGTTGATCCTGGCGTTGCAAACCATCACGTCGCGTCGGCTGTCGCCGCAGGAGCAGGCGGTGATCAGCATTACCCGCATCGAGGGCGGCGAGGCGTTGAATGTGATCCCGGAACAGGTGGCGCTGGCGGGCACCTTGCGTTGTCTCAGTGATGAAACCCGGTCAACGGCTCGGCGGCTGATCGATGAATATGCGGCATCGGTGCCTTTGCCCTTTGGGGTTCGGGGCGAAGTGCGCTGGCGCTACGGTTATCCGGTGACTCGCAACCAGCCTGAAACCGCCTCCGCGTTACGGGATGCGGCGGTGTCCGCGCTGGGCGCGGCGCGCGTGCATTGGGATCGGCCTGCATCGCTGGCCGCCGAAGATTTTTCCTACATGCTGCAGGCGTGTCCCGGCGCCTATTTCTGGCTGGGCGCCGATAGCACATCACCTTGTGCGCCGTTGCACAACGGCGGTTATGACTTCAACGACGACATTATCGGCGACGGCATTCGGGTGTGGGTAGCGCTGGTGGAACGCTCATTGGGCGCGGCGAATGCATGATTGACCGAAAACCGGGCTGAATATCAGCGGCCCAGGCTTCTCAACTGGGTACAAAACGGGCAGTTGCATCCGCTCACGGAAACGGCATCGCATAGACCCGGCGTCGCGGTTTTCACACCGTGACCATAACGAAATGCGTTTTCCGCCTGCGCCAGTATGACGGCGCCGTTTGGCTCGACGGGCGCGATTCTGGCCTGAAAGGCCGAGGCATCGGCCGCCGCGAACGAGAGAAAAACCAGCGACATGTTGAGTTTCATGGCTACGCCTGTCGTGAACCGAAGAAGAAAAGTTGATTGGTTATAACATAACAATATTCCTTGCGCGTAAGCCGAAATCCTCACCATTGCGCACGCTTTGTAAGCATTCGTGACAGCCCGCTATGCGGATGCGCCGCCGGTATCGATGGCAGGATGTTCCCCCACATCTTGGTGTTTTATGGTGTCGGCTGGCGGTTCGTTCGGTATTGCTTATCGATTCGATATGGACAACGCATTAGCGACCTACATCACACTTCTGTACCTTTAGCCCCATGCCAGGCACATGGCCAATCACGCTAACCTTATGAGGAAAAAGAACGATGTCAGTGATCAATACTCAAGTTAAACCTTTTAAAAATCAGGCTTTCAAAGACGGTCAGTTCATTGAAGTGACCGAGCAGAGCATCGAGGGTAAATGGAGCGTGTTCTTCTTCTACCCGGCCGACTTTACGTTCGTATGCCCGACTGAACTGGGCGACGTTGCCGATCATTATGCCGAGTTCCAGAAAATCGGCGTAGACATCTACTCGGTTTCTACCGATACCCATTTCACCCACAAAGCATGGCACAGCAGTTCTGAAACCATCGCCAAGATCAAATACGCCATGATCGGCGACCCGACCGGCGCGCTGACCCGCAATTTTGACAATATGCGTGAAGATCAGGGCCTGGCTGACCGCGGTACCTTTATCGTCGACCCGCAGGGCATCATTCAGGCGGTTGAAATCACTGCCGAAGGCATCGGCCGTGACGCTTCTGACCTGCTGCGTAAAGTGAAAGCGGCTCAGTACGTGGCGGCCCATCCGGGTGAAGTCTGCCCGGCCAAATGGCAGGAAGGCGATGCGACTCTGGCGCCGTCTCTGGATCTGGTTGGTAAGATCTAAGACCGCTCCCCGTTGCTCAAAGAACATCTTTATCGGGTGCGCCGCACCCGATTTTTCGCACTCAAGGATAATCTATGCTCGACAATACTATGAAAATCCAGCTGAAAGCCTATCTGGAAAAATTAACCAAACCTGTTGAGTTAGTGGCGACGCTGGATGGTTCCGCAAAGTCTTCGGACGTCAGAGGGTTGCTGGCCGACATCGCCGGGTTATCCGATAAAGTCAGTTTCTTTGAGAATAACGATCTGCCGGTACGCAAACCGTCGTTTCTGGTGACGAATCCGGGTTCCGCCAGCGGCCCGCGTTTCGCCGGCGCCCCGATGGGGCATGAGTTCACTTCGTTGATCCTGGCCTTGTTGCAGGTCGGCGGCCATCCGTCGAAAGAGGCGCAGGAACTGCTGGATCAGATCCGCGAGCTGGATGGCAAATTCCATTTTGAAACCTATTACTCCCAGACCTGCCACAACTGCCCGGATGTGGTGCAGGCGTTGAACCTGATGTCCATCCTGAACCCGAACATCACGCATACCGCGATTGATGGCGGCGTATTCCAGGATGAAATCAAGGATCGCAATATCATGGGCGTTCCCACCGTATTCCTGAACGGCGATCAGTTTGGACAAGGGCGCATGACCCTCGGCGAGATCGTCGCCAAACTGGATACCGGCGCCGGCGACAAGCTGGTGGAAAAACTGAATAACCGACCGGTATACGACGTGCTGATCGTCGGTAGCGGCCCGGCCGGCGCGGCGGCGGCGGTGTATGCCGCCCGCAAAGGGATCCGTACCGGTCTGATGGGCGAGCGCTTCGGCGGCCAGATTTTGGATACCGTGGACATTGAAAACTACATTTCCGTCCCGAAAACCGAAGGGGCCAAACTGGCCATGGCGCTCAAAAGCCATGTAGATGACTATGAAGTAGACGTTATCGACCTGCAAAGCGCACAGCGCCTGATTCCGGCCAGCAAGCCGGGCATGCCGCACCAGATTGAAACGGCATCGGGCGCCGTGCTGAAATCGCGTAGCATCATCATCGCAACCGGTGCGCGCTGGAGAAGTATGAACGTGCCGGGGGAAGAGCAGTACCGTACCCGCGGCGTCACTTTCTGTCCGCATTGCGACGGCCCCTTGTTCAAGGGCAAGCATGTGGCGGTGGTCGGCGGCGGCAACTCCGGGGTGGAGGCGGCTATCGATCTGGCGGGCGTGGTGAAACACGTGACGTTGCTGGAGTTCGCGCCGGAGCTGAAGGCCGACTCGGTACTGCAGGCCAAATTACGCAGCCTGCCGAACGTAGATGTCATTGTGAATGCCCAGACCACCGAAGTGATCGGTGACGGCCAGAAGGTGACGGGCCTGGAATACCGGGATCGCGTCACCAGCGATACCCACAAACTGGCGCTGGAAGGGATTTTCGTGCAGATCGGGCTGTTGCCAAACACTCACTGGCTGGAAGGGTCGGTGGAACGTAACCGTATCGGCGAAATCATCATCGACGCTAAGTGTGAAACTACCGTCAAAGGGGTGTTTGCCGCCGGAGACTGCACCACGGTGCCGTACAAGCAGATCATTATCGCCACCGGCGAAGGTGCTAAAGCGTCGCTCAGCGCCTTTGATTATCTGATCAGAACCCCGACATCGGCCTGATGTCGTCAAGGGATCGGGCGATGGCGTTGCCGTTGTCCGGTGTGTCGGTGAAACCGAACGCTGGCTTTATCAACCCTCCTTTAACGTTGTGACATTACCGCTTTCTCTTCTGTGCTTTCCCTCTTTCAGTTCCCGCTGAAAGGGGGCTTTTTTTGGCGTATACCCTGACGTGCCAGTCGATGAAAAACTCGCCCGATTTTTTACCGCCGCACGCTTAGCCGACCACGCTCAATGGTACCTGTTGCAAGGGTTGCCCCAGCTTTAGCCAGGTATCAAACGCAAACATATCATTGAATGTGCAGAACTCCGGCACGCCAAGCGCCAACACCGGCACCTGTTGCTGCAAGTAACGCAGACAATCGGTTTGTATCTGCCGATATGCCTGTGATTCCGTGCGGTTCATCCATTGCACCAGATAGGCCAGCGTGATGTGAAAACCATAACGATCGTGATCCGGCATACGGATTTGCAGCCGATCCGCCAGCCGATCGCGTAGCGTGCGCAGCCGTCGCTCTTCCTGATTGTCCGCCGGCGTCAGGCGGATGGTGGCGCCGGCGTCGCGGTGGGCATTGAAATCGGCGATGACGAGGCGAAACGGCACGTCGCTTTCCAACGCGAAGCCCGCTAATTTTCCGGCCAGGTGTCGGGTGCAATCAGCCAGCGACGCCGTCGTCGGCAGGTCTGCGGGCCAGAACCCCGCTTGCCGCTTGGCGAGCGTGACCCCTTCGAAGAGTGTCATGTGGTAACTGGAGGGCGGTGTGAAGCCCAGACAGTGACTGAATGCCTGCTGGCGCAACGTGTTCCGTACCGCCATCAGCGCATCCGACGCGACGGTGCGCAGCGGAATCGGGCAAATGAGGGTATTTCCGGGGAAGGGGCTGGCGCTGCCGTCCGGGTGGAATTTCCCGCCGGGGTCGACGCTGTGCGGCGCTGGCGCGGTGGAACCCGCCGGGCGCATGGTCGCGAATCGTTCTCTGTCGTCGTCGGCAAAAGCCGTATTGAACAGCGAGGTGCCGCAGGCCAGCAGCGGCAGTTGCAGAATAAAACGTCGGCGTAATGAGTTCATCTTGGGTCTTCGCAGGTTGCCGGCACATTGCCGGGCGACAGTATAAGCACGCCCTGATGACCGGCG
The DNA here is from genome assembly GCF_000400505.1 of Musicola paradisiaca NCPPB 2511. NCBI lineage: Bacteria > Pseudomonadati > Pseudomonadota > Gammaproteobacteria > Enterobacterales > Pectobacteriaceae > Musicola > Musicola paradisiaca. The sequence goes on along the minus strand of NZ_CM001857.1, from coordinate 3,993,420 downwards.
AATTTCACCACAACATGGAAAGGGGAAATCAGAACGGGGTTTAAAGCCGCTGACATGCCTTTGTCATACGTGGGTGAAAAAATAGACACCTGTTACCCGCTTCGTCAGTCAACGTGCAGGAAAAGGTATGAAGCTTCGCCAACCGCCCTCGTCGGTACTCAGCCCGACGCCCCGTCTCGCCGATGATGTCAATGCGTTCCATATTGAATTGGGACGCTGGACGGCAGTGGCCGAGCGCACCATTCTCAATCATGTGACGCTGGGGGATTACAGCTACATCATGAATGACTGTGACCTGATGTTTACCCAGATCGGCAAATTCACCTCCATCGCTTCCCATGTACGGGTCAACCCCAGCAATCATCCCTGGTGGCGACCGACGTTGCATCATTTCACCTACCGGCCCGGCAAATATCAGATGCGCGATAACCCCGCTGCGGTAGACAGCGATATTTTTGAATGGCGTCAACAGGATGAAGTCGTTATCGGGCACGATGTGTGGATCGGCCACGGCGCTATCGTGCTGCCGGGCGTCAGTATCGGCAACGGGGCGATTGTCGGCGCGGGCAGCGTGGTGACGAAACCGGTGCCGGCCTGGACGCTGGTGGTGGGCAACCCGGCCCGCATATTGCGCCCGCGTTTTGCAGACGAATCGGTGGCGGAAAAGCTGGAACAACTGCAATGGTGGGACTGGCCGGATGAAAAACTGCGCGACAACCTGCCGTGGTTCCAGCAGGATGTCGCCGCATTTGTGGCGCACTTCTGCGCCGAATAAGGCAGCTACGTCAAAAAAATGCCACGATGCTAGTTGCTGAGCAAGGCATGGCGGAATGACAGAATATGCGCCTGTGCGGCGGCGCAGGCCGCTTCCGAGTTCTGTTGCTCCAGCGCGCTGATGATAGCGTCATGCTCATCGATCACTTCCTGCATATGCCCTTCGCGCGACAGGGTCGTCGCCCAAAAGCGCTGGGAGCGGGCATTCAACACGCGAAGAATGTCGTCCAGAATATGGTTGTTCGCGATGCGCGACAGCTGTTGGTGGAACTGGTGGTCCAGCGTCATCATCTCGACGTGATCCCGCGCTTGACTGGCGGCGGTGATCTGCTGGTTGAGCTCGCGCAACAGGGCGATATCCTGCTGAGTGCAGCGTTGGCAAACGAGGCGGATACACAACAGTTCGTTGACGAGACGTACTTCGATCAGCTCCAGCGCGTCATCCAATGATAGCGGCGCCACCATCATTCCTTTACGCGGAATGATTTGTAGTAACCCTTCGTTCGCCAACCGATGTACCGCCTGGATGATTGGCGTCCGGCTCAATTCCAGTTCGTTCATAACCTGCGCGGTGTTTAGATACTCCCCAGGCTTGTAGCGCAGGGTTATCAACGCCTGCTTGAAACGCTCATACGCCAGTTCGTTGAGTGACACTCCCGTTTCCTGTGCCGTTCCCGATGGCGTGATTTCATCAACCACTTTCACTCTTTGCTCCTGCGTCATCATCACTTTTTCCATCTTACCGAAAAATTCTGGCATGGAAATCGCTTAATTATTAATTGAAGTTACAGTGAAATTTCACTGTGTTTTTAAACCAAGGGAAGGCAGTCATGACATTACTTTTCGATTTACCCGATGATTTTGAAACAGATTTGATGGATCTGGAGGTCAAGGAGCTGGTCATTGCCGGCTGGACCGGGCGCGATCGCGAAGCAGTGATGCACCATATTCGTGAATTGGAACTGCTGGGTGTGCCTCAACCCAGTGCAATCCCGCTGTTTTATCGCGTGGCGGCCAATCAGCTCAGTCAGTCGGCGCAGATTGACGTCGTGGGGGAAACCACATCTGGTGAGGCAGAGCCGCTGCTGTTCTGCCGCCAAGGGGAATGGTTCGTTTCGTTGGCCTCCGATCATACCGACCGGGAACTGGAAGCTTCCAGCGTGGCACTGTCCAAACAAGTGTGTGTGAAGCCGGTGGCGCATCAGGCGTGGCGTTTCGCCGACGTGGAGGCGTACTGGGATCAGTTGGTGTTGCGTTCCTGGATTCTGGAGGATGGTGACTATCGCTTGTATCAGCAAGGAACATTAGCCGGGCTGCGTCGTCCAGAAGAACTGCTGTCTTTATACCGAGAGCGTTCCGGCGAGGCGTTACCGGCCGATGGGCTGGCGATGAGCTGCGGCACGGTTCCTGCAATTGGCGGCATCCGCCCGGCTCAGGCGTTTCGCATGGAACTGATCGATGAGCGTCGAGGGCGTGTTATCAGCCATCAGTACGCTATCACTGCGCTGCCGGTCGTGGCCTGAGGAGAACGGATGAACGAGCAAACGTTGATGTCGCTGGCCACTCGGTTGGCGCAAGGATCGCTGAGTGCGGTCGAACTGACGCGCGAGGCGCTGGCGCGAATTGCCGATCCTGCCGGTGAAGGCGCGCGCGTCTTTACCCAAGTGTACGGCGCATGGGCACTGGAACAGGCTTCGGTGTCCGATCGCCTGCTGATGCAGGGCGCGCCGCGATCGGCGCTGGAAGGTATACCGGTATCGGTGAAAGACCTCTTTGACGTGTCGGGCGAACCCACCACCGCCGGTTCGCGCGTTTTGCGTGATGTGCCAGCAGCCAGTGGCCATGCGGCCGTGGTAGCGCGATTGCTGCAGGCCGGAGCCGTGGTGTTGGGAAAAACCAACATGACGGAGTTTGCTTACTCCGGCCTTGGCCTGAACCCGCATTACGGTACGCCTGCCAATCCATGGGATCGTTTGACCAGACGCATTCCCGGCGGATCATCATCCGGCGCGGCGGTGTCGGTAGCGGACGGTATGTGCTACGGCGCCATCGGCAGCGATACCGGCGGTTCGGTACGCATTCCGGCCGCTTTCTGCGGCTTGGTCGGTTTTAAACCCACGGCGCAGCGTATCGATCGGGCGGGGGTATTGCCGCTGTCCACCGCGTTGGATTCCGTCGGGGTCATTGCCCGTGACGTGGCGGGCTGTGTGGCGCTGGATAGTGTAGTCGCACACCAGCCGCTGACACTGAAGCCAAAACGTCTGGCTCAGGCGCGTTTCGTCGTACCGCAGACGCTGGTGTTGGACAACCTTGACGACAGCGTCGCCGCCGCGTTCGACCGCGCGCTTTCCCGGCTGTCGGCTGCGGGTGTGGAGATCGTCGAACTGCCGAGCGAACTGTTGGCGGAACTGGCATCGATCAACGCCGGCGGCGGTTTTTCCGCGTTGGAGTCTTGGCGCTGGCATCAGGCGTTGATTGCCCGCCGCGCTGCGGAGTACGACCCGCGGGTACTGTCACGCATTCGCAAAGGGGAAGCGTTGGGGGATGCGCAGGCGCGCGAACTGGCGTCGCGTCGCGTCGACTGGCAGCAACGAGCGGCAGCAACCTGGCAGGGGTTCGATGCGGTATTGATGCCCACCGTACCGATGGTGGCGCCGGCCATTGATGAATTGGCCGCCGATGAGAACGCCTATTTTGCAGCTAATGGTCTGGCGCTACGTAATACCGCAATTTTCAACTTCCTTGACGGTTGCGCTATTTCGTTGCCGTGTCACCGCCCAGGCGACGCGCCGGTCGGGCTGATGGCGGGAAGCTTGCACGGCCGGGACGACGAGCTGCTGAGCTGGGCGCGGGAGTTGGAATCATGCCTGAACTGATCGCCGTTGTTCCGGCTTTATCGGCCGACTGCCGCTATTCCTTGTTTGACGGGAGAAGATGATGACTACATTGCCACAGGGCATGCTGTTTGTTGCTACCGATGTCGATCCGGCCGACGAGGCCGACTTTAACCGCTGGTATGACACGGAACATGTGGAAGAGCGGGTACGTATTGAGGGTTTTCTGTCCGGTATCCGCTACCAGTCGGTCAGCGGCGGGCGTAAATATCTTGGCTTGTATAAAACCGTCTCGCTGGACTGCTTTACCTCGGCGTCCTATCAGGCGGCGTTCCGCCATCAGACACCCTGGTCGGTAGCGAGTCTTGGCAAAATGCGCCGGCCGATGCGCCGAGTCTGCACTATTCACTCGGCGATCGGGCAGGGCAACGGCAGCTATCTGGCGGTGATCACGCTGCAAGAGCACGTATCCGATGCGCTGATCGTCAAAGCTGAGGTGTTGGGCCATCAGCTTGCCATCGAGCATGGATTCGTTCGCTCTTGCCTGTTGGTGCCGGATGAGACGCTCAGTACGCCGCTGCCAGCGGAGGACACTCATCAACGTCAACTGTTGCCGATGCTGCTGATAGAGAGCAGCTACGACAGCACTTGCCGTTCTTTCATTTATGCCGCCACGGCGGCGTTTTCCCTTCCTTTGTCCGCCTCGGCGCAGTATGCGTTGGGCTGGGCCCTGACTGCTGAGGATCTGAAATCATGACCCTGTCTCTTAACGCTGACAATGTGACGTCCGCACAGGTACAGACCGGTCGGCTGGCGGCGGCCAGTTCGGTGGGCACGGCGCTGGAGTGGTATGACTTTACCGTCTATAACCTGATGGCGGCGTTGGTTTTTAACCACATCTTTTTCCCGTCTTTCGATCCGTTGGTGGGCACCATTCTGGCATTCTCCACCTACGCGGTGGGTTATGTGTCTCGGCCGATCGGCGGTTTTGTGTTCGGGCACCTCGGCGACGTGTTGGGGCGGCGTTTTGTTCTGGTCACGACGCTGGTGATCATGGGCGTGACGACGGCGCTGATGGGGGTATTGCCCAGTTATGCCAGTTGGGGGATCTGGAGCCCGGTTCTGCTGGTCAGCCTGCGATTTATTCAAGGGATCGCGCTGGGGGGCGAATGGGCCGGCGCAGTATTGCTGGCGATGGAACACGGTAAACCGCATCAACGCGGGCGTAATGCTTCGTTTGCGCAGGTCGGCCCATCCACCGGGACATTGGTGGGAACCGGCTTGATTACGCTGGTGACGCTGCTGTTGCCGTCGGAGCAGTTCCTCGATTGGGGATGGCGCATTCCGTTCCTGCTGAGCCTGGTGCTGGTGGCCTTCGGGCTGTGGTTGCGCAGCGGCGTGGGAGAAACGCCGGCGTTTCTTGAACTGGAACATCAGAACAAGACCGCGCACGCACCGCTTAAAGCGATCTTTACCGGCCATCTGCGCTCGTTGTTTATCGCCGGCGGTGCCCGCATCGGTTCCGACGTGCTGTATGCGCTGGTGGTGGTGTTCACGCTGACCTATGTAACCACGGTACTGCATCTGCCGCGTCCGCTGGCACTGGCCGCCACCATGCTGGGGGCGGTGGCCAATGTGATTACCGTGCCGCTGTTCGGCATGCTGTCCGATCGGCTGGGGCGTCGCCCGGTCTATATGGGGGGAGCGATCGCCGGCATGGTCTGGGCGTTTGTCTTTTCGTGCTGCTGGACGCCACCTATCCGGTCACCATTTGTCTGGCGGTGATCGTCGGACTGGTGATTCACGCGGCGATGTATGGGCCGCAGGCGGCGTTCGTCACCGAGCAGTTTCCGGCGCAGGTACGTTACGCCGGATCGTCACTGGCGTATACGTTGGCGGGGATCGTCGGCGGCGGTTTCGCCCCGCTGATCATTACCACGCTATTCCGTTCCTGGAACTCGACCGTGGCGATCTCTCTGTACGTCTGCGCGGCGCTGCTGTTGACTCTGCTGGCGGTATTCTGCGCCAGAGAAACGGCCACCCGTCCGTCGGATGAGTGACCGTAATAGGCCTGCCGCCGCGAATGGGCGGCGTCAGGCCGCTGGTGCGGACTGCTCGCGGGGGGTAGACTGGCGCAGCAGTCGCAGTCCGTTGCCGACCACCAGCAGGCTGGCGCCGACATCGGCGAATACTGCCATCCACATGGTGCCAAGCCCCATCAGCGTCAACAGCAGGAATACCGCCTTGATGCCCAACGCCAGCACGATGTTCTGGATCAGGATGCGGCGGGTTGATGTTGAAATCCTTACGAATTCGGGGATCTTGCGCAAGTCGTCGTTCATCAGCGCCACATCGGCGGTTTCGATGGCGCTATCGGTTCCCATCGCGCCCATGGCGAACCCGATATCCGCCCGCGCCAGCGCCGGGGTATCGTTGATGCCGTCGCCCACCATACCGATCACGCCTTTACCGGCCAACTGTTCGATGATGGACAGCTTATCCGTCGGCAGCAGGTTGCCGCGCGCTTCGTCGATGCCCACCTCTCTGGCGACCGCCTGGGCGACGTGCGGATTATCGCCGGTCAGCATCAGGGTCTTAATCCCGGCGCGGTGCAGGCTGGCGACGGCGTCGCGGCTGCCCGGTTTGACGGTATCTGCCACGGCTATCAGCGCCAGCACCTGGCGTTCGTCGCCAAGCACCACCACCGTATTGCCATCCTGTTCCAGGCCCGCCATCCGATCGGCGTGTCGGGTCGCAGCATCGCCCAACCGTTGCTGTGCCAGCCGCGGGCTGCCCAGAAAATAGGCGTGTCCGTCGATGACGCCGGTGACGCCAAGGCCGCCCAGCGCGGTAAACGTATCGACCGCGATCGGCGCAATCTGCGCCTGTTGCGCCGCGCTGGCGATCGCCTGCGACACCGGATGGTCGGAGCGGTCGGCCAGACTGGCGGCC